>JBAXAD010000019.1:0-32972 GCA_037142715.1 Paludibacter sp. | reverse complement strand
TTTGAAACCATTGTACGACTACTTCGAACGCCTTTTATTTCCATTTTAGCAGTCATTATCCTCGTTTTAGCAGACATATTATGTCCACTTTATCAAGAATAGTTTTTCCACTTGGGTAATTTTGAGCATTTAAAATTACTCCAAAAAACAAGAATAAAGTGATTAATTTTAATGATTTCATATCTTAAAATAGTAAATGAATAAATAGTAAATGTCCTTATCCTTCCAACTCTTTAAACAAATTTGCCGTTTGCCTTTTATAAACTCCAATTCCCGCCAACAATGCACCTATAACTGTAGAAAGCACTCCGGGAATGAAGCCAATAAAGTAGGTAGTAGTAGAAATTTGCGCCCTCAAAATACTTGGCATCATCATGTTTGAATTCCGCATCATGTTGCGCGCGTCAATGCCATAATGTTGTAATAACCAGGCAAAAATCAGTCCAAAACTAATGCCTATAAAAGATCCAATTATTCCCACTAACAATGCCTCACCTACCAATGAACGATAAATTTCATGTTTACTTTCTCCAATCGCCATTCGCAATCCAAACTCGCCATACCTACGTAAACCTCCTACCAAACCTGCATTCCAAAGTACTATTGACATTGCAAAAACGAAAATAAAAATGATTATGAACTGCGCATTTTCAGAATAAGCAATCATAAAATCCATGCCACTTATTTGGCTCATTGGTAACATGATAAGCGAAAACTGGTCGGATTTATTTGAATTATCTTTATTAAAATCATCTGATAATTTTACAGCTTTTGAGTTGACGTAGGGTGAATTATTAAAGTATCCAAGTACTTCACCAGCTGCATCTTCCATATTCAATGCCGTCCGAATGTCCTCAATATCTGCCATAATCAAACCTTTATCCAATGCGGAAGTCCCAAAATGAATTGTGCCTGACACCACAAAATTATGCATGGCCATTTCTCCAAACATTGTATTTGAAATTAAGGTTACTGGGTCACCCAACTTTAAATTCATTTTTCGAAACAATTCGTCAGTGATAAGAATTTCACCATTTTTTTTAGGAAAACGTCCTGTCAATAATTTAGATTTCAAGTCCATTCTTTCAATTTCATCTTTATGGCCGATGAAATGAATTCCCATACCCATTACGTTCCCTTGCGAGCGCGTTATTCCAGCTGTATCTGGTGCATCCAACAATCCACCAAATTGAAGCCGGTCAGTCCAAGTCATGTCAGGATAAGTTGACTTCAGTTTTTTCACCACATCGTTTATCCCCATTACGGCATAATCGTTGGGCAATTGCGATTGATTTTCTTTGTATGCTCTGGTCATGACTTTCACGTGACCAGAAGAAAATTTGGCTGTCGTTTCTATGCTATCGGCAAAAATGCCGCTCATATAAGCTTGTAAAAAAACCGTCATCATTACTCCAAGCGATACTACGATAATGGGCAGTAAACTTCGGTTTTTGTCACGCAATAAACCTTTTAATAAAAAATGACCCCTAGACCCTAAACCCCTAGCCCCTAAAGGGGAATTGAAGTTAGTATTGGTTTCTTTATTATTTCTAGTTTTTTTATTTTCTTTCATAATGTAAAAATTTATGTCAAAAGTACTTACATAGTTCTCCGCCAGCTGGCGGACTGGGGGTCAATTCACTTTTCCCCGAATGGCATCAGTTGGATTCATTTTTGCAATTTTCCGTGCAGGCAAATAACTCACCACAGCCGTTACAAAAAGTATGAAAATCATAGTGCCAATCACTAAACCGGGAGTAATTGTGGCATACATCGTGTCCGCAATTGGCACTCCAATTTCGCTCGCATCCATATTGAAAGAATACCCATATTTCACCATATAAAAAAGGATGGGTGTTCCCCAAATGGCACCCAATCCGAAAGCTAAAACTGCATTTATAGCTCCTTCAAGTGTAAAATGCCAAACCACCTGTTTTTGTGTCATTCCAAGTGCCACCAATGTTCCTATTTCTCGTTGACGTCTAAAGATTGACAATGTTTGCGTATCGAAAATGGCAAGCATGGCAAGCAGCAAAAACAAAATGTATAAAAAGCTAGTCCCAATGGATTTGGTTTTCACCAACAACATGGTTGATTCTGTGAGCTTTGCAACATCCTTGAAATACCAACCCGAGACTTTCACTGAATTAATTTCTGGTGATTTGACCAATAAATTGGCACAATTTAAATTCAAGGTCATTTTCTGTAATCTATCCAGTGGAATCCATAATATCCCATTGTCAACGGTAGGGATTGAGGTTTTAAAAATGTCCACCACCCGAATATCAGCGGCTTCAAACGTTCCATTTTTGTCTCGCCAACGTAATGTTATTAAATCATTGATTTTCAATTTAGTTTGTCTGGCCATGAATGCACCCAAAATTACTGGAATTTCGGTGGAATTACTGGAAAGTTTTTTTGTAGGAATTTTCAATAATTTCTGATCTGGGCGAATTCCTTTCAATAACACAGCTTGCATTCTGCCTTGGGGATAAATACTGCCTTGAGATATCAAAATTGGCTCAACAAAATGATTGTCAATGTCTTTCTTAAAAACTGAAGGGATTTCAATCGTACTGGAATCCAATGAAAATGGGTCGAATGGATCATATTTTGACTGCCAATATTGACCATCGGCAATTTCCCATTTCACGGTGTCATCAACAGCTTGATTGCTCCAACCTTTCAAAATTCCTTGTAGTAGAATTATCAACACAAACGATATTGAAAGGACAAATACATTGAGCCAGGTTTTCAAACCATTGCCAATTAGGCTTTGTAATGCGAGTTTAAATAAAGTGCCCTGAGAAGAACCCCTAACCCCTAAAGGGGGATTGGAGTTAGTATTGGTTTCTTTATTATTATTATTATCATTATTTTCTTTCATAATATAAAAATATATGTCGAAATTACTTGCATAATTCCCCTTTAGTGGTTAGGGGTTCTCTACATTTTTTCATCCCCAACTACTTTACCATCTTGCAACCGAATAATTCTTTTCAAATAACCAATTACTTTTTCGTCATGAGTGGCAAATATAAAACTCGTATTCAATTCGGAATTAAGTTTTTTCATCATTTGCAGAATGTTATGCGAGTTGACAGAATCCAGATTTGCTGTAGGTTCATCGGCCAACACCAATGAAGGGCGCTTTACCATGGCACGCGCAATGGCAACTCGCTGGCATTCACCTCCTGACAATTGTGCTGGTCGCGATTTTACTTTATCGGTTAAACCCAACCAAGCAAGGGTTTCCATAACGCGCACTTTTCGCTCGTCGGAATTCATATTTAAGAGCAAGAGCGGAAATTCAACATTCTCAAATACCGTATAAACTGGCAAAAGATTGTAATTTTGAAAAATAAAACCAAGCTCTTCTTTGCGAAGTTGAGCCGCTTGTTTGAGGGTAAGCTTCCCCACCGATTTACTCAGCACCACCACTTCACCTTCAGTAGGAATATCCAAAGTTCCAATAATATTCAGCAAAGTAGTTTTACCAGAACCGCTTGGACCCACCAATCCGGCAAATTCTCCTTCGCAAAACTGAAGATTTACGCCATTCAAGGCAGTGAAAAATCCTGTACCTATTGGAAATTTCTTTATTAGATTGTTAACTTCAACTATTGTTTTCATGAAATAAAATGTTATTAGCCTTGGGCGTTATTTACTTTGCGTTATTTACCTTCGGTGTTATTTGGTATAATTCGAAAAAATCATATTGCTAAAAATTATAATTCACCATCAATTGTACTCCTTTTCCTGCAAACAAATTCTTGCTTTGACTTGGCGAAGACACTAACTGATAAGTTGTTGGATTCCAGAAGCCAATGGCGTACAAACTCCAATCATCATAGGTCCTACCCCAACTCAGGTAATTGTACCAAAGATTTTGTTGAGGCAAATAAAAAGCCATTGCCGAAATATTATCCAAAACCGAAACTGGATAAGTAAACATACTTCCCACCAAGTTCAAAGTTGTTCCGCTTGTAATAAACTGATTGGCTACATGATACCTAAAATATTCAAGTGTCACTCCCACTCCATTTCCTATTGGCAAAGTATAATCCGCACCCACATTCCATACATCCTGCACTTGCGGTAAATTGTAGGAATTCGCTTCCAACAAAGTTACGCTCGACTCAAACCACAACCCAATCCCCACATCCCACTTTCCATCCAGCCCAATCCTCGATTCATTCAGTAAGGTTTTGTCTGTTACTGATGGCAGTAAACTTTGCACATTCGCTTTGCGATAATGCGTACTTACTGCCAACTCGCCTGAACCAGCAGGAGTTTGAAATCTACCACCTACTTCAGGTTTCCAAGGTGCGCTGCCCATCGTTTCCCAACCTTTGCGGTTTTCATTTCCCATCAAGGTCCAGAGCCATATATTTGCATTATTCATGAAATAGTATCGTCCCAAAATGCCATAAACCCCATCGGTAAGTTGCAATGGATCACGCACATCCATACCATCAAACCACATCAAGGGACGAAAAAGCTTTGCAGAACCAAAATTGATTTTTTGCAAACCGGCACGGATTTCCCAATTATCCGCTGCATATCGCGCCCAAATTCTATACGGTTTCAATTGAGCCAAACCATTATTATAAGTAAAATCAGAAAAATTGGCAGAACCATTTATATTGAGTGAAGCTTCAAAATCGAAATTTGATTTTCCAAAAATAGGAAATTTACCCAGCAAAGTTGGCACAAATCGTCCACCAAATTGTATAGCAAATGGGGTTTCAAATTGTGCTATTGTCCAAGAAGTTAATTGTCCATTGATTGTAATATTCGACGTTTTTTCCTGTGCAAAAATTGATATGTAAACAAACAAGTAGAATCCGATGAGTATTTTAAGGACAATAAATCGCATACCATTTATGTTTGAAGATGACGCCGTAAAATTACATTTAATTTTAATAAAACAATATCTTTTCTGCTTATGTTTTCATTTTCGAATGAAAATCAAGTTTTACTACAAATATTATGTTTTCAAATAAAACGAACAAACTATTACTTTCACAGTGAAAAAATAATAACTACATTTGTCAAAAATATTAAACGCAACTTCATTTTTACACTAATTACTGAAATGAAAAAGGAATATTTGTTGGAAGAATTGCTTCACAAATCGGCATCATACTGTTCTATTTCAGAACATTGCGTATCGGAAGTAGAAGACAAGCTGACTGCTTGGGGAATTGAAGATGCTGACAAACACAAAATTATCGACCGCTTAATTGCAGAAGATTTTATCAATGAAAAACGCTATTGCGCCTATTTTGTGAAAGATAAATTCCGATTCAATAAATGGGGTAAAATAAAGATTAGCTTTGCATTAAAAGGTAAAAGATTGGACAGAAACTTGATTCAGGAAGCCATCAATATAATAGATGACGGCGAATATGAAGAAATGTTGGCTTCATTGCTAAAAACCAAACTGGTGGGACTCAAATACGAATTTGAATATGAGAAACAAGGGAAACTCTACCGTTTCGCTCAAAGCCGTGGTTTCGAGAATAATGTGATTGAAAGAGCAATAAGAAATATATGAAAAAAACTGTCGCCAATAACGGCCCCAAATCCGCCAGCTGGCGGAGAGTTTTAAGACACAGTTAGGATGTAAATAATAAACTTAACTTCAAATTTTCAAATCTTCAAACTTTTCAATTCTTATGGTACGTTATTCAATAAAAGAAGAAAAAGCCAATACTTACACGCATACATTCGGAATAGTTTTCGGATTAATTGCCGGAACTTTATTAATTCAGAAAGCCATTGTTTCACAAAACACTTGGGCTGTTGTTAGTTACTCGGTTTATGCCATCTTCATGACGTTTTCGTATCTCACTTCTACGCTTTATCACATTGATAAAAACAGAATTAGAAAAACAGTTCGTCGGAAATTTGACCACGCAGCCATTTATGCACACATTGCAGGTACTTACACACCTTTCACTTTGGTAGTATTACGGAATCAAGGGGTTTGGGGCTGGAGTTTATTTGCCGTAATTTGGATAGCGGCTGCTGCAGGTATCACCCTTAGTTTTTTGAAACTGAAAAATGCAAGCAAGCTAGAAACTGCCTGTTATGTGGCAATGGGTTGGGTAGTACTAATAGCTTTCAAACCGCTAATGGAAGTTCTGTCAGCAAATAATTCAATGCCCGCATTGTATTGGCTAATTGGCGGTGGACTTTTCTACACAGTTGGCTCAGTGCTATATTCATTCAAAAAAATAGAATATATGCACGCCGTTTGGCATTTATTTGTATTGGGTGGAAGCGTGTGCCATGCGTTGGCAATATGGAATATCAAGATTTGAAGGCAAAGGACAAAAGTCAAAGGTCTAAGGACGAATGACTTGACATATATTAATAAGACTTCAGACCTGTGTCATTAGACCTGTGACCTATTATCTATTCAATAAATCCTCCTCCCAGCACTTTCCCAGCTCTATAAAAAACAGCTGTTTGTCCAGGAGCAATAGATTCTAATGGCTCGGCAAGTTCCACTTTTGCGTTATTGTTATCTTGAAATATCACTCGGCACAATGTGTTTTGTTTCCTGTATCGTATTCGGCAAATAATATCAAATTCGTTGCTAAACAAATTCTTATCAACCACATTTACATCTCTAATTTTGAAATTAGTTTTGTACATGCTACTTAGCGGTGCTAAAACAATTTCATTGGTTTCAGGACGAATTTCTTTGACAAAAACCTTGCGGTTCAAATGCATCAAACCTCGTCGCTGTCCAATTGTGTATAGGGGAAAACCATGATGATTCCCAAGGTGATTCCCAATTTCATCAACAAAACTGCCAGGATAAATAAACTTATCAGGTTCAGCCAATCGCGATTTCAAGAACGGACGATAATCACCAGAACAAAAACAGGCACCCAGACTATCCTTTTTCTCGGAAACCCTTTTATAACCACGAACTGCAGCCATTTCACGTACATCCGTTTTATGAAACTGACCCAATGGAAAAATGATACGGGAAAGTTGCCCTTGTGTTAGTCCCCACAAGAAAAATGATTGATCCTTGTCCGCATCCTTGCCTTCTTGCACAAAATAGTGATTATTTTCAAAAACAATATTCGTATAATGACCCATGGCCACATTTTCACAACCCAATCGGTCAGCTTCATCAATTATCAACTTCCATTTCAACTCGTTATTACATTTCACGCACGGAAAAGGGGTGCGTCCGGCAAGATATTCATCCAAAAAATACTGTACTATTTTTTCCTTGAAAACTTGTCTGGCATCGTAAGTAATATGTTGAATACCCAATTGTGCTGCCAACGAAATAGCATCCTGCAAATGTGCATTTTCACCCTCTTCCCAAAACCGAAAAGTAATGCCAATGACTTCATATCCTTGCTCCAAAAGCAGAATGGCAGCTACTGAACTATCAGTACCGCCACTCATTCCTAATAATATTTTTTTTGACTTGTTGATAAATTAATAGTTTATATAGTTAAAATAAAATCAGTCGTTTTCTATTGAAAAATCAATTTTAAGCAAATTAGTTTTTCCTCAATTATAGCATCAAGGTGCCAATCTTGTAATTTCCCACTCACCATTTACTTTCGAAAACAACAATCTATCGTGTAATCGGTTGGGCCTTCCTTGCCAAAACTCAATCGAGATTGGTTTCACCACATATCCGCCCCAATGTGGGGGTTTTGGAATAGAACTTCCGAATTTTTCTTGATAATACTTGAACTGCTGATCCAAAAAATCTTTCGAATGAATTACCTGGCTTTGTGGCGAAGCCCACGCACCCAGCTGACTATCAATAGGTCGGGACTGAAAATAGGATGTAGAAATCAATTCGCTGATTTTTTTCACCGTGCCCACTATCCGCACTTGCCGCTCCAATGTGGGCCAAAAAAACAACAAGGATACCTGATTATTCTGAAGCATTTGTTGCGCTTTATGACCCTCGTAATTGGTATAAAAAACAAAACCTTTGGTGGTTAATTCCTTCAGCAACACAACCCTGGAATGTGGTTGAAAATTTTTATCAACCGTAGAAAGTACCATTGCGGTTGGTTCAAGCTGCTCACTTTTCATCACTTCCTGAAGCCACACATCAAATTGGTCGAAAGGATTTGTCAAAACGTTTTGTTCGTCGAGCGAGGAAAAAATGTATTGTTTACGAATATCGCGAAGCATAAATAACTGATTTTAAGTAGTTGAGTCTATCCACAATTCTGATAGCTATCATGGAGGGGAATTAAAGTCCAAGTTTGAATACTATTTTAAACAAAACCCCAATATTATAGTTCAAAGTTTATTACTTATCCTTTCAAAAAATATTGGTAGTAACATAGTTTATTTTGATTTAAAAACATCATTGTACTACGAAACAAACAGTTAAGCATCAACATAAAGTAAACTAATCACGATAGACATCTGGATTGCTTTCAACTATATTTACATCACTCCACTTTTCTCAACGATTTTTTATTGATTGAATAAATATTTTATTACTTTTGTGAACAACATTACTACTAACATTGTTAGAAGTTTTGTATTATTTTTATCAAATGTTAGATTCAATCACATCAGGCTTACCATTCTAGAAATGAAGAGTTTACACTAAAAGTGGATTTTCAGTAAGAATGATAAGCAATTGCACGATTAAAATCAGGTACAAATATAGGTACAAAAAACAAAATAATCAATTTTCTTTACTTATTAAAAATTACGATTACATTGTATTTATGTAATCAACCGACAATAAAAAAACTAAAAAACTATGGGTCGCGAATTAATTCCGCCTCATGTTACTTTTTAACAATAGCTCAATAAAAGTATTTCAAAACAATTAAAAAAAACAACAAAATGAAACAAAGAAATGGTTTAATGGCAGTAATTCTAAGTGGTGCCATTGTTTTATCAGGATGTAGCTCGATGAGCAATGCAGTTAAAGGTGGTTTAATTGGTAGTGGCGCTGGTGCTGCTGTTGGAGCTGGCGTAGGTGCCTTGATAGGCAAAAACGCAAAAAGTGCTGCCATCGGAGCTGCAATTGGAACTGCAGTGGGTGCAACTACCGGCGTAATTATTGGTAAAAAAATGGACAAAGCAGCCGCACAAGCCAAAGCCATTGAAGGCGCAAGAGTCGACAGTATTAGAGATGCTAACAATTTGAAAGCATTGAAAGTAACTTTCGATTCAGGTATTTTATTCAAAACAGGTAAAAGCACTTTGAATCCTGCAGCTCAAGACGCATTGACCAAATTTGCAAAGATTTTGAATGACAATCCAACCATGGACATTGCAATTATGGGTCATACCGATAATGTTGGTTCATTAGAATCTAATCAAAAATTATCTCAAGACCGTGCTCAAGCAGTGGCTGATTTTTTGAAATCAAAAAATGTATCACCAACACAATTCAAAGAAGTGTCAGGTAAAAACTTTGCAGAACCAGTTGCCGACAATGCTACAGCAGCAGGTAAAGCAGCCAACCGTCGCGTTGAAGTTTACATGTATGCTAGCCAAAAAATGATTAAAGAAGCTGAAGTAAAATAAACCAGTTTGTTTTTCAATTATAAAAAAGCACTTGTAATTAATTTTACGGTGCTTTTTTTATATCAGGTTTAAAAGACTCAGCCTATTTTGATTATAAAATTAATCCTCCAATCAATTCCTAAAGATTAGGAAATTGTTTGGAGGATTATTACTTTCAATGAATTGAATTGGAATTCAGCAATTTGCAAAAGCAATTTTCTTTTCTACTGGGGGCGCAACTTGAAGTCGCACTCCCAGTAGAAAAGAAGATACTACAAGTTTCGTTTATCCCTGCGTCTTTGACGAGCATGACTGTGTTTACGTCCGTAAGAGAAATAAATCACAAAGCCTATTACCATCCAAGCAATTAACCGCACCCAAGTATCCAACGGCAATGCAGCCATTTGAGCAAAACATACCAATGCCCCTAAAATAGGAACAAAAGGCACCCATGGAGTTCTGAAACCTCGCACAGCATCTGGCTCAGATTTGCGCAAAAGAATAATACCTACGGAAACTATCACAAATGCTAATAATGTGCCAATGGATACCATTTCACCCAACAAACCAATGGGGAAAAATCCGGCAAAAAAAGCAGCTACAATGCCTGTTACAATGGTTGTTATATGAGGCGTTTTGAATTTAGAATGCGTTTTAGCAAAGCTTTTCCACAACAAACCATCGCTCGCCATGGTGAAGAAAACACGTGATTGACCCAACAAAAGTACTAGTACTACAGAGCTTAAACCAGCAATTGCACCAATTTTGATGATTGGACGCAACCACATTAAACTTGGGCCTGCACTATTGATAGCCAAAGCGATAGGTGCTTCTACATTTAAAAATTTATAGTTTAAAATACCAGTCAAAACCAAACTTACCGCAATATACAAAACTGTACAGATTAGCAGTGAAAAAAGTATACCTCTTGGCACATCCTTTTTGGGATTTATGGCTTCTTGAGAAGTAGTGGAAACGGCATCGAAACCAACGTAGGCAAAAAACACAACAGCTGCACCCGTTAAAATACCACCCCATCCGAAATGACCATCAGCAGTTGCAGGAGGGATAAATGGCGACCAGTTGGCAACATTGATATGCGAAATGCCGAACCCGATAAAAAGTAGAATCACGGTTACTTTTATCAGCACTATAATGTTATTGAATTTTGCAGATTCTTTAATACCCACAACCAATAACGTTGTCATTAATACAACAATAAAAATAGCAGGAAAATTAATAATATTGCCCGATAGGTGTAAACCAGTAGCATCGTAGATAAATGGACTTTGCGAGATAGACGGCGGAATTACTATTCCAAAATCGGCTAAAAAACTGGTCACATATCCTGCCCAACCTACTGCCACAGTGGCGGCTCCAAAAAGATATTCCAAAATCAAATCCCAACCAATAATCCAAGCAACAAACTCACCCATAGTAGCATAACCATAGGTATATGCACTTCCAGAAATGGGAATCATTGAGGCAAATTCGGCATAACAAAGCCCGGCCAGCAAGCAGCCAAAGGCGGAAATGACAAACGAAAGTGCTACAGCTGGCCCTGCATGTGTTGCAGCTGCTGTGCCGGTCAAGACAAAAATACCTGCACCAATTACACATCCCACACCTAGCAACGTGAGATTCGTTGCAGTCAAATGTCGTTTTAAGCTATTGTGTTTACTTTCGGCCTGTTCTTCGAGTTCGGCCAATGTTTTTCTAATAAATAAATCTTTTATCATAATAAATTGTTTTCGAGCGCTGCAAATAATTCACTATGATAGTAAAAATCGCAATCTACTTTATAATTGTTATATTTAAGCTGCAAAAATAGGGTATTTAATTCGTTTTTCGACATTTCTTGATAACTTTTCACTACTTGGTCCTAAAATAATTAGATTCATTGATAGACTTCGAAATAGAACAGGCCATTTCTTTCGAAACAGCCTGCCAGAAACACTATAACTAAAAACACAAGGTTATTTGAATACCATTTTTACCTTGTATATATTTATTGAACTACATTATTTGCAAATATAGATTTGAAGTTCAACACAATTAATCAAAATTATTGTAGGCTGTTTCACCATGTTGGGTTTCATCCAAACCGATGGCTTCATGTTTATCAGTAACACGTATTCCAACCCATTTATCAGTGATTTTGAACAATATGAACGTTCCAATTCCCGAAAATACAATGGTCACTCCCACTGCCAATAATTGAATCCAAAGTTGGTGAAAATTACCGTAAATTGCTCCACTGTAAGCAGATTGAATGGCTGGTGTAGCCAAAACTCCAGTAAGAATAGCACCAAGAATACCACCAATACCATGTACGCCAAATGCATCTAGCGAATCGTCATATCCTAATTTTGGTTTGACATAAGCAACCATTAAAAAACATACAATTGAAACAAGAACACCAATTATCAAAGCACCTGGTATGCCAACAAAACCTGAAGCTGGTGTAATGGCCACTAAACCAGCTACAGCACCCGTGCTGATACCTACCACTGTTGGTTTTTTGTCAAATATCCAATCAATTAATGCCCAAGTAAGTGCGGCAGCTGCGGCAGCTATATGAGTCACCATAAGCGCATTACCAGCAAGACCGTCGGCAGCCAAACCACTTCCGGCATTAAATCCAAACCAACCTACCCAAAGTAATCCTGCTCCCATTACCACATAAGTAATGTTGTGAGCAGGTATAGCATGTTGCTTGTAATCACGACGTTTGCCAAGCATAATGGCAGTAACAATGGCTGCAATACCAGCATTTACGTGAACCACAGTTCCACCGGCAAAATCCAATGCACCAAGTTTAAACAACCAACCATCAGCAGACCAAACCCAGTGAGCTACAGGATTGTAGACAATTATCGACCATAGAACCGAAAACACAACAAATCCTTTAAAATTGATACGTTCGGCAAATGCTCCTATTATCAATGCGGGAGTTATTACAGCAAACATACATTGGAACATGATAAATACAACGTGAGGAATTGTTCCAATTGAACTTCCATCGGCAGCCAATTGAGAATGCGATATAAAATATGGACTTAAATCAGTAATCTTTATATTGCCCAGAAAAGCCCAGTCGAAACCGCCAATAAACGGTTTCAAAGCTTCAATAGAGTTAGTGCCAAATGCATTGCTATAACCAACCACTACCCATTCTACACTGATTACAGCTACGAGAAAAAACACTTGCATAAATACATTTAAAACGTTTTTACGACGAACCAATCCGCCATAAAAAAGGGCTAACCCAGGAATTGACATTAACAATACGAAGGAAGTTGCAACAATCATCCAAGCTGTATCACCAGAATTTATACTTGGGACAACTGCCGTGGGTGTTGTTTGAGCTGAAAGTGACGTACTAAACAGCGCTAATATCGAGCTTATAAATAAAATATTTTTCTTCATTTTTTAGTGTTCTAGTTTTATTAATTCTTATCCTAATTACTTATTGTACAATGCATCGGTTCCCGATTCTCTATTTCTGATACGGAATGTTTCCTCAATATCGTAAATAAAAATTTTACCATCCCCTGTTTCGCCAGTCCAAGCTGCATCTAGGATGGCATTCACTGTTTTTTCGAGATTTACATCGCGAACTACTATACATAACATTCTGCGATGTATGTAATTGGATTGAAATACCTGACCTCTAACTATTTGCTCCTCTGTTGATTTACCCAATCCGGTAATGTCCCAATAAGAAAACCAATCGATGCCGACATCATATAAGGCCTTTTTTGTATCCTCAAATTTTGCTTTGCGGATAATTGCTTCAATTTTTTTCATTCTATTTGTTTTTTTAGTTGTTTTGTTTGTTTTAGTCCTACTGAGGTTGAAAATTCAAATTACAGACTTGACTTTTTTTATGCTACATTCTAAAATTCCTAATCATTGTTGTTGAATTTATAGGTAGTTTGCTATTTTCGAGTGCAAAGGTAAATCATTCATTTCGATTGACCATACAAAACGACAAATAAAAATCATAAAAAGCTACTTAAATGCAGTAAAATACATTTAGGTATGACATAAATGTAGTAAAATCAGATTATAGATGACAATATGAATCAAAGAATCGATTACGAAAGATGTGGGGTGGAATAGAGTGTGGGTGTATTATTTAGGTAAACTCATAAAAAGAAGCAGGCCATTTCTCACGAAATAGCCTGCTTGAAACAATAAAACTAAAAAACACACGATTAGATGTAAGCAGTTTCACCGTGTTTGGGATTTTGACGTGTCATTTTGCTTTCGCTTTAAAAATGATTCTTTAACGTCAATAATAATGTCATTTATTTTAAAATAAACGATTGTCATATTGTTTTAGAAGAATGGTTGGTGGAATTTTATAAAAATAATTAACAGTGCTATCAAGATAATAAGTACTTCAATAATTGATTCCACCAGTACCATTCGTAAGAACATTTTTTGTCAAAGTCGCAATTTAATAGAGTGCATAATGGTTGGTGGAATCATTCTATAGCAATTAACAGTGCTATCAAGATAATAATGACTACCGAAAAAAAACCACCAAATCCATTTATACATCAAGCTAAATTAGTGACCAACCATTTATGATTAAGACTCAAAATGCTCATTAAATATTTGTGAAAATTGAAATTTAATCTTTCATGTACAATGACTCATCTCCACTTTCGCCTGTGCGAATACGATAAGATTCATCAATGGTTGAAACAAATATTTTTCCATCTCCAATTTCTCCAGTGTAAGCAGACTTTAAAATACAGTCTATTGTTTTCTGTAGATTTAAATCACGAACCACAATTGATAAGGTTAAACGAGAAATAAAATCTGTATTATTTGAACCTCTAAATACAGCTTTCTTTTTTCTTTCGTTTCCTACTCCAAATGTCTCTGTATAAGTGAAAAA
Organism: Paludibacter sp.; assembly: GCA_037142715.1. Taxonomy (GTDB): domain Bacteria; phylum Bacteroidota; class Bacteroidia; order Bacteroidales; family Paludibacteraceae; genus Paludibacter. The sequence continues at coordinate 18,529 of JBAXAD010000019.1, read as the reverse complement.
ATCTATATCTATTGCGTGCAATGCTTGTTTTACTTCCTCAAACTTTGAGCGTCTGATTATTGCTTCTATTCTTTTCATAATAACTTTATTTTTAGTATTTATATGTTTTATAAAAAATGGAAATTCATTTTCAATCAAAATTAATTCATTTCAATGAATAATGTATCCACTTTTTGATTAATTAATTGATATGAAACAGAAGTGTTTTAAACTTCTATTTCAATCAATTGAAATTATGTTAGTTAGTATAAGCCTCAGCGCCGTGTTCGAATACATCCAATCCACCAGGACCTGTTTCACCTTCTGGTTCCACACGTAATTTGAAAGGATATGGTAAAGCATTTACAGCATACATCACAATCATTGCAATTGCAAATGTGGTGAGTGTAATAATTGCACTTCCAACAAGTTGTGCAAGGAATACGTTCCAGCCACCACCATAGAACAAACCGGTAACAGGTGCAGTATTATCAGCGCCAGTTGCGCCAGTAAATCCATATTCACCACTTGAGAATAAACCAATGGCCAAAGTACCAAATATACCATTCAAACCGTGAACTGGAACTGCTCCAACAGGATCATCAATGCGAAGGTATTCAAGTAAATAAATTCCTCCAAATACAATAGCTCCAGCAATTGCTCCAATAATTATTGACCCAAAAGGAGAAACCCAATAACAAGGTGCTGTAATAGCCACCAAACCTCCAAGCAAACCATTCACTGTAAAACCAACGTCAAATTTACCTTTGAAAGAGCCAACAAAATAAGCCAATGTCATGGCACTCAATGCACCTGTACAAGCAGCCAGAGTTGTATTTGCAGCTACACGACCTATTCCAATCGCATCCATTGCCGAAAGTGTACTTCCTGGGTTGAAACCGTACCATCCGAACCAAAGTAAGAAAGCTCCAGTAACAGCAACTGGTAAGTTATGTGCTGCAGGTAAACCACCTCGTTTTTTATCGTCTCTCAAAAATACGCGACCAATACGTGGCCCTAGAACGATTGCACCCGCCAATGATACAACTCCACCAATGGTATGAACAACAGTTGAACCTGCAAAATCGCGGAAGGGATTGCCCAATGAAGGTAAGAAATTACCTGGAGTTCCCATCAATGCCAAAAATCCATCAGGACCCCAAGCCCAGTGACCAATAATTGGATAAATGAAAGCTGTAACAGCAATACTATAAAGAATATCGCCACGGAAACTTGTACGTCCAATCATGGCTCCAGAAGTAATGGTAGAAGCAGTATCAGCAAATGCAAATTGGAATACAAAGTGAGCCAAAAGTGCTACACCAGTTGTGCCATAAGTGGCAGGTGCTCCTTGTAAGAAAAACCATTCTTTTCCAATAAATCCGTTACCTGAGCTAAACATGAATGCATAACCAATGGCCCAGAATGATACACCACAAATGGCAGTATCTAAAACGCATTCAATCAATACGTTTACTGTTTCACGTTTTCTGGCAAAACCAGCTTCCAGCATTACAAAACCAGCTTGCATACCAAATACCAAGGCGGCTGCAACCAATGTCCATACTGTGTTTAATGCATTAATAATAGAAGTTTCGTTTGCTGTGAAAGCTTCTGCATGAACTGGTGTACCCGTAATTAAACTTGGTAGGATAACCATTGCAGCAACTAGTGCTAATAATCCTAACATTTTACCTGCAAAGAATGCAGCAAAAAGTTTCCAGTTTTTCGGTTTTGAGATATTTTCTCTAATTGTAGAGAAATATCGTCCCTTTGTAGGGAGTGCTAATGTTCTACTCATAATGTGTATTTTTTAATTGTTTGTTTGTGAATTATATTATAATGTAATACCTGCTACAAAATAAAGTGAAGATTTTTTATCGGCTCCAAATGCATCTTTTGTGCTAAGATTTGCTCCTAAAACGCCATAAACTGGTAAGCTAAATTTGTCTGTAATAACAATTGATTTGCTCACTTTTATACCAAGATTGGTAATTGCCAAACCTGAAGTGTTATAAATCGCTTCGCTTTTGTTAAGTGCTGCTCCACAAAATACTTTAGCGCTGGTGGAAAGTGGGTAGCTTAATTCAATATAAGATGAAAATGCCGCTTTACCTGTGGCTGCTATTGTGTCTGAACCTGCAAAGAATGTGTTCAATGAAACACTTAATGGAAATGATTCAGCTCCCGTGTAAGCCAATGAAGCTTCAAATTTGTGGTCACTTCCTTTAGCATAACTAAAATAGCTTTTGGTAAATCCCCAGTTGTAATCTGTTACTGTTAATGCAATTGAAGGAGTAAAAACATAAGTAGCATATAAATCTACTTCTTTTACATTTCCAATAAAACTACTAGAAGCCCAAGAGCCAAGAGTTAAACCACCAGTTGTGAAAGAAACGTAAGGTTGTATGTTTGGAGTTCCTGCTGTGCCTTCTTGAGGAATACCACGCCAAACATAAGAACTTACTACGTCGGCACCTGTTGCAAATTGTGCTTTTGCACTTGTCACTGATAATACTGCAATCGCGCAGATTGCTAAAACTTTCATTTTTTTCATTTTTCTAAAATTTTACGATTGATAATAATACTTTGTGTGTTGTTTAATTATTTGTTTTTAATTTGAATGATTAACGATTAGACTCGAATTGACTTTTTGGTGTTCATTTGAATGTTTCTTGTTCAATTTTATTCTATACATTACAAACTTCTGTCATTATGTTTCTAATACGTTGCAAAATTAATCATTATGTCAACGCAATGCAAGCAATTATATCTATAAGATAGAAAATAAAACGATAGAATTTCAATATGATATTAATATATCCTATTTAATTACGTTTACACCTTAAAAAGACATATTTGATTTCAAATAGTAATTAAAGAATATTTTAATTTGCTGATTTATTTAATCAAGATCATCCCAATGATTGTTTTTTTACTCATTTTTGTGTTGTAAAACAGGAAAATTGGATATAAATTCGTCAAAAAGTTGAGTTATCGACATTTTTCAAATAATTCTGACTTTATTTTGGAGATTAAATTTCAAATAAAATTGATGTTTTGATTTCAAATTGTAGCAATATGAAAATCATTAATTCAATTGTGATATATGACACAAAAAAACACCCGAGAATTCTCGGGTGTTACTTATAAAATATGATACTAATCAGAGTTTAAAATTAATGCGTTTATTTTTCCAATCTTTCCATGGCTTCAATTGTAGCTTCACGACTTCCAAATGCCGAAAACCTAACATATCCTTCGCCACTGGCACCAAATCCGGCTCCAGGGGTGGTGACAATGTTCTTTTCTTTCAATAAATAATCGAAATATTCCCAGCTTGTCTGTCCTACTGGTGCTTTTGCCCACACATAAGGTGCATTCATTCCTCCAAAAATTGTATAACCTGCTTTTGTTAAGCCTTCACGAATAATGCGAGCATTTTCTGTGTAAATCTCAATCAGCGCTTTCACCTGTTTTTTACCTTCGGGACTAAAAGTGGCTTCTGCAGCACGTTGTACCACATATGAAGTTCCGTTGAACTTGGTACATTGACGGCGATTCCAAAGTTTATTCAACGACACTTGCTCGCCATTTTCGGAGTAACCCATCAATTGTTTTGGCACAACTGTATATCCACAACGTGTTCCGGTAAATCCTGCGGTTTTGGAAAAACTACGAAATTCAATGGCAACATCTTTTGCACCTTCAATTTCATAGATACTGTGTGGTACATTTTCTTCGGTGATAAACGCCTCATAAGCAGCATCAAAAAGCAAAATCACTTGGTTTGCTTTTGCATATTCAACCCAAACAGTCAATTGCTCTTTGGTCAATGTAGTTCCAGTTGGGTTATTTGGATAACATAAATATACCAAATCAACTTTTTCGGTAGGCAAAGCTGGTACAAAATTATTTTCGGCATTGCACGACAAATATACAAGGTTTGTCCATTCGCCACTGGCAGTTGGTTCGCCAGCACGTCCGTCCATGGCATTAGTATCCACATATACTGGATAGCTAGGATCGGTAATAGCTACACGATTGCTATTGTCAAAAATATCGCCAATATTACCAGTATCACTTTTGGCACCGTCGCTCACAAAAACTTCGTCAATATCAATTTGAATGCCTTTCGATACAAAATCATTTTCTACAATGGCTTCTCTCAAAAAAGCATAACCTTGTTCGGGGCCATAGCCTCTAAAAGTGCTTGCACTGCGTTGTTCTTCGGCAGCTTTCACCATGGCATCTACAGCCGCGTCGGGCAATGGAAGACTTACATCGCCAATTCCCATGCGGATAATTGGAGCAGTTGGATTTGCCTCCTTATGTTGTGTTACTCGTTTTGCTATTTCTGAAAATAAATAAGTTGCTGGAATTTTAATAAAATTCTCGTTTATCTTTGCCATAATAATTTAGTTGAAAGTTGACAGTTGATAGTTTACAGTGCCAACAAAATAGTAAATAGTAATTGAATGAATAGTAAATTAGAGAATGACCTCTCCTTCAAAAACAGTAGTTGCCCCACCAGTTAAATAAACATGGTTATCAAATGCATTCCATTCAATAACTAGTTCACCACCAAGTAATTCAACAGTAACTTTTCTGTCTGAACGACCATTTAATACACCTGCTACTGCAGCTGCGCAAGCACCAGTTCCACAAGCCATTGTTTCGCCAGAACCCCGTTCCCAAACTCGCATTTTTAATCTGTCTGTTGATATTACATCAATAAATTCAACATTGGTGCGACGTGGAAAAATAGTTGCATTTTCAATTGATGGCCCTAATTCAGGCAAATTGAGTTTGTGAATATCATTTGTAAATATCACTGTATGAGGATTTCCCATCGAAACACAGGTAATATGATATTTAGTAGATGTTCCAATAACAATTGATTCATTTACAATGGTCGGCATATCAATAGTAGTTGGGATTCTGTTTCCGTCCAGTATTGGCTCTCCCATATCTACAGTAACTAACTTAACTTTATTGTCTTCATCCAAAAACAGTTTCAGTTTTTTTATTCCCGCCAAAGTTTCAAGGGTCAAATCGGTTTTATCTGTCAATCCTTTATCATACACATATTTACCTATGCAACGAGAAGCATTTCCGCACATTTCCGATTCCGAACCATCAGCATTGAACATTCTCATTCTAAAATCACAATAGGTTGATGGTAATATCAATACCAATCCATCAGATCCAATTCCTTTATGACGGTCGCTATATTTGGTGGCAAATTCAGCCGGATTTTCAATTTCTTGTTCAAAACCGTTTACGTATATATAATCGTTTCCGATTCCATGCATTTTTGTAAATTTCATCTTTTTTTACTGGGTATATCGTTGTCAAATATTTAAATTCAATTTACAAAATTACTCATTTTAGATTTCAATAGAAGTAAACTTTATTTAATCGTTTGCAAAAAGTCTGTTTGATTTACACAAACCTATAAAAACATATCATTTAATTGCAATTTGATTATTTTTACTGATAATTATTACGAATTGAAAAAAATGTAGTGTTATTAATTGCATTTACTTTGTGTGAATTTAGGTAGTATTTAACAGAATGAAGATTTTTGGCAGGTTTATATCTAGTAACAAACTCTTAAAAAGCAACCATAGAAAAATAAATTTGGAATAAAATATATCTTTGAAAACTAAAGACTTTTCCATTTCTTTTGTCAATATATGGTCGTTATATTCAAAAATTATTTCTTTAAATTCGATGTCAATTAAAAAAATGTAGTATTTTTACATCGAAATAAAAACATAAAAACATGGTCTATAAATTCACAATGCTATCCGATGAGATAGACGATTTTGTTCGCGTAATCACAATTGACTCCGAGGCAAAATTTATTGATTTACACAATGCCATTCTCGATTCGGTGAATTTCGAGAAGAATGAGATGACTTCCTTTTTTATATGCAACGACAATTGGGAAAAAGGGCAAGAAGTAACTTTAGTAGAAATGGAGTCGAGTTCCGAATATGATAATTTAACTATGGATGATACAACCTTGGAAGAATTATTGACAGACGAGAATCAAAAACTGCTCTATGTATTTGATATGATGTCAGATAGGGTTTTCTTTATTGAACTGACAGAAATTATTCCTTTGAAAAATCTGAAAAAGGCAGTTTGTATTACTTCCGAAGGCAATGCTCCAGAGCAAATCATGGATGACGAAGGAATTTCTATAGCTCCAAAAGCTACAATAATTGATGAAAACTTTTATGGCGATGAAGATTATGAGTTGGACGAATTGGATGAAGAAGGTTTTGGAGAAATGAATTTTGACGATAGCAGTTTGTTTGCTGAAGACCCAAAGTTTTAAGAACCCCTAGCCCCTAAAGGGGGACCAGAGAAATTACTAAATTTAGCTGAACTCATACTTCTAAATTTGGTTACAAATAATACTATATCAAACATTTAAACAAAAGACAGAAGATATGTTTATTTTCTGTCTTTTGTTTTTTTCTAGCATACATTTCAATCCAATTTACTAATAATGGAAGAACCCAACTGTCAACTATCAACTATTAACTGTCAACTAAACAAGACTTTACTCGTTATACTTGGTCCAACCGGTGTAGGTAAAACGAAAATCAGTCTTCATTTGGCTGAGCATTTTGGTTGCCCGATAGTTTCATCAGATTCGCGCCAATTTTATCGTGAGCTCAAAATCGGTACGGCAGCTCCAACTGAAGCGCAACTCCAACGAGTAAAGCATTATTTTATTGGTTCACATTCCATTTTTGACGAATACAATGCTGGTCAATATGAGCAAGATACCATACAATTGCTGGATGAATTATTCAAGAAAAATGATGTAGTGATGTTGGTGGGTGGTTCCATGATGTATATAGATGCGGTTTGTAATGGAATGGATGATATTCCCACAGTAGATACGGAAACCCGGGAGTTTTGGCAAAAGCAATATGCTGAAAATGGCTTGGAATTTATCCAAAACGAACTCAAAAAACTTGACCCGAAACATTACGAACAAGTTGATATTCAGAATCCAAAAAGAATAATGCATGCTCTGGAAATTTGTAGCATGACAGGAAAGCCTTATTCTGATTTGCGAACCGGCGAACGCAAAAAACGCAATTTCAATATCATTAAAATAGGATTGAACCGACCACGCCCAGAACTTTACGAAAGAATCAACGCACGAGTGGATGTAATGATGGGCGAAGGATTGCTCAAAGAGGCTGAACAGTTTTACGAACACAGACAGATGAACACCTTAAATACAGTTGGTTACAAAGAACTTTACGAATATATGGATGGTAATTGGACTTTGGATTTTGCCATAAATATGATTAAACAAGATTCTCGCCGATATGCCAAACGGCAACTGACTTGGTTTAATCGGGACAAAGAAATAAAGTGGTTTGTGCCTGACAATGAAGAAGAAGTATTGGAATATATTAGAAATATTATTTCCAAATAAAAACTGAATATTTATTGCTTTTTCTGATTTTATTTCTAACTTTGTGCCATTATAATAAGCTATTTTTTAATGTCAAATAATTAAAAATTAGCACTTTCGATTGTTTCCATTGTAGGATTGCATTATAACTAATTTTCAAAAGAATATAGTTATGGATACGCTGAATACTTCAATCGTCACCGAAACCGCTCTCAATGAAATCATTGAGAAATTCAAGGGAAAACCAGGTATGTTACTTTCAACTTTGGAAGAGGTACAGGAAATAAACCCGTTGAAATACCTTCCAAGTGAGACACTTACCGATGTATCTAAAAAACTAAACATTCCATTTACGCAAGTTTATAGCGTTGCCACATTCTATTCGTTTTTTAATTTAAAACCACAAGGCAAAAATTCAATTGTTGTTTGTCGTGGTACGGCTTGCCACACCAAGGGTTCTAAAGTTTTGCTGGATGAAGTTGGTCCTATATTAGGAATCAAAAGCAGCGAGATAGAATCAGAATCATCCTACACCACTCCCGATAATTTATTCACCGTCAAAACTGTAGCTTGTTTTGGGCAATGCGCTCAATCGCCTGTGGTTGCAGTAAATGGCTTGATTTACAGCAATGTGAATTCGCAGAAATTGGTGAAGATTTTGGAAAAAGTCAAAGGTCAAAAGTCAAAGGTCTAATGACACTTCAACATTCTTTTTATTGGACATTAAATTGGTAAATTTCCCATAAAACTACTTGAATGAAAACGTATAAAGACATGATAACCAATACTAACTCCAATCCCCCTTTAGGGGTTAGGGGTTCTTCTTCTCTCATCACCGTCAGCATGGGAACATGCGGTATTGGAAATGGTGCTGATATTGTTTTTAGGCAATTACAAAAAGAAATTGAAAATAAGCACATTGACTGCGAATTAAAAATAACTGGTTGTTTGGGTTTTTGTTCTCAAGAGCCACTTGTTACTTTATATCAACCCGAAAAACCGTTGTTGGTGTACAGCAAAGTGGATGAAAAAGATGCTATTCACATTGCTGATGCATTATTGGAAGGAAAAATTTACAAAAAGAAAATATTGTGCCGCATAGATACTTGGAATCACCAAACATCTGTAACAGAATATGGTAGAGGCTATAAAGACATTCCGCATTGGGATGAAATTCCATTTTTTAAAGGGCAGAAAAAAATAGTATTGCGCAATGCAGGATTGATTGACCCTGAATCGATACAAGATTATATTTCTGTTGGCGGCTATAATGCACTGAAAAAGGCACTTAGCACCATGCAGCCATTGGAAATAGTGAACGAAATAATTGATTCAAAACTCCGGGGACGTGGTGGAGCCGGATTTCCAACAGGAATTAAATGGTCGATGATGCTACGTGCTGTTTCGGATGTAAAATACTTAATTTGCAATGCCGACGAAGGCGATCCGGGAGCATATATGAATAGAAATGAGATAGAAAGCGACCCGCACAGCTTGATTGAAGGATTGGTGATTGGAGGTTATGCAATGGGTGCAAACGAAGGAATTGCTTATGTAAGAGCAGAATATCCATTGGCAGTAAAAAGATTTAAAATTGCCATTGAACAAGCCAAAGCAGAGGGATTTTTGGGTAAAAACATACTGGGTTCAAGTTTTGATTTTAACCTTGAGGTGGTGGAAGGTGCAGGCGCATTTGTATGTGGCGAAGAAACGGCGCTGATAGCATCTATCGAAGGAAAAGCGGGCCGCCCAATGCCTCGTCCGCCCTACCCTGCCGGAAAAGGATTGTATGGCAAACCAACCAACATCAATAACGTAGAAACATGGTTTAATATTCCGGTCATAATCGAAAAAGGAAGTGCTTGGTTTAGAGAAACCGGGACTGAGAAAAGCCCTGGCACAAAGGTTTTTTCATTGGTTGGGAAAGTAAAAAATACGGGCTTGGTAGAATTACCGCTGGGTTCCACGCTCGACACTTTTGTATTTCAGATTGGCGAAGGTACAGGAAATTCCAAACGGGTGAAAGCCGTGCAAACTGGCGGTCCTTCAGGTGGTTGCATACCGTTGGAGCATTTTTCAACGCCTGTGGATTACGAATCGTTGGCTGGTTTGGGAGCAATTATGGGTTCGGGAGGTATGGTGGTAATGGATCAGGATAATTGCATGGTGGATGTGGCACGCTATTTTTTGGAATTTAATTCCAACGAATCTTGCGGAAAATGTACGCCTTGTCGTGAGGGTTTGGCACAAGCTTACAACATTCTCACCAAAATCACGAAAGGCATTGGCACACACGAAGATATAAAAATGCTTGAATTGTTGAGTCGAACAATTAAAGATACAGCGTTGTGCGGACTTGGACAAACTGCACCGAATCCAATTCTTACCACTTTGAAGTATTTCAGACATGAGTATGAGGAACACATCCGTGAAAAACGATGCTATTCCGGCACTTGCGAGGCATTATTTATGGCTTTATGCGAAAATAGCTGTCCACTGCACATGAATATTCCTGGTTATATCGAACTAATAAAAGAAGATAGGATTGAGGAAGCCTTTGAACTTTCGTTGCGCGACAATCCCATTCCGGGAACTATCGGCCGTATCTGTCACTTTCACTGCCAAATGCGATGCCGACGTGACATGATAGACGAGCCTGTTTCGCAAGGTGAAATTCATCGCTATCTGGCCGATACGATGTATAAATTGGGCAAAGAAAATGACATTTACAACATACTAATTAAGGAAAAACTACCGTTAACTGGTCACGAAATTGCCATTGTTGGTGCTGGGCCTGCTGGCATTACCGCTGCATATTACCTTGTTAGACTGGGACATGCTGTGACCGTTTACGACGCATTACCAGAAGCTGGAGGCGTTGTAAGATTTGGAATTCCGCAATATCGGTTACCAAAATCGGTTTTACAAAAGGAAATGGAATTCATCAAAAAGTTGGGCGTGAAATTTGTTTTCAACACACAATTGGGAAAAGATATTTCATTGGCAACGCTCAAAAAAGATTTCGATGCCGTTTATCTAGCCATTGGTGCATGGAAAGATATTGATTTGAATATAAAAGGAGAACAAGCAAAGGGAGTTTTTGCCGGCACAGAATTTTTGAAGGAATTGGCGTTGGGAAAAAAGCCTAAATTGGGTGAACGTGTAGTGATTATTGGTGCTGGCAATGTGGCGATAGACGCTGCAAGAAGCATTTGGAGATTGGGCAAAGAAGTAACGGTGGTGTATCGCCGAGAATTGAGCGATATGCCTGCCAATAAAATTGAAATATTTGAATCGAAAGCCGAAAAAATAAAATACCATTTTCTGGCTGCTCCCAATGAAATTATTGTTGATGATGCTGGTGCTGTAAAAGCGCTAAAAGTGGAAATAATGACAGGTGGAAGCATTGATGCCTCGGGAAGACGAAAACCTGTTTCTACGGGTAAGTTTGAAGAAATCACTTGTGATACGATTATTCTTGCTGTTGGAGAAAGAGTTGATTCTCAATTTCTTGCCAATGAAGGATTGGAAACAACAACTGATGGACGATTAATCATAGACCCATTTACTTTCCAGACTTCACAACCAACAATTTTTGCTGGGGGTGATGCTGTTACTGGCCCTGCCACAGCTGCCGAAGCAATGGGAATGGCCAAGAAAGCTGCCGAATCTATTGATTTTATTCTAATGAAACAGAAGCGGTTTCACTTGTTATTCCGAGAATTTGAATATAAAAACCAAGTGCCATTGAACCCAAAGAAAAGCAAAAAGAATATGTCAGAAAAACTTTCGGTGAAAGAACGCATTGGAAATTTTCAGGAAGTGGAAGTTGGTTTTACTGGAGAACAAGCTCGGGATGAGGTGGATAGGTGCTTGAGATGTGACGTGAGATGTTAGAAAAAAGTCTACGGTCGCCAGTCTACGGTCGAAGGTCGCATGACTTTGACTTTAAACAAAACATTTGAAATTTGACATTTGCCTTTCAATCGTAGACCGAAGACTAGCGACCGAAGACTGTAGACTTTAAACAAAAAAAACATGAAAATAACTATAAACAATCAGCCTGTTCAGGTAAAAGAAGGAACCACCATCATGGATGCTTGCAATTCTGTAGGCATAGCAGTTCCATCGTTGTGCTATCTGAAAGATGTTTCAACCAATGCTTCCTGCGGGATTTGCGTGGTGGAAGTGAAAGGTGCGAAATCATTGTTGCGGTCATGCGTTACACAAGTAACTGAAGGGATGGAAATTACTACTAGCAACCAACGAATCATGGAGGCTCGAAAGGTGAATTTAGAGTTGCTAATGGCCAATCATCCTGTGGATTGTCTTATTTGCGACAGGAATCAGAACTGTGAATTACAGCAGATTACATTCGACCTCGGTATTCACCAAAAACGATTCGTTCGTACACGAAAGGAAAATGGTGAATTGGACTACTCGTCACTTTCACTGGTTCGTGACCCTGATAAATGCATACTTTGCGGACGTTGCGTGGCTGTGTGCAGCGAAATGCAAACCGTTAAAGCGATTGATTTCAGCGGTCGAGGGCAGAAAAGTCATATCTCCACTTACCTCGATTTGGGCATGGGCATTGTGGCTTGCACCAATTGCGGACAGTGCGCACTCGTTTGCCCAACAGGTGCAATTACGGAAAAAAGTGCCGTGAACGAAGTTTGGGAAGCGTTGCACAACCCCGAAAAAATAGTACTGGTACAAACCGCTCCTGCGATTCGGGTGGGTATTGGCGAAACAATTGGAATGGATTATGGAAGTTTGGTAACTGGCAAAATGGTGGCCGGACTCCGGAGATTGGGCTTTTCGAAGGTGTTTGATACAAACTTTGCTGCCGATTTAACCATCATTGAAGAAGGTCATGAATTAATTCATCGCATTAAAAACAAGGGTGTTTTACCCATGATAACTTCGTGCTCACCGGGTTGGATAAAATTCATCGAACATTTTTTTCCTGCCTCTTTAAAACATCTATCTACCTGCAAATCACCGCAACAAATGTTTGGTGCCATTGCCAAAACGTATTATGCCGAAAAAACGGGAATCGACCCACGAAATATAGTTGTTGTGTCCATAATGCCTTGTACTGCAAAAAAATATGAGGCCCGTCGTCCTGAAATGGATTCAGCTTATCATTATTGGCACAAAAAATTAAACTTGACTGAAGCTGAACATTTCTATGATGTTGATTACGCACTCACCACACGAGAATTGGGACGAATGTTTAAAGAAAGTGGTGTCGATTTCACGAATTTACAAGAAGAACATTTCGATAATCCGCTGGGAACTTCCACTGGCGCAGCAGCTGTTTTCGGTGTGACGGGAGGAGTTATGGAAGCTGCTCTACGTACTGCCTATGAGGTTTTTACTGGTCTGACATTGTCAAAAGTCGATTTTGAAAATGTTCGTGGAATGGAAGGCATCAAGGAAGCAGAAATTGATTTGAACGGAACAAAAATTAAAGTGGCGGTAGCACATACCTTGAAAAATGCCAGAACTCTATTGGAACAAATTGAGAAAGGCACCTCGCCCTATACTTTTATTGAAGTAATGACCTGTCCCGGAGGGTGTTTGGGTGGTGGTGGGCAACCAATTCCGACCAATGCAGATATTCGCAAAAAACGTGCAGCAGCTATTTATCAAGAAGATATGAATAAGGAAATTCGCAAATCGCATGAAAATCCAGAAATAGTGAATCTTTATGAAGATTTTTTGGGTAGACCGTTGGGTGAAAAATCACATCATTTACTGCATACAAAGTATTTGGATAGAAGTATTTGAAGAGTTATTCACTATAAACACAATTAAAAAAGACAACATTCAACACTCGGTTATCTAAGTAGCCATTTGATATTCATCTAGAATTTTTTGATGCAAAAATCAGTATATCAATCGCACAGTGCATACAAATCGCCACGCGGATTGACCAACAAAACAGGTATTGGCGATTTTTTCACTACATGAAATTCCTTTGGTCCAAAGAGAATATCATCCAATCCATATTCGCGGGAAGCCGAAACAATGATTAGTCCTGCACCTTTTTTTTCGGCTACTTGTATTGACTCACGTTCCACTTTAAAACTGTCCTTTGTGGCTTTTTCGAGCGTATAATTCAGTTCAAACTTATCGAACAAAGTCTGCATTTTCTCTGCATTGGTGGCAGCTTTTGAACCATAATCATTGGCCAGCAGCATCTTTATCTCAGAATTACAAAATCTGCCAAAAGCTGATGCAAACTGAGCTTTTTCAAGCTCTTCTTCCAGAAAACCGATGGGAAGTATCACTTTTTTCAAATCCAAAGCCCGAAACGTATCTTTGAAAAGTACGTACGGAATGCGCAAATCGCGACAAACATCGAGTAAGCCACGAATAGATTTGGATTTGGAATCAGTCAATTGCAAAAACAAAAACGAAGCATCCAACTCGTCACAAATTTCTGCTAATTGATTTATTTTTCCACATAGCACATTGATTTGTGTTTCGGAAAGTAAATTAAGTGGTTTCATGAATTCATTCAATTCACTTTCATTGGCCGAAATCAATTCCTCATTGGGCACAATAATAAGTACCCCGAACTGCTTTTGAAGACTCTTTGCCAATACTGCAGCACTATTGATAAGCACTTGAGCAGTTTCTATATGTTGAATGAAAACTAATACCATATTTTTTTTGAGAGAATGGTCTTTTTGCGACCTTAAATTAACGATTTATTTGGAAATTAATCCTATATTTTACGCGAAGCCCGCTCAACTTTACGCGGAGCCCATTCAACATTTCGCGGAGTCCATTTGACATTACGCGAAGGCCATTTGACATTACGCGGAGTCCATTTGACATTACGCGAAGCCCATTTGACTTTTCGCGGAGGCCATTTGACATTACGCGAAGACCATTTGACATTTCGCGGAGACCATTTGACTTTTCGCGGAGGCCATTTGACATTACTCGGAGGCCATTTGACATTTCGCGAAGCCCGCTCGACATTCTTCGAAGCCATTCAACTTTACGCGAAGCCTTCTCAACATTTCGCGAAGCAGATTTCGCATTTGAAGCTGCAAAAACAACATTAAAATGACCAGTTTTGACTTTTGACCTTTATCCTTTGACTTTAGACTTAAGACCTGAGACTGGTGTCTGGAGACTGTTTTTATTCCTGAAAATACACCCGTTTCACCCGTCTGGAAATACTGGTCAGCACTTCATACGAAATGGTATTCAACCAGTTGGCCACTTCTGAAATCGTAATGTTATCGCCAAAAATCTCTACCACATCGCCTTCATTTGCCTCAATGCCCGTAACTTCTATCATGCATAAATCCATGCACACATTGCCAATAACTTTGGCGCGTTTGCCGTTAATCAGCACCTCTCCCACTCCATTCCCAAGCTTTCGGTCAAAACCGTCGGCATAACCGATGGGGATAACAGCGATACGCTTGTCGGTTTTCACCATGCCCTTGCGACTGTAGCCAACCGTTTCGCCTGCTTTCACCGTTTTAATTTGTAGAATAATGGTTTTCAGCGCGCAAACCTGTTTAAGGTTTACATCGGGCAAGGTACTAATGCCAAAGTGACCAATTCCCAAGCGCACCATGTCGAACTGCGCTTCCGGGAAGCGCTCGATACCTGCGGAATTGAGAATATGGCGCATGATATAATGCGAGAAAGCGGTCGAAAGTTGGTCGGCACAATTAGTAAAAGTAGCAATCTGTTGCTTGGTGAAAGCATCAAACTTAGTTTCGTCGGCACCCGATAAATGCGAGAAAACCGAACGCACTTTCACTTGATTTTGATTTTTCAGCCGAGCCAATAATTGCTCCATGTCCTGTGGTTCAAAGCCCAAGCGATGCATGCCGCTATCAATTTTAATATGAATAGGATAATCAGTCAGCCCCAGCTTTTCGGCAGCGCCAATAAAAGCGTCCAACAAACGGAAACTGTAAATTTCGGGTTCCAGTTTGTGGTCGAAAATCATGCCGAAGCTTCCTTTCTCAGGATTCATCACCACAATGGGAATACGAATTCCTTCGCGACGCAACTCTGCACCCTCATCTGCCACAGCCACCGCCACATAGTCGCACCGATGAAGCTGTAGTGTGTGGGCAACTTCTACCGAACCACTTCCATACGCAAAAGCTTTCACCATGCACATTATCTTCGTTTCAGGTCGAAGTTTGGAACGGAAATAGTTCAAATTATCCACCAAAGCATTCAGGTTTACTTCCAAAATTGTTTCATGTGCAATGAGTTCCAGTTTTTCTGAAATATCCTCGAAATGAAATTTACGAGAACCTTTCAATAGTATAATTTCTGTTTGGAATTCACGAATCAAAGGCGATTTCAGAAAATCTTCAGTGGTTTCAAAGAAAGTTTTTTCAATGTTTTGGAAAGTGTCGGCATGTTTTGAAATTTCACTTCCAATGCCCACAATGCGATGAATGGCTTTGTTTTCTACCAGCTTTGCCACCGTTTTGTAAAGTTCGGCTGGCACCTGTCCACTTTGCAAAATATCAGAAAGAATCAGTGTTTTTGATAAATTATTAGCTGACGATTGTTGGTTCAGAAAATCGAGTGCTATCCCCAATGAGTTCAAATCTGAGTTATAACTATCATTAATTATCAAGCAATTGCGCACGCCTTCTTTTACTTCCAACCGCATGGCCACTGCTTCCAACTGTAATATCCGCTTGCAAATTTCGTCTATTTTAATTCCTAAATGTAACATTGTAGCCACACACTGCAGGGTATTTTCAATGGAAGCGTCATCGGTAAAAGGAACTACGATAGACAAATCAGAGCCATCATATTTCAACAAAACTTCTGTTTTATTGGCACTTTTTTCTATCTGAATAATTCTAATAACGTTATTTGCACCCTTTCCCCACGAAATCAATTTCCCTTTGAAATCAGATTGAGCAATGCAAATTTCCACCAATTTATTATCGGAACAATAGATAAGAGTTTCGGCTTGCTTGAAGAGTTTGAGCTTCTCCTCACATTTCTGTTTCAGTCCCGAAAAATTCTCTTGGTGTGCATCGCCCAAATTGGTAAAAATCCCAATGGTGGGTTGAATAATGGGTTGCAAATGCTCCATTTCATGCATTTCGGAAATACCCGCTTCGAAAATGCCCAGCTCGGTAGTTTCATTCAACGCCCACACCGAAAGCGGGACGCCAATTTGCGAATTGTAGCTGCGTGGCGACCGCACGATGCGATAATCGGTATGCAGAAGTTGATAGAGCCATTCTTTCACCACCGTTTTACCGTTGCTGCCCGTAATTCCAATCACGGGAATGTGAAACGAAGCACGATGAGCAGCCACCAAAGTTTGCAAAGCCTTTAATGAATCGTTTACCTGCAAAAAAATGGCGTCAGAAAATTGCTCAAATTCGGGCAACATTTCGCTCACCACAAAATACCGCAGATTTTGGCTGTAAAGCTCTGCAATATACTTATGACCGTCATTTCTAGTGGTTCGAATGGCAAAAAACAAACTCTCAGCCGGAAACGACAAAGAACGACTGTCGGTGAGTAGCCAATTTATTTCAATTTCCGAAATGTTTTTCTTGTCCGCTCCTATCAATTGAGCAATGTTGGTAAGTTTCATAAACTTAATATTTTATTTAGCTACCGGTAACGCTAGCCATTCCTGTAGTGGTTGTCCAATTTTCTTTTCAAAAACCTTTATAGAATCAGATATTGAAAGTATAGAATAACCACCCAATTTTTCTTTTCCGCGCAATGTGGAACGATGAATTATCCCTGGAATTCCATCGTAATTGAAAACTACATTTCGATGATAATGTCCACCCAAAACAGCTTTTACATTGTTCTTCTTAAACAAATTCATCATGCCAGACCAATTAACAACATCGCCATTCTGAACAGGATAATGTGTCACCACAAATACAGGAATCTTCTTTCCATTGCTTTTTAGCATGGTTTTCATCCATGTAATATTTTGTTTTGAAATATGTCCAATCCCGATTTTGGGAATTGGTTTAATGGTAAATCCAATAAACCTGACATCGTTGTGCACAAATGAAAATTTATCGTCACCAAAAACTTTTATGAAATTGGAATCATTGGCAGAATTTATTTTATATTCGTGATTTCCAGCGGTAACATAATAGGGTATCTTCAGCTTGTCAAGCATTTGTTTTGCAAGCTTCAAAGATTCGGTATCACCAATTTGTGTCACATCCCCCGAAACAAGAACAAAGTCAAGACCCGAAGTTTTATTCACCTCATCAACTGCATTTTGTAAATCCTCTGTCGGCAAGGGATTTGATGAGGAAATATGTAAATCGGTAAAAAATGCTATGCGGAAAGGCTTTGCAGCATATACTGCCGAAAATATCTGAAATAGAATCAGATACAAACAAATATAGACAGTTTTATTTTTCATTCTGAATATAGAATTAAAAAAAATAGTTTTCATAAGCTCACAAAGATACTACTTTGAATTGGAAAGATCTTACAATATAAATTGAAGAATTTTGATTGAGAATTTTTAGAAAGTGGAGATTTTTGCACTCATTCAAATTATTTTTTCACATAAAATATCAACCCAACCCGACTAATATGTTCGATTAAATCAGAATTTGAAATCTGTTTATAAATTGACAAATCGAAAGTATAAGGCAATAACAAGTCATCTAGATGATTTACAATGCTATTCAACACGGTCATATTTAAACTTTCACCCTTAAGCGTAATGTCTATGTCTGAGCCATTTTTATAGTTTCCTTTGGCGCGAGAACCATAAATAATGGCCTCTTCAACTTCGGGAAAGCCTGACAAAACCTTTTCAATGGCTTCAATTACGCTATTTTCCAACCCATATTTCATTGTTCGGCGGATAATATTTCACCCATTTTAATTTCAAACTGAATGAAAAGATGATAGTAAGTATTTACAATTTTAGTTGCCACTTCTTGTGCAGTATCTTCATTATACGCATGACTCGATTTAATTCTGCTGGCTATCATATCCATCCACGCTGCTCCATTTTCCACCAAATTTCTTGAAAAAGCCAATCTGATAGCATCTCTACTGCCATTAATTCCCTCATCACCTTGATAT
>JBAXAD010000018.1:0-33794 GCA_037142715.1 Paludibacter sp. | reverse complement strand
TCACTATGGTATTGTAATCGAATTTCTTGTAATAGTTATAAATCTCCGTAACCGACAGAACGCCAGGGTCTGCCGCTGCTGGAATATCAGAAACGCCACGGTCTTTTTTGTGCCAATCAAGTATTCTACCCACAAAAGGCGAAATGAGTTTCACTCCCGCTTCGGCGCATCGAACGGCTTGTGCCATCGAGAATAGCAAAGTCAGATTGCCATGAATTCCTTCTTTCTCGAGTACTTCTGCTGCTTCAATTCCTTCCCAAGTAGAGGCTATTTTAATCAAAATTCGTTCTCTGTGAATGCCATTCGCCTCATAAAGTGCTATCAATTCTCGTGCTTTGGAAATGGTTCCTTCTGTATCAAACGACAACCGAGCATCTACTTCTGTAGAAACCCGTCCGGGAACTATTTCCAGTATCTTCAACCCAAAATTTACGGCCAATTTGTCAAGTGCAGCTTTTAGCTGAATCGATTTATCCTTGGATTTGCTTTTAGCATAAAGAATGGCATCGTCAATAAGTGCATGGTATTTTGGATCCATGGCTGCTGCGTATAGTAACGACGGATTGGTGGTGGCATCAATTGGCTCATAGACCATTATCGATTCAAAATCACCTGTGTCGGCTACCACTTTGGTGTGCGATTTCAATTGTTCAAGTAGATTCATAATAATGTCGTTTAAAATTGGTTAACTTCCTATACTATAAACTTCTATTGATGAATAAATGTTCGGGGACAAATTGAATTTCTGGCAAATATAAGAGTATTAAAGCCTAAATGTCAACAAAAAAAACCGCTCGTAGGAGCGGTTTTTTATATAATATCAAATTGTCAATTCTAAGAAATGGACAATTATGCTTTCTCTTCAGTAGCCGATTGTGGCGTAATCAATTTGTAACCTTTACCATGAATATTGATAATGGCAACATTAGGATCTAACTTCAACAATTTGCGTAATTTTGTGATATACACGTCCATGCTACGAGCATTGAAGTAATTATCGTCAACCCAAATAGTTTTTAACGCAAAGTTACGTTCCAAAATGTTATTAGCATTTGCAGCCAATAAATTCAACAATTCAGATTCTTTGGTAGTTAACTTTTTTGTTTCGTTGTTGAATGTAAGCAATTGTTTTTGAGCATCAAAAGCAAATCCACCCAAATTGTAATTGATAACTTCTTTGGCTTTTTTACCTTTCACACGACGCAAAATTGATTCGATGCGATAAAGCAATTCTTCCATACTGAAAGGTTTAGACAAATAATCGTCTGCTCCCAATTTGAATCCTTGCAAAATGTCTTCCTTCATCGATTTAGCGGTAAGGAAAATAATTGGCACTTCGGTATTCATAGATCTAATGTCAGCTGCCAAAGCAAATCCGTCTTTTTTAGGCATCATTACATCTAGCACACACAAATCGTATTTATTACGCGAAAAAGCTTTGTAACCAGCTTCGCCATCAGGTTGCAAATCTGCATCATACCCTTTAGTAATTAAATACTCTCTTAAAAGCATGCCAAGATTTTCGTCATCTTCGCACAACAAGATTTTTACTTTTTCGTCTGTCATAATTCGTAATTTTTTAAAGTTGGTATTGTAATAGTGAATTTTGTTCCGATATTTAGTTCGCTTTCTACTTTAATAGTTCCTTTGTGTTCTGTTACGATTTTTTTTACGTAAGCCAGACCCAAGCCAAACCCTTTTACATTGTGGAGATTTCCTGTTGAAACCCTGAAGAATTTCTCGAAAATCTGTTTTCGGTCATCTTTATGAATCCCTATTCCGTTGTCTTCTATGCTTATAAGCAAATTATCTTTCTCATTCCAAGTTTCAATATTCAGCAACAATGGTTTGTCACAATACTTCAGTGCATTGTCCATTAAGTTGAAAATAACGTTGGTAAAATGTACTTCGTCAATTAATGCTGTATCGTTAACAGCTTCCAATTTAGAGAATATTTTGCCACCTTTACTGGTCACTTTGAGCGAGAAATTACCTATAATATCTGTTATCAATGAATTTATTTGAATTTCATTGAGTTTTAATGTCGATTTGTCTTTTTCGAAAATTGCCATTTGCAGCACTTTTTCAACCTGAAGGCTCAACCGCTTTGTTTCATCCCGTATCACGTTTGATATTTGCTTTAGCGATTCTGGAGTTTTCCCCACGCCTGGGTCCTGCAACATTTGCGAAGCCAATGAAATGGTGGATATGGGCGTTTTGAACTCATGCGTCATATTGTTTACAAAGTCATTTTTCATATTGTTCAGTTGCTTCTGTCTGAAAATGATTATTATAGCCACTATGAATATACCCAAAATCAGCGAAACCAAAGCAATAGAAGGCAAAAGCAAATTCATGGAATTTAAAATGAAATTCTGCTTCGTAGGGAAAATAACTTGCAAATATGCCGGTTTTCTAGTATCCTCAAAAGGGAAAAACCGTTGTGTATAAACGTTATTCTCTGTATTTTCTATGTCTTGATGTATGTTTTTATGACATTTATAAATCACTTTACCTTGTTTATCTACTATTGAATAATAGAAAGGAAGCTGCACACCATTATTAATAAAAACGGTTGACAATATTCCGTCTAAATCTTCAAAATTAACTCTCTCGCTAATCTCTTTACTGTCCGTTTCTTTTAACCACCTAAAAACTGCTTGGTCGAGAATTGTTTTTGACCGCGAAAAATTTTGTTGGAACTTTTCCTGCAAATAATGTGAGGTTTCCTCAATAGTTGCTTTCCCGTGTCGCGTTGATAATCTGATGCTTGGTCTGTTAAGTTGTTCTGATGATAGCTTTTTGTCATTGGCCATGCTATCAATGTTTTTCTTTAACCGAACATTTTGAGCATCCATGCTCAATAGTTTATCATTGTTTCTAGTATAGTCAGCTTCTTCAAGCGTCTGGCCCAGATATTCAAGGGCCTCATTCTCCTCTACTAGGCTAACTGTTTGAAAAAGACTTCTTTGAACGTTTTCGTTGAAGTGGCTTTCTATCATTTCTGCATTTATCCTTACATAACGAGCTTGTAAAGCAATCAGCCCTACAAATGTCAATAACATAGCGACAATAAGTACCCAGATAGTTGTTTTCTTCATATAACGCTACAAATTTACAATAAAATAAAACATTAACTTCACGAATTACAATATTTAACTCGAAATATTTTTAAAAATAACAATTGCGAACACTTTAAAGTTAATTGTAGCATTTGTGATACAATATTTCCCCTAATTATAGGTATAAACGCCGATTACAATAAAATAATATAAGCATCACAAATTAATTTCAAAACAAATCTGCTTCTAGCACATTGTTTCGTCAATTATACAATGAAATGTGCTTTATGGAGATTTGTTTTTATGTGATTTTCCTCTTCAAAATTCTTTTTAGATGACTTCATTATTTTGATATATTTGTTTTTAAACCATATTTAAACATTTCATATTTAAATATGGTCTTAAATTTATCATTTATAATTATCATATCCCATTTAAAATTAACAAGTTATTAAGTAATTATGTTTTATGAAGAATAAAACTATAGGTATTAAATTTAATTAGACTCAAATTTATATTCCACAAAAGCTTAAGCTATAATCTATTGAGGTCAAAATCAATGTGACTGATGAAATTTCCCCACTTGAAACTTAAATTGTTTTGTTAAGTAAAATAAATTGTATTTTGTGCTAAAAGGAGTGGTCCGGATGCCAAACTAGGTACGAAGGTTTATTGGCGGTAAGTGTAAATTATTGAATTTTGGCAGCCATGTAGTAGAAAGAAGAAATGGATATGCTGTCGTAATAGGATACTTTTATTAATCTTGTGATTTTGAGTTTAAAATAATGCTTATTTTCTAGTTTTACTATTGAATTGTCTATTCTATTGCTGCTTTCACCTTGATAAAAGCCTTTTCCAATTTCAGCATTTCGCCCGACATAAATTCGTAGCATTCCATCCATTGGATACGGCGGTGAAAGTCGAGACCTAGTTTTTGTGTGTAAATGCGTGAAACTTCCGTTCCGCATTCCCTTATGAAAGCTACATCCCAAATTAAGCCTTCGGGGAATTGCTTTTCTATTATGGGTTTGTATTGTTCAAATTGCTCGTATTTTTCCACGCGTTTTTTGGGGTCATGCAAGTTGAATTCAAGAATCACGTAAACGCCAGTCCGTAATGCATCAAACTTCATTTCCACGCCTTTCATCTTGGTATTGTAAAGCATAAATTTGCTTTTACGTCGCTTCAAAGCTGGTATCTGGCTGCAATAAGTGCCAAATCCTTCCCAAAATTCTTTCTTCAGTTGTTTTAATTCTTCTTTTGAATACATATTTATTTGTCTAAAGTCAAAGGTCGTAAGACAAAGGTCTACCGACCCCAGTCTCCTGTCGTAAATAAAAAATAACTATCAATAACGCAAAGTAAATAACTATCAATAACGCCGCAGGCAAATAACTATCAATAACGCGAAGCAAATGTTACTTCACTATTTTATAAACACTTCCCGGCAAGCATTTTACCACGCCCTTGAATTCCATTTCGAGTAACATGGACGAAATTTTGCTTGACGGTTTTGACATCATCACCGCCAATTCATTCATCTGAACACCGTCGGAATACTGCCGAAGCGTGGACACAACTTCCTGTTCCTCGTCCGATAGATCCAAGAACATGCTTGTTTGAATGTTTTGATTGCCTGCCGAATCTTGTTTTTCCCAGTTCATGAACTTGCACAAGTCTTCGGCCGATTCTATCAATGAAGCCTTGTTGTTTTTGATTAACGCATTGCAACCGGCCGACCATTCATCGTTCACTCGACCTGGAAAAGCAAATACATCGCGATTGTAATCATTGGCAATTTCGGCAGTGATGAGCGAACCACCTCTTGCAGCCGATTCTACCACGATGAGTGCATCGCTCATGCCGGCAATAATGCGGTTGCGTTGCACAAAGTTGGGGCGGTCGGGGTTGGTAAGGCTCAAATACTCTGTAACCAATGCACCGTTGGGCATCATCTTTACTGCGGTGGGGCGGTGGGCAGCGGGGTACAATCTGTCCAATCCGTGTCCTATAACGCCGATGGTTGGCAATCCGTAATCGAGAGCTGCCTTGTGTGCGCAAATATCAATGCCATAGGCCATTCCACTAACAATAATAGTATTGGGTTGTAAATTTGCCAAGTCTGAGATTAATTTTCTGCAATTCTCTTTTCCTGTTTCGGTGGCGTTTCGTGTGCCGACAATGCCCACGAATTTGCCATTGTTGAAGTCGCAATTTCCTTTGCTGAAAATCATTAATGGTGAGTCGGCGCATTCTTTCAGCCGGTATGGATATTCACGGTCGGTATAATAATAGGTTTGAATTTTGTTTTTTATAATAAATTCAATTTCTTCTTCAGCGCGTGTCAATACGTTTTGCGCCACAATTTCTGCTGAAAGCAGTTCCCCAATTCCTGGAATTTTAGCCAAAGCTGCCTGCTTTTCATGAAATACGCCTTCCACGCTCCCCACATAAGCTGTCAGGTTCTTTGCCAAACTGTTGCCAATACCCCTTATGAGCGTTATGCCAATTTTGTATTTAAGATTTTCGTCGGTCATTGGTTAAGGGTAAATTTTTGAAGGAATGAGGGTTTGAAAATTGTAATATCATATTTTCCAACCATTGCGTATTAAAATGTGATTAGTCATGTCTGAAATGCATAGTTTAAATAAAAAAAATATCAGAATTTTTTTGTCACCTTGCTCCACCCATACATAAATAACCATCCAACAAACACCCCTAAAATGTCAGCTATAAAATCTCCCCAACTTCCTGTGCGTGGCGCAAAATATCTAGGTTGGAGTATTTCAATTAAACCACCCAAAAAAGCTGGAAAAAGCAGGCAGGCCAAAACAAAACTTGAGCAAATGTTGTTTTCCTTTTTGTGATTGCGAAAATCGAAGATCAACATGGCTGACAATCCCGCATACATCAAAAGATGAACTAATTTATCCTCATTGTCAAAAGTGGGTATCTTTTTAAAGGTGGATGGTGGTGCAAATGACAAATAAAGAATACATACAATCACAAAAAATGATTTCCAGTAAAGACGAACTAAGTTTTTTATTAGCATTGTTGGATTTTTAATTACTTAATTTACAAGTTGTAATGTGGAAATAGTTTCAAATTTGGCAAACAATTTAATTGAATTTGAACAAAAATTAAAATGAATAATTACCTTTGCAAAGATAATTTTTTAAAGTTTGTAATTTATCGTATCAACAAATAATTTTTAGTTTTATGAAAAAAATACTTTCTCTAGTTCTATTAGCCTGTGTTTTAGCATCTTGTTCTAGTGTTTTACTTACAGGTCGCAAGCAGTTGTTGTTGGTTCCCGACTCCGAAGTGTTGGCCTCGAGCCTACAAAGTTACAAACAATTTATTGATTCCGTTCCAGCGTCTACCAATAAGGCAAATACGGCTTTGGTAAAGAAAGTGGGGAAGAACATTTCTACTGCAGTAGAAAATTACTTGAAAGCCAATGGAATGGAAGCCGAAATTGCAAATTTTGCTTGGGAATTTAATTTGGTAAAAGACACTTCGGTGAATGCTTTTTGTATGCCTGGCGGCAAAATTGTTGTTTTCGAAGGCATATTGCCAGTTACGAAAAATGAGTTTGGATTGGCGGTAGTCATCGGTCATGAAGTGGCACATGCCGTAGCCAAACACAGCAGCGAACGCTTGAGCCAGCAAATGATGGTGCAATATGGTTCTACACTTGCCAATGTTCTGGTTTCGAATAAATCTGAACTAACTCGTACAGGTGTGAATGCGCTTTATGGACTTGGTGCACAATACGGTGTAATATTGCCCTACTCGCGTACGCACGAATATGAAGCGGATCACATGGGGTTGATATTTTTGGCTATGGCTGGTTACAATCCAACAGAGGCAATAGCTTTTTGGGAGTGCATGGAGGCCAACAGCACCAATAAACCAATGGAATTTATGAGTACGCACCCTTCTGATGCCAACCGTATTGCAAAACTGAAAGCGTTATTGCCAGAAGCAATGAAGTATTACAAGAAATAAGTAGAGTCAATTCTGCTGCAAAAAACCCTTGAATAATTTCTATTCAAGGGTTTTTTGTACAATAACTTTTTTTGTAAAAGCCTTTCGTAGATTTATTCAACAGTTTGGGGCAAATCAAAAATGGTGTTGATGTGGTTTGAGGTGCTATGTATTTTAAATAGAAATTCATTGATTTTATCCTCATAATCAATCAAATAATCGGGATGCATCTTTTTGGTCACAAGTGCAATTAGCTTCTTTAGCAATAGCCCAACTTTGTAATCATAGCCCGAATAGCGTGCGCCAAATACCTTGGTTGGCTGATCGAATTGAATGTCTAAAACATACAGCATTAAATCAGCTTCCATCTTTTTGTTTTTTACAGAAGCGGTAAATTCTGTCATTTTTTTGCTGATGGCTTTTAACCGTTTTACCTGTTGGTGCTGAATGGTTCTGCCCTTGTATTCTTTATTGCACAAAGCCTCAATGTCCTCAATCACTTCGTCATACAAGCTTTGTTCGCCGCCATCTTTGTCCAAATAATTTATCAACAAGTAGTCGTAATTTGGCTTTTTTGCTGACAATTTTAGCACAATTTCCACCAACTCTTTTTTAGAAAGCTCGTTAATCTGTTCTTTTAGTATGGCTTTGTTTGAAGGCATGGAGGTGTATTTTATTTTGCAGTGCAAATATACCTAAAAAGTTGGAAGTGAAATAATCGGCAGATTTATTTGCAACTAAACTATAGTTACAAATAATTGTTTTATCTTTGTATTAAAATAAAACCGATGTCAAGAACTGAAAAATTGCTTTTACGATTACTATCACAACCTAAGGATTTTACTTATTCCGAAATGAGGACTTTACTAAGTTCGTTGGGCTACGAAGAAGAACAAGGTGCTGGGTCTCGCGTTTGTTTTAAGAGTAAAACGCATCGAATTAAACTTCACAAACCACATCCAGGAAACATTCTAAAACGTTATCAATTGAGTTTAATTATTGAGGAACTTAAGAAAGAAGGATTAATTTAATAAATGGAAATTATGAAAGATATTTTGAATTATAAAGGATTTATTGGCAGCGTACATTTCTCGGCCGATGACAATACTTTTTTTGGGAAAATTGAAGGAATAAACGATTTAATCACATTTGAAGGCGAGACGGTTAAAGAACTTACCGATGCATTTCATTATATGGTAGATGAGCATATTAAAGATTGTGAGGCTGAAAATATAGCTGCCGAAAAAAGCTATAAAGGTAGTTTCAATGTTAGAGTTACGCCTGAGCTTCATCGACGAATTGCCATTTCAGCTAAAATGAGAGGCGAATCTATCAATAAATTTATTTCGGAGACATTAAGCCAATCACTTTCTCAATAGGTTTTAGTGAAGCCGTAACTAGCTGTGCTTAATATTACTTTTGGAGTGACGGCTTCACTTACATATATCAAAAAAGCTGTCAGAAACCTGACAGCTTTTTTAATATTCCAATTAATTTATTCTATTTTGCATCCAAAATTACCGGTGTACTATTCTTCCCACCGTTCATAATTATTAATTTTGCATTGGGAGATGTTGCAATGGCTTTAATCATTTCATATTGCAATTGCTTGTCGCTCAGCCCAGTACTTAGAATCTTCTGATAGTCTGCAATACCTTGTGCTTCTACTCTTTTTCGTTCGGCTTCCTGTTTCTCTTTTTGAAGCACAAAAGTCATTTTTTGAGCATCTTGCTCTGCATTTATCTTTGATTCAATAGTGGCTTTCACAGAGGCTGGAAGCGTAATGTTTCTTACCAAAAGTTGTTCCAAAATTAATCCACGAGATTTAAAATCTTTTTCAATGGTAGTGAAAATTCGTGTTTGAAACTCATCGCGTTTTGACGAATATAAGGCTACAGCATCGTAATACACTGCATTGTCACGAATTTTTGTGCGGCATATTGGGCGAACAATCGTGTTTCTGTAATCCGTTCCAATTTCCTGCAAAATACGAGGTGCTTCGCTGGGAACAACTTTGTACAATACCGTTAAATCAATAATTACTTCAAGTCCGTCAGCCGAAAGTACCCGTATGGCATCGTCACCAGCTTTTTCTCCTTCAGTTTGCACGCCCGACATGGTGTAATTTTGAGTCCGAATGTCAAACGTTACCACTTCTACCAAAGGATTAATAACATTCAATCCACTTGAGAGCGCATTGTTACTTACTTTTCCAAAAAGTTTTTGAACTCCAATTTCACCTGGATTAATTTGCACCACTGAACCCGCTATGGCTCCAATGCCAATCAACACAAAGCCCACAATTTTAATGATTCCAGCAAACGGGCTGGCTGGGGAATTGACTTTGGTTATATTGAAACCAACTGCCACTAACACAAGACCAATTACGATTAAAATGACCATGATTTTAAATGTTTTAAAGGTGAATTTTTTGAAATGTTTTGAATGACAAATGTAAACAAATAAATTGAATATTCATACATATAATATTGAACATATTTGTATGTTTAATGGGCTAGAAAAAATAGTTTTTTTGCTAATTAAAAAAAGAGCCAACCTTAAGCATTAGCTGCTAGTTGGTTGGCTCTTCTTAAAATGGTAAATGAAAAAATATCACTGAATATATTCCACGCTAAATTTATACACACACCACTCGTCATACTTTCCTTCTGGACGAAGCAAAGAACTTGGGAAATGTGCCACGTTAGGCGAATTTGGGAAACCTTGCGTTTCCAAGCAAATTGCATCTTGACGGTCGTAGATTTTGCCTTCTTTGCCGGTTACATTTTCTATCCAGTTGCCCGAATAAATTTGCACACCTGGCTGAGTGGTAAGCACTTCCATTTTGCGTCCGCTAACTGGTTCGTAAATGTAACCTGCCAATGCCAAATCACCAGCTTGGTTTTTGCGGATGCACCAGTTGTTGTCCAATCCCCATCCAGGAACGAATGCTTCGTCGTCAACTCGCTCTTCTATAACAGTTGCGTTGCGGAAATCAAAAGCAGTATTATCAACAGGACGAATTTCGCCCGTCAGTGCAAATGATTCATCCAGTACGGTATAGAAATCAGCATTCAACTGCAATTGGTGGTCACGAACAGTTCCATTTCCAGCCCCTTTGAGGTTGAAATACGAGTGATTCGTCAAGCCAATAATGGTCGCTTTGTCGGTTGTTGCTTCGTAATGAATTTTGATTTCGTTTTCGTCCGTCAAAATGTAAGTTGCTGTAATTGATAGATTTCCTGGATAGCCTTCTTCGCCATCGGCAGAGAAAAGTGATAGCACCAATTCTTTCTCAGATGCTGATTTCACAGTCCAAACCTTTTCGTTGTAACCATGCACGCCACCGTGCAAAGAGTTAGTTCCGTTGTTGATTGGAAGTGTATATTCAACGCCGTCAATGGTGAATTTGCCATCCTTGATACGGTTGGCAAATCGCCCGCAAATGGCCCCAAAGTAGATTTCTTTTTCAATTACTTCTTCCAAAGTATCAAAAGCCAGCACTACATCGTCAAATTTGCCATTCTTGTCCGGAACCATAAGGCGGATGATTTTGCCACCATAATTGGTAATATCCACCGACATACCGTTCTTGTTGTAAAGCGTGTAAAGCGAAACTGGTTTACCGTCCAGCTCTATTTGTAATTGTTTTGCTGTTTTCATATGTTCCTTTTTAGCTCAATTTGCAAGCTCCGTCGCCAATTTCTGCAATATAGAAATCAGGTT
Source organism: Paludibacter sp. (assembly GCA_037142715.1). Classification (GTDB taxonomy): domain Bacteria; phylum Bacteroidota; class Bacteroidia; order Bacteroidales; family Paludibacteraceae; genus Paludibacter. The sequence continues at coordinate 23,016 of JBAXAD010000018.1, read as the reverse complement.
TGATACCTACTTTTGCTTCGTAAGCAGCACCTACAGTGGCGATAAATGCATCAATTGCTTCATCTTTTACCAACGAAACAGTGCAACCACCAAAACCTCCACCAGTCATACGAGAACCGATAACGCCTTGAATTTTCCAGGCTTCTTCGGCCATAGTATCTAATTCAGGTCCAGTCACTTCGTAGTCGTCACGTAATGAAGCGTGAGATGCATTCATCAACTGACCAAACAATACCAAATCGCCAGCTTTCAAAGCTTTCACTGCATCTTTGGTACGTTGCACTTCGCCTACCACGTGACGGGCACGTTTGTGAGCTGTTACATCAGTAATGGCCGATTCAATTTCTTTGAATTCAATTTCTGATAATTCGGCCAAGTATTTAATTGAACGAACTGTATTTAATTGTTTTACAGCCAATTGACATTCGGCAACACGTTGGTTGTAAGCTCCTGAATCCAATTTGTGTGGGCTGTGTGTATTAGAGATAAGAATTTTTACGCCTTCCAATTTCACAGGAACGAGTTCAAATTCCAAAGTGTCGCAGTTCAAGTGAATGGCGCTGTCTTTTGCACCATTGGCAGACGCAAACTGATCCATGATACCGCAATTTACAAATGCAAATTCGTGTTCGGCTTTTTGTCCAATTTGAGCCAAAATAGTACGATTGAAACCTGTTCCAAGTTGGTCGTTAAGCGCGTAAGCTGTAACCACTTCCAAGGCAGCCGATGAAGATAAACCTGCACCGTTAGGCACATCGCCCCAGATAAGAATATCGTATCCTTCTTTAATTTCAATACCGCGTTTGATAAATTGAGCAAAAACGCCCAGTGGATAATTTACCCAAGTTTTGTCGAGTGGAGTTGTAAGTTGGTCAAAACCAAGCTCTGTAACTTCAGGTTGGTTCAGCGAGCGAAACTTGACAGTTTTTCCGCCATTTTTGCGAAGCAACAAGTAAGTTCCAAAACTTAAAGCACAAGGAAAAACTGAACCACCATTGTAGTCGGTATGTTCTCCAATAAGGTTTACGCGTCCTGGCGCAAAATACACTGCATCAGCCTCTTGGCCGTAAGCAGATACAAAAGCAGATTTCAATTCTGGTAAAGTCATATTCGTTTTATTTAAAGTTTCAAATTACATGGCAAAATAACAAAAAATCATGCAAATATCGTGTTTTTAAATCATGTTGTAAAGCATAATTACTAAAGAATAACAAGAAATGAAGATTTGACCACTTTATTGACCTATTAGTCGACTTTCGATGCCTTAAAAGGTTCGTTGGTAGTTAATAATGCAAAACCACCGAATGAAATTCATCATTCGGTGGTTTCAAATAATTCTTTATTTTGACCTATCTAAATTCCTAAATACAACACAAAAAATGTTGAGTCTAACATAAGTTTATCTATTGCAATTGTGAACATTCACGGTATAATACAATCAATACTTGCTTAATTCCCCTTTAGGGGCTAGGGGTTATTTTAGCAATGCATAATCGATTACCTCCATAATATCATTCACGTAGTGGAATGTAAGTCCTTTGAGATAAACTGGTTTTATTTCGTCGATGTCCTTTTCATTTTCGGAACAAAGTACAATGTCAGTAATACCGGCACGTTTGGCAGCTAGTATTTTTTCCTTGATTCCACCTACAGGCAACACTTTTCCGCGCAAAGTAATTTCGCCAGTCATGGCCAAGTTTTTACGCACTTTACGTTTGGTAAATGCTGATGCCAAAGCAGTTGTCATCGTGATACCTGCCGATGGGCCGTCTTTTGGAATGGCGCCCTCTGGAACGTGAACGTGTACGTTCCATTCTTCGAAAAGCTGACTGTCAATGCTCAAACTTTCGGCATGCGACTTGATGTATTCCAATGCCAACATAGCTGATTCCTTCATCACCTCACCCAAATTGCCGGTAAGCGTGAGGCGTGGCGATTTGCTTTTGCTCAAGCTCGATTCAATGTAAAGAATCTCTCCACCCACTTGCGTCCAAGCCAAACCAGTAACCACACCCGGATATTCATTCCCCTGGTATTTGTCGCGGCTGTAACGCGGTGCACCCAAATAAGTTTTCAGGTCTTCTTCGGTCAGTTCCACATTGTATGCTTCATCGGTGGCCACTCTTTTTGCCACTTTTCGCATCAAACTGGCTATTTGTCGGCTCAATTCGCGGACACCCGATTCACGCGTGTAGCTTTCAATCAGTTTGTTTAGCACCGTTTTGTTCAACACAAATTCCGTTTCCTTCAAACCGTGATTTTCCAATTCTTTGGCAACCAAATGACGTTTTCCGATTTCAATTTTTTCTTCTTGCGTATATCCACTCACTTCTATCAATTCCATACGGTCAAGAAGTGGGCGTGGAATGCTGCTTAAGCTATTTGCTGTAGCCACAAAAAGTACTTTCGATAAATCGAAATCTACATCTAAATAATTATCGTGGAAGGCAGTATTTTGTTCTGGGTCAAGTACTTCTAGCAATGCCGAAGACGGGTCGCCTTTATAATCGGTAGTAATTTTGTCAATTTCGTCGAGCACAAAAACTGGATTCGACGATTCGGCTTTCTGAATGTTCTGCATAATTCGTCCCGGCAATGCACCAATATAAGTGCGGCGATGTCCGCGAATTTCGGCTTCGTCGTGCAATCCGCCCAACGAAATGCGCACATATTTACGGTTCAGAGCCGTAGCGATTGATTTTGCCAATGATGTTTTACCCACTCCCGGAGGGCCATACAAGCAGATAATTGGCGATTTCATGTCGCCTTTCAGTTTCAGTACCGCCAAATGTTCCAAGATCCGGTCTTTCACTGTTTCCATGCCAAAATGGTCTCTGTCCATCACTTTCTTGGCATTTTTCAGGTTGAAATTGTCCTTGGTATATTCATTCCAAGGCAGTTCCAGCATGGTTTCTATATAGTTGAGCTGGGTAGAATAGTCGGGCGAGTGCTGACTCATCCGTTCCAGCTTTTTCATTTCCTTTTCAAAAATTTTGGCTGTAGCTTCGTTCCATTTCTTGTTTTTGATACGTTCACGGAAATCTGCAACATCCATTTCTGGCGAACTTCCACCCAATTCATTTTGGATGGTTTTCATTTGTTGTTGCAGAAAATACTCCCGTTGTTGTTGGTCAATGCCTTCCTTTGCTTTGTTTTGGATGGACATTTTAATCTCTAACAGTTGCGATTCCTTGTTTAGCAATTCCAGTAACTGGTATCCACGGTCCAAAATTTCGTCAATCTCCAAAAGGCGTTGTTTTTCTTTTACGTTCAAACCAAAATTGACGCAAACGTAATTGATCAGAAAAACTGGATTTTCAATATTCCTGATAGCAAAAGCCATTTCGGGAGAGATGGCGCCTGAATCATTGATGATATTTATAGCCAAATCCTTGATGGAGGATACCAATGCCAAAAAGACGCCATCGTTGACATCGGGCAACACATCGTCCACCAAAGTAATTTTCGCTTTCATGTATGGTTTTGTGGTTTCCAATTCGCCCAAATTGAAGCGTTGCTTTCCTTCCAAAATAACCGTTGTGGTATTGTCGGGCATTTCCAAAATACGAACTACCTGTGCCACAGTACCCATTTGGTAAAGTTGGTCAATGGAAGGGTCGTCTAGTTTCTTATCTATTTGCGAGCAAACGCCGATTAAAATTTCATTTTCGTTGGCATCACGCACTAGTTTTAGCGACTTTGCACGAGCCACAGAAACCGGCAACAATACGCCTGGAAATAGCACCATGTTGCGCAAAGAAAGTATGGGAAGCACATCGCCTGAATTGATGTTTAAATCAGACAAGCGCTCATCAAGTGAAATAATTGGAAAAATATCGGACGATCCCATCATGTCTTCAGAAAATAAGTTATCAAAAGGGTTATTCATAGCGAGTATGGTGTTTGTTTTCTGCCATAATGGCAGCAAATCATTTTATGAGTAATCTGTGGCTGAAGCGAATTAAAGTAATTCCCTCTTATGAAACAGCTTAGCTTATTTTTGTTGATTCATTAAGGTTATAAGTCAATTGCTGTGCCAAAAAGTTTTTACTGAATTAAAGTCAGTAAAATATTATGGTAAATTTGCTATTTGAAGTTTTGTCCAAACGATTTGCCTGTCATTTCATCCACCGTTACTCGCCAAACTTTCACGTTCATCAATGCTGGAGTGGAGTATTTGAAGGTCCGATCGGAGAATTTTTGCATCATCGAGTTTAAAGTATCAACCTTCTCCGTCAAGTCCTCAATATAGGTCACAGATCCTTTGCACAATACGCTTTTACCCATCATGCTGTAGCTGCAGGCCACATCGGGATGCTGAAACACCAATTTCCCATCGGTGCAAAAAGTGACGCAAACTCGATTATTTATAGCCAATAATTCCAAATGTTTTCCGAAAGGAGCGGAGTGAAGTATGATTTCCCCATTCAAATATCCAAAATTCATGGGGATTACGTAGGGTGTTCCATCAGTTTCAATCATGCCCACAAAACAGGTATGACATTGATTGATAACACTTTCTTTTTCGGCTTGGTCGGTTATTATAGAGGTTCTCATGTTTTTTTATTTAGAATACAAAAATAGCAGAAAAAAGTGATTTGGGCAATAAAAGTTTATTTTATAAAACAGTAAAAACCCACCATGCATTAAGCAAGGTGGGTTTTTATTTGATAAAATACCAGTACAGAATTAGATGATAATAAATTTAAACCAACAAAAATTCATTCTAAGTTTATAACAATTAGTACTTGTTTAATTCTCCATCAGCTGACAGATTAGGGATTCTTTAATCATCCAAAGTGCTTAAATCTCCAACATCTTGTCCCAGTGCTTTTGCTTTTATTACGCGTCGCATAATTTTACCGCTTCTTGTTTTGGGCAATGCATCTACAAATACCACTTCTTCGGGTCGAGCTATCGGTCCCATGGTTTCTGCAATGTGGTCGCGGAGTTCTTTTTCAAGAGCTGCTGAAGGTTCAGTGCCTTGTCTTAGAACTACATAGCAATGAATTCCGTTCCCTTTGAGTGCGTGTGGCAATGCAATTGCTGCCGATTCTGCCACTGCTCTGTGCATAATCATGGCACTTTCAATTTCGGCCGAGCCCAAACGGTAGCCACTCACTTTTATCACGTCATCAGTTCGTCCAATTACCCAATAATATCCGTCGGAATCCCTACGTGCGGCATCTCCAGGATGGTACCAACCTTGTTTGGCATATTTTTTCCAGTAGGTTTCTGCGAATCTTTCTGAGTCATTTAGAATGGTTCTCGCCATACCTGGCCAAGGTTTTTTTATAATTAAGTTGCCTTCTTCGCCATCTTTTACTTTCTCACCCTCATCGGTTACAATGTCAATTTCAAGTCCAAAAAACGGTTTCGTTGCCGATCCTGGTTTGAGTGGTGTTATTGGCAATGGACAAATTACAAAACCGCCTGTTTCAGTTTGCCACCAAGTATCCATAATGGGGCAATTTTCTTTTCCAATCACTTTGTGGTACCACTTCCAAGCTTCCGGATTAATGGGCTCGCCTACTGAACCAAGCAATCGTAAACTGGACAAATCGTGCTTGTTGGGCCACGACTCACCGTAACGCATCAAGCCTCTAATGGCTGTAGGAGATGTGTACAATACGGTAATTCCGTATTTTTCAACCATTCTCCACCAACGATTTGGGTATGGATGATTGGGCGCACCTTCGTACAAGAATATTGTGGAACCGTTAATAAGCGGTGCGTAAACGATATAGGAGTGGCCGGTAATCCAACCTGGATCGGCAGCACACCACCAGCGATCTTCTGGCTTGATGTCGAATACCATTTTGTGTGTTGTGCCGGTATAAACGCTGTAACCACCATGCGTATGCACTAATCCTTTCGGTTTTCCGGTTGAGCCAGAAGTGTATAAAATGAAAAGCATATCTTCTGCATCCATCTCTTCAGTATCACATTTTGGACCTGCAATTGGCAATCCTTTCAAATCGTGGAACCAATAATCGCGGTCGTTTTCCATGTAAACATCAACTCCTGTGCGTTTTATGGTGATACAAACCTCTACGGTTGGGGTCAATTCCAACGCTTGGTTTACAATCTCTTTTAAGTTGCTCGACTTTCCGCGTCTGAAACCGCCATCGGCAGTAACCACCACTCTACTGGCTGCATCGTTAATTCTGTCGGCGAGCGCGTCGTGGCTAAAACCACCGTAAACCACACTGTGAGCTGCACCAATTTTGGCACATGCCAGCATTGCAAAAACCTGTTCGGGAATTTGGGGCAAATAAATGGTAACAATATCGCCTTTTTTTACACCCATGGCCTTCAGAATGTTCGCAAATTCGCAAACTTCACGGTTGAGCGCATGATAAGAATATGACTTTACATCGCCGGGTTCACCTTCCCAAATGATGGCTAATTTATTGCGGTTGGCAGTTTCCAAATGTCTGTCAATGGCATTGGAGATAATATTTGTTTTTCCGCCGGTAAACCATTTGTAGAATGGTGGATTGCTGTCGTCGAGCACTTTATCCCATTTCTTTTGCCAAACGAGGGTTTCGGCCTGTTCTGCCCAAAACTTTTCTGGATTGTCAATAGAATCTTTGTAGGTTTGCTCGAACTCTTTAATTGTAGCGTAATCTTTTACCTGCTGTGATGGGTGGAAAACTTCCCCTTCCATTTCTTTCATTTGTGTTTCTTTTTAAAGTTTAAAAAAGTATTTAAGGATATTCAAGTATTTAGTCGTCAAATTTATTATAACAACAATAAAGTTGAATTGTTTTCAATCTGATATTGTTGTTTTTTTGGCATACAATCCATTCCATTCATTTTGAGTTTAAACTTTTTGTATAATGCATTTGCCACAATGGCTTTGCAAAATGCTTTTTTGATGACGTAATGACAAATAAGGTAGTGATATATGCTTTTCAAACGACAGGTTTTTAAATCAGGCTGCAAGTGCAATTTTGCCATATAATGCATTTTAATTTTTCAACTCACCAAAATAATGCCTGTTGGATTTCATGTATATTTGGCAATAAGGTGTAAATCATTTACATTTGCATTCAATTCCAAATCGCACATTTTACGATACTATTTTTACTAATAATTTGCTTCCCAAATTATTAACGGAGACCCACACCGTGAGTCCCTACGAAACAATATTTTAATATTTAAAACAATGAAAAAGCTACTTTTACCAGTCATCTTGTCTCTGATTATTTTCCAAATGACAGCTCAAATTAAATCCGCTGGTTCAGTCCAGATTATCCCTCAGCCCAACAAAATTACAATGTCCAAAGGCGTTTTCTTATTGATCAATGAAACAAAAATTCAATTTCGAGGTGGGGAAGAGGCTAAACCGATAGCCGCGAAACTGGCTGCTATGCTCAGTCGTTCGTCTGGTTATCAGTACGCTGTTTCCAGTTCGAGCGCAGCAAAATCGGCTATCGTTTTTCAGCTTGAAAAGAAGGCAACTGCGAATGACGAAGCATATACTGTCAGTGTGAAACCACGACAAATCATTGTCACTGCCAGTTCCGCTCATGGTTTGTTCAACGGTTTGCAAACGGTGCGCCAGCTTTTCCCTGCTGCCATTGAAAGTGAAAATGCCACCCCCACAAATTGGACTATACCCTGCGCGCAAATAGAAGATGCACCACGTTATGCCTACCGAGGATTGCACTTGGATGTGTCGCGTCATTTCTTTGACAAGAAGTTTATATTGAAATACATAGATATGATGGCGATGTATAAATACAATACTTTCCATTGGCACCTGACAGACGACCAAGGCTGGAGAATTCAGATAAAAAAGTACCCGCTTTTGACCAAAGTAAGTGCTTTCCGCAAAGAATGTGCGGGCGATACCACGGGTGGATTTTACACCCAAGAAGACGTGAAGGAAGTGGTGGCGTATGCTGCAGAACGATTTGTGGAGGTGATTCCAGAAATAGAAATGCCCGGTCATGCAGTGGCAGTGCTGGCCGCTTATCCGGAACTTTCGTGCAGTGGCGGCCCATTCACCGTTGCTTCTACCTGGGGTATTTTTCATGATGTGTATTGTGCAGGAAACGAAAAAACGTACGATTTTATAGAAGGAGTTTTGGATGAAGTAATTCCTTTGTTTCCAAGTAAATACATTCATGTGGGCGGTGACGAATGCAAAAAAACTCGTTGGGAGCGGTGCATGAAATGTCAGGCGAAAATGAAGGCTGAAAATTTAGAAAATGAGCATAAGTTGCAGAGTTATTTTATCAACCGTATTGAAAAATATCTGCAACCCAAAGGAAAACAGATTATTGGCTGGGACGAGATTTTGGAAGGGGGCGTAACCCAAACCGCCACCATCATGTCGTGGCGAGGCATCAATGGAGGCATTGAAGCTGCACAACATGGCAACGATGTGGTGATGACTCCCGGCACGCATTGCTATTTCGACCATTATCAGGGCGTTGATAATGAAGAGCCTAAGGCGCATCCTTACGGTGGATTTTTGCCGTTACAGAAAGTCTACACTTTTGACCCAAGGCCAAAAGAACTAAGCGCCGAGCAAGCCAAACATATTTTGGGCGGACAAGCCAATGTGTGGTCGGAATTTATAACTACCACTGCGCAAGTGGAATACATGGTGTATCCGCGCGCGTTGGCAATGATTGAATGTTTGTGGACAATGCCAGAGAAAAAAGATTATCCTTTCTTTGAACAGAAAGTGCACGGACAATATGAGCGCATGAGCCGTTACGGTATGAACTTCTCAAAAAGTGCGGACAGGCAATCTACGATTGATAAATTCAATTCCATAAAAAAATAAAGGAACGAATGGAAAGCAAGGAACCCTAGCTGATATAATTTCAGTTAGGGTTTTCTACATCATGTCCTGACCCGAAAAGTGTTTGTGATGCGCTTTAATTCTGTAACTTTTTGCCCATAAGGCCATTGTTTCTTGATAATTGATTTTCAAATAATTCCTTCACATTTTATATTTCCACCACTTTCAGTCTATCTCAGTTATTTTAAATAAAAGTTGTACATCTCGAAAAATCCTCATTTCTAAACACAAATTATTAGACTTTTTGCTGTTATTATTGAGGAATTACTCTCTTGTTTTTTTTAAATAGAAACTCTTACTTTACCGAGAATTATACAATTGAAATGTCATAAAATTGGTAGGTTCCGCATTTCTTTTTATTGCCAATCATCCTTATTTGAGCTTTTTTTTTAAGTCTGAGACTGTTCTTAAATCAAAACTTATATTGGTTCTATTTTAGCAAAATAGAACCAATATAAGTTTGTGGAAGATGTGACATGCTTTTTTTGTCATTCTATATTCCGATATATTAAAATATCCTTTTCTTCAACAATTCACTTTACAATTGAAATGTAAAAGTATTCTGCATGTATTTGATTTTAAATGTCTTATTTAAAAATTCAATATAATGGAAAGCAAAATTACTTATCAGAAAAATGATTGTTGCACAAAGTTTTCTTCCTATAATAGTTACAGAAAACTTATTCTTTTGCTTGTTTTGGTCTTTAGTTTTGGACTTGCAAAAGTGTATGCAACTAAGAATTGGTCACTTGGAGAATATACCACTGTAAATTTCGACCTTGAAAAAGGAATTGTGAAAATACAAGTTTGGTATTTTGATGGAAACGGCTCCGAGGATGGTGCAGGCACCAATTGCGGAGATGGAAATGCCGGATTGAACGGTGATGGCGAAACTGTTAATTTTGGAGCGAATTCAGTATTGGTCAAATGCGATGACGAGGGCCATAATCTGACTGTTACCGGAAGTGGTACTGATTGGTACTACGACCCTGCCGAAAATTGGGCATTGGGCACTGATCCCGACAGCAATAACAGGTGGTGTATCATTAATTGGAAAATTCCGCAATCGGCACTCAATTTTTTACAATCAATTCAAGTCTCGGGCACATGGTGGAGGCGTGGCTCATGTGTTGGTGCTGGAGATCAGACAATTTCTGGAACAATAGACATTACGCCTACTGTTGAAGCCAGCAATTTTACTATAGGCACTCCGGTTTTTACCGTGAATAGCTCTAAACCGGCCATTAATATACATTGGTCCAAAGACTTGGCTAATAAAAATGCAGATACTTTGGGTAACATTTATTTGCGTGAAGGTTCAGTAACCGGAACAACAAAAAAAACAGTAAGTGCATATAATCTATCTAGCGGCGATTACTATCTTTATCCGACTGATGATGAGATAAACCTTAATCAGACAAATACTTATGTGGTTTGTCAGGAATACACGCCCACAGTAAATACAAATATTAAATACCAATTTGTTAGTGGGAATATAACTGTTCCTGGTTTTCCTCAGGTAACTCCAACTTCATTTATTGCCACTTTGGATGCTTCTACCAGAGAAGTAAGTTTGAGTTGGAGTGTGCCAAGCGGCAGTGGTAATGATTTCAGGACTGATTACTTTAAGATAACCGGCGGCAAAACGGATTCAGTTGCTTTTGATAGAAACAATACGACATATAGCTATTCATTTGTGGTGCCAGAAGGTACTGTTGCCTCTTACACCTACAACATCAATCGTTTTAACTCATGGTATTCAAGCTATTTCCAAACGGCTTCTGTGTCCGTTAATTTAGTTCACTATAAACCAGTTACCGCAACTGTAGTATTGTCGCAAGACCAGCGAAGTACAGTTGTAAGTTGGACTACTTCGGGTGTAGTTTGGAGCAGTGGGTCAAGATTTGTACTGACGCGACAGAATCTTACTACAGGCGCATCAGATGCCATTACGCTGACTCAAACAGATTTCAACAGAGGCAATTATACAGATAATTTGGTACAGATGTGTAATAAATATCAATATAAACTTCAGGTATTTCCCAATGAAAACTGGGCTTATATTCCTCCAATCAATACCAGCGATATTACACCAGCTGTTATTGGTGATTTGACAACGTTAACCGTGTCGAAGGGATATTTTTCCAATAAAATTGAACTCAATTGGGCAACGACCAGCGGAAGCTTTGATAAATTTGCCATCAACAGGAAAGAGTACGGACAATCCGACAGTTTTTACAAGCAAATGCTATCGGTGGATGGTTCGCCAGTACTTTCAACCTACAAAGTGGAAGATGTGAACGCTGTTCCAGGAGTCATTTATCAATACCAGGTAGTGGGTTTGGTGAATTGTGCAAACAACATTGTAACAAGTGCGACTAAACCTTCCGACATTGGATTCCGAACGCCCACCGGTGATATTTACGGACGGGTCACTTTTAGTGATGGGCAAGCCGAGAAAAGTGTGGAAGTGCGCCTGGAAAGCGAAGAGGAAATCTCAGGGAAAAGCTACAAGTTTTCGGGGAACGGTACTTTGACAATAAATAATGCTGCTTTTCTTTCTACGAATACTGATTCTATTGGCATTCAGGCATGGATTAAACCTGATGTGCTGACTACCAGAGGAAATATTCTGCAAAAAGCTAGTATGTATGAAATGTACATCGAATCAGACCGACTATACTTTAAGGTGGGCAGTCAGACCATTTCGTCAACCGCTTTGATCAGTGCTGTAAAAGGTTCCGATGCTTTCATTCATGTATCAGCCATTGGTACAAAGGATTCGCTGTTCCTGTACATGAATGGAAATCAGGTTGGAAAAGTCAAGAAGACAGCAACCGTAACAGGCAATAACAACCCTGTGATTGTTGGTAATTTATTTTCGGGTAATATTGACGAAGTACGCATCTGGAGTAAAGTACTGACGAGCGATGAAATAAAAAGTGATTACAAAAGGTATCTTGTAGGCAACGAGAAAGGCTTAATTGGTTACTATACTTTTGATTATGCGGTAGAGAATGGTTTTTATGATACTTCGTTCAAAAAGAACACGTACAACGAAAATCACGGAACCGCTCTGAATGTAACTTTGGACGCTACTTTTGTTCCAAGCAATGACCAGCTCGGATACAAAGGAGTTACGGGAGCCGACGGATCCTATACCATCAGGGCAATACCTTATTCCGGCAATGGGATAGCTTTCAACATTATTCCACGGCTTGGAACGCATAAATTTGAATCGGAAAAGGAAATTCGGTTCATAGGTCCCAACGCACAAAGTCATACGGTCAATTTCATCGATAAATCGTCCTTCACCGTTGCAGGGGTTGTAACCTACAAAGGCGGAACCATTCCGGTAGAAGGCGTTATGTTTAATATCGATGGAAAAACGGCCATGTTGGGCAATGGTTCAATTATTCAGACCAATGCCGAGGGTGAATTTTCGATTTCCGTACCTGTTGGCACACATGAAGTACAGGCGGTGAAGAACAATCATATCTTCCAGTTGAACGGAAAAATAACCGACAGTTATGGTATGGATCGTAATTATCAGGATGATGTGTTTGGTCTTGAACTGACTGACATTACCACCATTCGGTACATTGGACGTGTGGCTGGAGGAATAATACAGGAAGCTTATTTGATGGGACATTCGTTGTCGAAAAATAACTTGGCAGATGGCGTGACAGTGACTTTGACTTATGAAAATATGAGTTACAAAATAGCCGAAACGGATACTACTGTTACTGTAACCCATTTCAAGCCTTCAAATAAAAATGTGGCCAATACAAATGCTGTAAAATACAGTCAGGGATCCATCACTATTTATCCAAATGCTGCTACAGGTGAGTTTGTAGCTGACATAATCCCTGAAAGTTTTGCACTGCAAGTATTAATTCCGGGTCATGTTGCCACTAATATTCCTGGAAATAATGCCACAGTAAATTTTGAAAATAGTTTCAGCAATCAATCAATCGTAAATCAATACCTTGACTCGGCATTGGTTGCTGGCGTATGGAAATATACAAACTACTCGGATACTGCGTATTACAACAAACAACAAAAATTCATTTTGAGATACACACCCGAAATAAGCGTGACGCAACTGCAAAATGGAGTAACACCAGTAAGTTGGTTTGGAGATGATTCTATTGCTGTTCATACCATGAATCCTGCAAACAATTATTCCATAACACTGTATAACAAAAACAATAAAACATACCTGATAGGAAAGCCGGTTTTTGAACAGGCAAAAGCCTATTCTTTCAGAACGAAAGTTTTTGAAAAATACATTTATAAAAATAGCGATGGAACTGTAAAACCGGACATTACACCGGACGAAGTACCTACTCAGGATGCCAAAATTACTTTTGGTGATGGAATAACAGGCAAAGTGAATGAACAACTTGCTGTGAATGAAAGCGGAACGGTTGTATTTGCATTCCAGGTAGGAAATCCCGAATTGACCTCCGCCATAAGAACAGTAACAGCAACAGCTGTTTACGGCGACAGCCAAAATCAAACTTCCATCAACTGGCCGGGCTTTGAAGTGGTAATCTTAGGTGCCGTACAACGGGGAAATAATTTTATCACCAACGGCCCTGATAAATTATTAGTTGTAGTACGTGACCCTCCGGGAAGCAACAGTTATGCCTACCTGGAAAAAGGAATGACCATCACCAACTCATCCAGTTATACGGGAAGTGTTATGAACACCGGATCTGAAACTTCCAGTTTTCTGTTAGGATTAAAAATCACAACATTTGCCGGAGTAGGTGCCGGTGTAATTTCCAGCACCGATATAGCAAATGATATGACCATTGGCATCCAACATGAGGAAAATGTCGGGGGTACAAGCGAGCATCATTCTACGACAACTACAACCACTCGTTTCCAGACGAGTAGCGATCCAATTTATGTTGGAGCGAATGGTGATGTGTTTGTTGGCTATTCTACCAACATAGCATACGGAGCAACGGATAATATCAGGATAATAACCAAAGAATATTATAATAATGCCGGTGGTGCATCCACCTATATGGTTTATACTGCCATAACTCCACTGACAAGCGACTATCTGCTTGTAAAAGACCTCGGAATAGGGGTTGAACAACGATATGGAACTTTGTTTGCCTATCCGCAAACCTATATTATAAATACTTTGTTGCCCACTATCACCAATTTCCGGAATTTGAAATTACGTCAGAGCACAGAAGGTGCAGACTTTCAATTTGAGGCAAATCAGACGGGCAAAGCGGTTTATGTATCCAAATTGACTCCCAATGATGCGAATTTTGGTAAAAGCAACATTGATTTTACTCCTTATCCGGTTGATATTTACGATGGTGTGAGTTATAAAGTATATTTTCCGGAAACGATGCTTCTGCGAACTGACACCATTTTGGCTCTCAATCAATCCATAGCAAATTGGGAAAATCTGCTCGCAAAAAATGAAAAGGCCAAAGTGAATGCGGAACTGCTACAGAACTATTCATTTCACGCAGGCTCCTCTGTTTCATTTGAAGAGGCAATTTTAGGAGGCGAAACCACCTCTCAAAATTTCTATATTTCAATAGGAGCATCGGTATCTGCCAATTTGGGCTTTTTATTTAACTATACGGGCTGGATACTTGGTATTAATGAGAGTATAAAGACGCAGCACGGAGGAAATTGGAGTCAAACTACGGATAGTGTTCAAACCAAAGGATTTGTGTTGGAAGACAATGGCTATTATGATTATATCAGCGTTGATGTTTGTCGTGAAAAGAAATCGGATGCAATCAATCAGTATCCTGCTTTCATTTTCAAGACCAAAGCCGGAGCTACTTCTTGCCCTTACGAGGGAGAATACAAAACTGAATATTACAATCCGGGAACTGTTATCGACCAAGCTACGCTTAAGGTTGAAGTACCTGACTTAAGTGTAAAAAAAGATTTCATTGAAAACGTACCTTCTGGTCAGCCGGCAAACTTTACATTGTATATGCGTAACAATTCCGAATTGCTCGAAACCGGTTATTACGATTTGGAGATTGTAGATGCTGCCAATCCGAACGGTGCCAAATTCGTGATTGACGGAGCTCCGGTTGGAAGCGGAGGACGTACATTTATTATTCCGGCTGGTGAAACAGTGGTTAAAACTCTGGAAGTGAGCAAGGGAAGTGTGATGAACTACGATAACCTGAAATTGTATCTGCAATCGCAATGTCAGTGGAATATCACAGATACAGTTTCATTCTCAGTTCATTATACCCCTTCGTGTACCGATGTTGCTATAAGCAAACCAAGTAACAACTGGACGTACAACAACAATCTGCCAACAGTAACAAAAGCGGATAGCACGGTGGAACATTATATGGATGTGATTCTGAGTGGATTTGATGTCAATTATGATAATTTTGACCGCATCATGCTTCAGTACAAAACCTCTTCTGGTTCTGACGACAGCTGGGTGGCACTGATGAATTATTACAATGACTCCACTTTGTACAAAAAAGCCATAGCAGCAGGTATGGCCGCCGAAATGATTTTGGCAAGCAATGCCGGCAGCATTAAGTACAAATGGGAACTGGACGACATGCCCGATCAGCTTTACGACCTGCGTGCAGTGAGTGTATGTAATGTGAATAATCAGGAAATTGCGAATGCTTCCGAAATCAAAAGCGGTATCAAAGACATGTATCGTCCAAGACTTTTCGGCAGTGCTCAGCCAGCAAACGGCATCCTGACCATAAACGATGAAATCCGTTTGAACTTCAATGAAACCATTGCAGAGGGCTATCTTACCGACAATAATTTTGAAGTGACAGGTGTGAGAAACGGCACAAGAACAGACCATTCCACATCCGTTCGACTGGATGGAGTGAATGATGATCTTAGCACGTCAGTTGACCGCAACTGGGCTGGAAAAGATATCACCATTGAAATGTGGGTGTTGGCCGATAATGCAAAAACTGCCACATTCTTCAGTCATGGCAATATATACACTTCACTCGAATTCGGTATTACCGCTGATAATCACCTCATAGTGAGGGCAGGAGGCACGGTATATACAAGTGCGTCGGTAGTACCTTATCAACAGGGCAATTGGGCACATGTAGCCTTGATACTTAACAAAATAGGGTATGTAACAGCCTATTACAACTTTGTACCATACATAATAAACGCTAATATTGGGTTATATACCGGCAACGGAAATTATGTGTTTGGGCGAAGTATTGCTACCGCAAATAGCTGGTTCGCAGGCAAAATGCACAATGCAAGAGTATGGGATAAAGTGTTGACTTCCGGACGTTTGCAAACCAACAGTCTTAACTTGCTGTCGGGTGCCGAAAGTAATCTGATTTCCTATTATCCGATGAACGAAGCCAGAGGAACTACGCTAGAGGACAAAGCCGGAGGGGCAAACTTGCTGATGAATGGTGCTGTGTGGACCTATCCTGCAGGACGTTCAGTTGTTTTCAACGGTAGCACTCAATATTTGAAACTAAGCACCGGTAGTTCTGCCGTAATCGACAATTCAATGGATTATACCATGGAATTCTGGTTTAAAGCGGCTTCAACACAATCCAATGCGACTATGGTTTCGAACGGAATTGGTGATGGAACCGATATGGGTGGTTCGGCAAATCTAATCTCTATCGGATTTGAAAACAGCGTGCTTACGTTCAATAATAATCAGTTGAAAGCAACGGTTGATGGCAATTATCTTGACAATAACTGGCATCATTTTGCCTTGTGTGTTAACCGAAATACGGGTCGTGCACAAATATTGATGGATGGTGTGTTGAAAACCTATTTCGAATCACAGGATTTGGGCGGAATGGCAGCTGCATTCATGTATTTGGGTGTGCGCGGATATACACCTGCCAGTCAGCCAAATGTAATTGTTACTGATAATTTCTTTAACGGTTACATTGACGACTTCCGTATCTGGGATTTGTACAAAAACGAAACCGTTGTACTTGACAATAACAACAAACGGCTTGACGGTACCGAAAAAGGACTGCTGGCTTATTATCCGTTCGACCATTATATTGATTGGCAGGGTACAAAAGAGTTGAGATTCACGTTGGAAGACAAAAAAGTTCAAGAGGACTCACTGCTGATAATTCCTGCTGCAATTGCTTATGGCGGAAACTTGGAAACGGCGGAAATTGCTCCTATTAAGGACAAAGGGCCTGTGGAAAAACTGGCGTACGAGTTTGTAGTAAACAACGATGCTCTGATTATCAAGATGAAAGAAATTCCTGACAAGATAGAGAAGACCATCGTCACGTTTACAGCAGATGAAATACGGGATGTTAATGGCAATACAATTATTTCACCTATCACGTGGAGTGCTTATATTGACCGAAACCAGTTGAAATGGAGCGATTCCAAATTTAATCTGGAAAAACAAGCTGAGCAACCGCTTACATTTACAACTCGGATTGTAAACAGTGGCGGCGCAGTTGAACATTTCACTTTGGAAAACATGCCAAGCTGGATGACGATAACACCATCAAGCGGAGCAATAAATCCTTCATCTTCAGTAACTATCAAAATTGTAACTGATGCGGGACTCAATGTTGGAGCTTACAATGAAGTTATTTACATGCACAACGACTACAATGTTTATGAAGCTTTGCCGATAAACATCCGTGTTCGGGCAGAAGTTCCGAACTGGAGTGTTGACCCCGGCAAATACACTTATTCTATGTCGGTGTTTGGTAAACTGAACGTAAATGGCGTTTTCTCCAATGACAAAGAAGATTTGCTGGCAGCATTTGAAAATGGGAAATGCATTGGTATTACAAATAATTTCTATTCGATAGAGAATGATATGTACTATACCTTGCTTACAATTTACAATACTGCTGTAAGTGTTCAAAATCTGGAATTTAAGTTATGGGATGCCAGTACCGGAATTATTTATCAGGCAATGCCCGACCGGACCATCAACTTTGTGAATGATGCAATTGTAGCTACTCCAGCCAGCCCTGTGGTATTTACCGTGAGAAATTTACAGACCCTAAACATCTTGTTGAAAACCGGATGGAACTGGATATCATTTAATGTTGCAAACAGTTATCTGTCAGACTTTAACAAAATACTGAGCGGTAATCTCTGGACAATAAATGATATAGTAAAAACCGAACAGGGAGGATTTGCCTCCTACAATGGCACCAAATGGGTAGGCACATTGATCGGGTTCAATAATACCAGCATGTATCAAATTACCTCGCCTATAGTACAGACTCTAACTACTGCTGGGTCTGCTGTAGATGTATTGACGACTAGACTGACCATTTCTGGGAAAGGAAAATGGAATTACATTCCATATCTACCGCAGGTAAATTTGAACGTAACACAAGCATTGTCTGGTTATACAGCCACCGCAGGCGATGTGCTAAAATCGCAGTACGAAGGATTCTCGATGTACTCTGCTCAAAACAAGTGGATAGGCAATCTTTCTTACATGAAACCGGGAAGAGGATATATGCTTTACCGTGTAGGCAATACAAATGTTACACTTCAGTATCCTTTAATTACAACCCCAAGTAATGTAGTCGGAAGTAGAATTCCAGATGCTGCATTTGATGAGAATGTCGAAGTAAAAGCTGCATATTCTTATCCGGGCAATATGTCAATGATTGCAATGGTTGATGGCATTGAACTAACAGGAAATGAGTATTTGTGCGCTTACATTGGAGGTGAACTTCGGGGAAAATCAATGGCAATTGAAAATCCGCAAAACAGTAGCAAGCTGTTTTTCCTAACAATTGCAGGCAATAACGAGGAACAAATTGAATTTGTTCTGGAAAGAAACGGTGAAAAAATGGCAGGCAAGCGTTCGGTCATCAAATACATCAACAACGGCTTGCAGGGTAGCATTGATGTACCGGTGCTTATCAAATTTGAAAACAATGTACTGCAGTCAGGAATTTATCCAATTCCTTTCGGCGATGTGCTGAACATTGATTTGAAAGTCCCTAATGATTCAAAGGTTGATATAGCTATTTATAATGCTTCGGGCATAATGATAGATAAAATAAACGATTGTAACCAGAATGGATTGGTAAGTATCCGATGGAACAAAGCATCGAAATGCATAGCAGGTTCTTATCTCCTTTCAATAGCTGTGAACGATGAAATAACCTATATTAAAGCGATTAAAAAGTAAGTAACCTTTAACGGAGAATGAGGAATTCCCATAATACAATCCTCACTCTCCGTTAATTAAAAATTCAAGACTGTGAAATACAAACTACGCTTTCATTTGAAGCTGTAGATTTCTTGGGAGCAGGTGGCGCAACACCGACTTCAACAGGATTAACCTCAGCAAAAGGTGCTACTGGCGGTGATTTAACTGTAACCATGAACAATTGTATTGTTAGAAACCTAACATCTGCCGGAAGGGTTTTTGCTTTCGCTTCATCTGGTACTGGTTGGGCAACGCAAACCCATTGGTATGGGGATTTGACCGTGACAAATTCAGAATTTTCAGGAACTTATGCGGGTGTAATTTCTTTTGGAAGTCAATATGCAGGACCAAACAATACAACTTTTAGAAACTGTTATTTTTCTGGACTCACAGGTACCATTATTAGCAATGGATTGGCAGCATCAAACACCACCAACAGCTTAACGCTTGACCATTGTACTTTCAATGGGAGTACAGGCATCGAAATTATAATCAAAAACGGTGGGACTTCTACCACCATTGTAAAAAATTCACTTTTTGCCAATAGTCCAGGTTCAAGCACTTCAACCGATGTTATTGCATTGAGTACCAATCCCGGCAACGCTGCCAATACAAACAATGCAGTCTATTACTCGTCAGCTGCAAATTTGGTTCAGCTCATTAGTACGCGTTATCCTTCAGGTCTTCTTGGGGCATACATCACTTCCAATCCAAGTTTGTCAAACAATTTTGCTACTGCAACTGCTTACATTGGTACTGCCACCGACAATAGAAACATTGGATATTATAATTTCGCAGTGCTAACTCCCTATATTACTGCATCTACCACTACTATTACTGGTATGGGCTATAATTTGGGTGCTGGTCCTTCTGCCGAAAAATCATTTACTGTAAGTGCATTCGATTTAACCAACGGATTGGTAATTACGCCCACTTCCAACCTTGAAATTTCAACCACTTCGGGAAGTAATTTCAGCACAAATGCCATTTCTTTAACGCCCACAAATCACGATGTAGCCCCTACCACCATTTATGTCCGCCTAAAAGCTGGTTTGGCAATAAATACTTACAATCAAAGCATAGCCATTACGCATACTGGCGCCACCACTCGCAACATTAGCATTGCAGCACAGGTCATTAGCTCCACCCCCAACATTCAAACATCGGTGGCATCGCTTACAGGTTTTACGCGTTATCAGGCGGGCGGTCCATCACAGCCCAAAACTTTTGTAGTTACAGGAGCCAATTTGACGGACGATATTAATATAACTCCGCCTACAAATTTTGAGATTTCATTATCGCCTACCACTGGTTATACCTATTCCATTCTTACGTTGAGCAAGTATGGCAATGCGTTGAACACAACGGTTTATGTGCGGTTGTCAAAAAATCTGCTAACAGGTTCCAGCACTCAAAATCTTACGCTCAGTTCTGCTGGCGCCACATCAGTCAATGTTAGTTGCAGTGGCTCCATCACAGCCATTGCCACTACTAATTTCAATACCAATGCTGCCAATAATATCGATTTACGCATTGCTTCTAATTATAGCGCTGCCGCAATGCCTATTTTCTCCTCTCAAGACCATGTGAACAAGGTTTTTGTGCGCAATCCCGCTTGTTGGGCTTCCGATTTGGATTTGACTTGCATTAGCCCAAGCAATTACAGCTACAACAACCTACATGCCGGCACTTTAATTACAGCACGGCATGCCATACTCGCTGCCCACTTTAAATTGTCAACCGGCGATTCACTCTATTTTGTTACTGCTGATAATGTTACGGTGCGTCGCAAAATTATTGGCTACAAAACAAACACCATCTTTTCACCTACTCAATTTCCTGATTTGGAAATAGTAACGCTCGATTCGGATGTTCCAAGCAGCATAAAACCTTGTGTGTTTCTTCCGTCAAACTATGCTACTTATCTCTCAAACGATGGCAGAAATTTACCCACCTTTAGTACCGACCAAGAAGAAAAAGCGTTGGTAAATGAAGTAGAAGCCTTAAATTCTTTGTTGGTAATCAACTCAAATCCAGCAGTAAAGATGTACTCTGAACATGCTTGTACAGGAACGCCACGCTCGTCACTTCACGAAGCCATCATTTCGGGCGACAGTGGCAACCCCGTATTTTTAATTATAAGAGGCGAATTGGTATTGGTATCAGCGCGGACATGGGACAATGGCGCTGGCACATCCTACACGCATTTTGCTAATCTGGCTGCAGGAGGTACAACTTCGGCTACCGACCCAACATTAAATACGCTAAGCATTAATGATTTAATTGCCCAAACAGATGCAGTGGCAGGTGTAAGTACGGGTTATCAGGTAAAGTATTTTGATTTTGTAAAT
Organism: Paludibacter sp.; assembly: GCA_037142715.1. Lineage (GTDB taxonomy): Bacteria > Bacteroidota > Bacteroidia > Bacteroidales > Paludibacteraceae > Paludibacter. The sequence goes on along the minus strand of JBAXAD010000018.1, from coordinate 1,658 downwards.
GCACCAGCCACAACTGCACAATACACGGTATCAGCACCTATTAATTCAAGCACATTAACAGCTAGTTCGGATGTAACCGTAACAAGTTCAGGCACTTTGACTGTAAATACTTCTACTACACTTAACAATGTAATCGTTGCTCCAGGTGCTAAACTGAACTTGTCTAATCCACTTGTTGTGAACGATTTGACGCTAAAGTCTGATATAAACACTTCCTTTAGTACAAATTTTGGAAGTACTGGAATTACAGTGAATGGTGAAATCAACTTTTTGAAAAAAATGGATGATACTAAATGGTATTTTATGTCCTTTCCTTGCGATGTGCCTGTGTCTAAAATTAAACAATCAGATGGCAGTTCATTGGGCGTGCTAGGTACCGATTGGTTTATAAAGTATTACGATGGCGCACAATATGCCACCAATGGAAATGCCACAGTAAATTGGCTAAATTTCACTGATCCTACACTATTAGCCAACAAAGGATATATTTTTGGTTTGCTGGCGGTGGGAGTAAAAGAGCTTTCATTCCCATTAACCAAAGCAGTAGCCGGCGTTGAAACCCTACAAACCATTCCAGTAACGGCTTATGGTGCTGGAACTTCTGCACCTACTGGCCGGACCGGTTGGAATCTGATTGGACAACCCTATCTTAGCAAATTTGCAGGCACCAATGCGGGTGTTAATTATATGACCTATTCTGATGGCACAAGCACTTATTCGCAGCTGGCAAAAGCGGATGTAACCATCGACCCCATGTCGGCCTATTTTGTTCAAGTGGATGCAAATATAGCTAGTAGCGGCGTTTCTTTTGCATTGGCTGGCCGGCAAGCAGCGCCGTCATTGGTTGCCAATGAAGTCTCTGAAAGTGTGAAACTTAACTTTACCAACTCTACGGGTGTTGATAATACAAATATAGTGATAGACAATGCTCAAAGTACAGCCTATCAAATTGGTCAGGATTTGGAAAAATGGTTGGTAACAGGAACTTCCAAACCGCAGGTTTACACCTTAATAGACGATGTGAAATATGCTTTCAATGCATTGCCGATGACCGATGTTGTAAATCTACCCTTGGGCATTTATACCTCAACGGCGGGCGCTACCACCATAGCGGCAGATGCAACACAAGCCCCTAGTTTGTCGAAACTTATGCTTATCGATACCAAATTTTCTCCAGCAGTTATCACTGATTTATTGACATCTAACTACAGTTTTACTGCCGATGCGGGAACAGATAATACCCGTTTTAAAATTACGGCACAGCAATTGGCTACAACCATTTTAAAAGAAAATATCACACAATCGCCAATTTGCAAAGTGTATAATTCTAATCTGATTATTAGTGATTTAGCGCAGAATTCAATAGTTAGACTTTATGATATTTCGGGACGTGAATTAATGACAAGAAATGAGAATAAAAACAACTTGGAAATAGCTCTTCCAATAAAAGGAATATATACGATTCAAGTGCAAAATCTTGCTGAAATATGGACCCAGAAAATCGTGAATTGGTAATATTTCTTGTATCATTTTGTGCATACAAAAGCGCATTTAGTCTATTTTTTTGTTCGTAAATATCTCTTATTTTTGCTCATTACATTATTCAATGGTTCGTTATAAAAAAGTTATTGTTAAGCAGCAATTTTGCCCCAATTCCT
>JBAXAD010000017.1:0-35458 GCA_037142715.1 Paludibacter sp. | reverse complement strand
CTTTCTTGATATACCTTCTCAATAATTTCCTCTTCTATTTTGACCGAAAGTTCTTTTTCGTCATAAGAATCTTTCGTTGCTGGCAATAAAACAATAAACTTTGAACCTTTGCCCATTTCGCTTTCAATCGAAATTTTTCCGTGATGTTTCTCTACCAGATTTTTTACCAACGAAAGTCCAATGCCAGTACCCTGTATATTGTCATCTTCCTGATAAAACCGATCGAAAATTCGGTTAAATTTTTCTTTTGAAATGCCATATCCAGTATCTTCCACTTCGATGCAGGTAAAATTATCTTGCAAACTCAAATTTAGTTTCACCGATCCTCCTTTTGGGGAATATTTAAAGGCATTGCTCAACAGATTGGTTAATATCCGTTCGACAAAATTGGAATCGACAAAAACCTTTTCGGTAATAATATTTGTTTGAAAAGTATAGTCGGATTCTTTTTTGTCAGCCATCTGTGTAAACAATTCAAAGCACCTTTTTACCAATGGCTCAATTTCTATTTCTTTAATGTGCAAAGGCATTGCACCCAATTCAGTTTTCCGGTAATCCAATGCCTGATTTACTAAATGTAACATGCGTTCAGCATTTCGTTCAATCAAATCGAGTTGCTGTTGAACCCATTTGTGCTCTTTTACACCTCGCTCCAACATTTCCCTCACGGGTGATAAAATTAAGGTCAAAGGCGTTCTAAATTCATGCGATACATTGACAAAGAACCGAATTTTAGCCTGATCAATTTCCTTGGCACGCTCGCTGTTAATCCGCTCAAATTCAAGCTCTTTTGATATTATCTGGCGACTAAGATAGAATCTGATTGAAAAGATAATAATACCAACTATTAATGCAAAGAAAAATGTTTTTGCCCACCAAGTATTGTACCAATAAGGCAAAACAATGATTTCGAGCTGAGTTTCAGTCATGCTCCATTTTCCGTTATTGTTGGCAGCTTTTACCCTGAAAAGATATTTTCCGGGCGACAGATTTGAGTAACTCACACTGTTTTTATCGGATGTATACCACTCTTTATCAAACCCTTCCAACATATAAGAATATAAGTTCTTCGTTCCAGCTAAAAAATTGGGCACTACAAATTCCAAACCGAACACGTTATACTTTGGTGGTATTTCAATGGTTTTTACCAATTCAATACTCTGTTTTAGGATATTTGTATTGTCATTTGGCGTAACAGTTTTATTGATAACCGTTAACTCACTGATAATTGGGGCTGGAGAATAAGGATTGTCAATCAAATGCTCGGGCGAAAAAACAGTGATACCGTTAATTCCACCAAAAAACAATTTGTCATCTGGAGTTTTACAGGATGAGTAATGATTGAACTGATTACTTTGCACCCCATCCGATTCGGTATAAATGCGCCATTTTTCGGAGTCGGTGGAAAGGCATATCAACCCTCTATTTGTACTAACCCAGAGTCGTTTAAACCTATCTTCTTGTATAGAACAGATGGTGTAACCCGGAAATCCCTTATTTTCGGTATAACTTTTTAAAACGTTCTTTTCATAATACAAAAGACCTTGATTGGTGCCAATCCAAATTCGTCCGGTACTGCTTTCAAAAAAACAATATATTATTTTTTCAGTCTTTCCCTTTGCTAATAAATCAACTTTTTTAAGCTTTCCGGTTTGGATGTAATAAAGCCAGATACCATTATCAGTTCCAATCCACAACTGTTCTTTTGAATCGACAAATAAACCCAAAATCTTTGTATTCATATTTTTCGCCTCTGCCACAAGCTCAATAAAAGGAATCATCTGATTTTGAAGAGGTTTATATAAAATCACACCATTAAGAGTTCCAATCCAGATTTGCCCTTTTCGGTCTTTAACTAAACCATACACATTTTCATCAATCATTGGGTCATCGCTCAGATGAATCCTGTTAAATCGGCGTGACCTGATGTCGAAATAATCCATACCACCGCCATGGGTACCGACCAAAAGATTGCCGTTATCAAGCTTCAAAAGGGTTTTTACATTATTTCCAGTAATTGAATTGGGATTGTTCTCGTCGTTGACAAAATGCTCGAAGATATTTGTTTTGGTATTATACAAGTCCAATCCTTTATCATTTGTCCCAATCCAAACATTTCCATTTGGCTCGGCCAACATCGAACTTACCACATTGTCGTTCAGCGAGTTTGTTCCTTTAATATAATACAAATGCTCAAATTGTGTTTTCAGTGGATGATAATAATTTAACCCACCATAATACGTACCAAACCACAAACCGCCCTGTGAATCCAATGAAATAGACCGTATTGAATTCTGACTTATTGTTCCAATGTCCTGATAATTATTATAAAATCGGGTAAAATTATTACTCGTTGAATTATAGATATTTAGCCCCACAAAAGTTCCTATCCACAAGCGCTGTTGTGCATCGTAACTCATTGAACGAATGTAATTTGAAGATATACTCTTTGGGTTATTTTTATCGTGGGTATAGCAGGTTATTTGATTTTTTGGAATGTCGAACAAAAATAATCCTGCCCCTTCTGTGCCAATCCATATTCTTTTTTTATCCATGTTTTCAGCCAACATGGTTTGAATGCGCAAACCTTCGAAAACTTTGTTTGCCACCGTATAGGTGTTTTTTTGGGGAGAATAATAAAAAAGACCTCTGTCGGCACCAATCAACATTTTATTGTCAATTTTTAGTAATGCCGACACACCAAAACTTACGATTGGGAAATTAAGTTTTTTAAATCCATTTTCTTCTGTGAAACTAAATAAACCTACATTTGTGATTAAATATATTTCCTGTTCATTCCACTTTTGCATTGAAAAGATTCTTAATCGCGCACCCTTATCATTTGGAGCAAAGGTTTTAAAGGTATTTAATTCATGATTGTATTTCGCCAAACCACCATCCGTTCCAATCCACAAATCACCATTTAAATTTAACAATAAAGAAGAGATTGAATTTGATGGAAGGCTCGATGGATCATTATCATCGTGGCGAAAAACAACAAATTTATAACCATCATAGCGATTAAGCCCGTCGGCTGTGGCAACCCAGATATAGCCCAAATTGTCTTGTTTAATGTCGTAAACCGTACTTTGCGAAAGTCCTTCTTTCAATGAGATATGTTGAAACAAAACGCTTGAAGCATTGATATTCAATTGGGAAAAAGTAATTCCAATAGAAATTATTGTGAATAAAACAGCTAAATGTAGTTTGTTTTTATGCATATCTTATGAAAAATTGGTCAGCCAATGATATTGGCCTAATATCTAATTCTACATACAAAGCTAAAGTCGATTTAATTTTACATATATCAAACCAACATTAAAGAAGTTGAGACAAGATGCTTTACATTTTACAATTTCAAACCATCCAGCAAATCAATATATATTTCTATAGCTTCCGCCATTTCTGCCAACATAATGTATTCATCGGCAGTATGTGAACGAGCCGAGTCGCCAGGGCCCATTTTTACACTTACGAAAGGCATTAATGATTGGTCGGAGAGTGTTGGAGAACCAAAAATAGTGCGGTTCATTTCTTTTCCTCGCTTTACTACCGGATGATTTAACGGTGTGGCTGTTGAGCTGAGCCGAGTAGAACGAGCTTGCACTTCACAATTCACATTTTGACGAATTTCCGCTAGAATTTCTTCATTGGAATACATCTCGTTGCTGCGTACATCCACCACAAAAGTGCAAGTGTCAGGTACAACATTGTGTTGTGTTCCGGCATTAATTTGTGTTACCGATAATTTTACTGATCCGAGTAAATCTGATTTTTTTGAAAAGTTGTATGTCCGAAACCACTCTATAACCGACAATGCTTTATAGATTGCATTATCACCCTCATTTCTAGCGGCATGTCCTGCAATTCCACGAACGGTACAATCAAGTACCATTAAGCCTTTTTCGGCCACTGCCATATTCATTTTTGTGGGCTCACCCACTATGGCGAAATCGATTTTTGGCAATTCCTGAAGTAAACTTTCTAATCCATTCTTCCCTGAAATCTCTTCCTCTGCCGATGCTGCAAATATCAAATTATAAGCTTGTTGTGATTTTGTGAGTTGAAAAAAAGCTTGCAACAAACACACCACACTTGCGCCCGCATCATTGCTACCCAAGCCAAATAACTTCCCATTTTCGATAGTTGCAGAAAATGGGTCACGAACCCAAGCCGACACAGGTTTTACGGTATCAATGTGCGAATTGAGCAAAACAGTTGGTCGTGAGGAATCAAATCCTGGATTCATCAACCAAATATTATTGTCTTTTCGCGATGCTACATAGCCTTTTTCTTCAATAAATTGCTCCAAAAAATCAGCCGCGGCTTTTTCGTCTTTACTTAATGACGGAATTGCAATCAATTGTTGAAGCAATGAAACTGCATCGTTGGTAAGTTCCTGAAACATCATCTTATTTGATTAATTTGTTGTTTTTCAACCATGTTTTCAATAAATCAGACCAGTTATCAACGGGAATACCCCGTTTACGCATTCCAAAACCATGTCCACCAACATCAAATTTATGCAGTTCTGCGGGTACTTTCTTGTCTTGCAGTGCTTTCAATAATTGTTCGCTATTAGCAATTGGAACTGTTTTGTCGTCAATGGCATGCACCAAAAATGTTGGCGGCGTTTTTTTAGTCACCTGCAATTCATTCGAGAAAAGAGTAACTTGTTCATCTGTTGGATTTTTACCCAACAAATTATTACGAGAACCAGCGTGTGTCAATTCCTTTTGCATGGTGACTACGGGATATGCAAGAATCATAAAATCAGGTCGTTGCATTTTATTTTTAAAATGCGTACCAACGGTAGATGCCAAATGACCGCCTGCAGAAAAGCCCATAATGCCGATTTTATCTTTTTTGATGTTCCACTTCTTAGCACCATTTTTGACGATTTCCAAAGCAGTTTGCGCATCTTTCAGCGGAATTTCCCAATTTTCATTGGGCATTCGATAATACAAAACAAAAGCGGAAATGCCCAAGCTATTGAACCATTTGGCAATTTCTTCGCCTTCTTTTTTTACCGATATTCCACGATAACCACCACCTGGACAAATCACTACAGCCGCTCCACTCGCCAATTCTTTTGGAGCAATATAGGCGTACATCCGAGGTTCTGAGATATTGGTAACAAATGAGTTACTGTCTTTTGCTTCAGGTTGTAGAATCCCGACATTTACGCTATCCGAAGGCGTATTTTGGTACAATTTAATCTCAAGTACTTGAGCTGATAAAAAATTTATGATTGTCATAAAACCTATAAATATAATAACTAATCGTTTCATTTTGATATGTTTGAAGTTTAAAAATAATTATTTGACAGGAGCTTCATTAACTTTTTTCTGTATTACAATTTTTTCTTCCCAAAATACCCACATTCCAAAAATAATGGCATAGAATAGATATTTAAAAAGGCGAATGTGCAAGAAGTGAAACCAATCGGGATGCTGGTCACAAGCACCAATAATAAATGTGATTCTAAAGATATTGAAAAGATAAACTACAAATAACGCCAAAGGAATGTACCACAACTTTTTTTGCCAAGGGCCTTGAGAGAATGCTAGTATGCAGAAGGTGATGTACGCTTGTTTTAAACCCGTGCATGCCCAAACAACCTGTACGGTAAATCCAGTAGCCAAATGAAATACATTTAACGAATCGAGGGTTACATTCCAACCTAAATACTGTAAAATATGAACCGCCAAAGTAGCTGAATGCTTGGCCATGAATACAAAAGGAGCTGAAATATCCATGCCCCAAAAGCTTACAGAACTACCTTCTTCATCACCGAAAACATTGTATTTCCAGAACCAATTGGATAATAATAGCACAACAGCGAAACCAATCACCCCTCGATAAGGTTCCAATTTTTCTGGCAATTTTAATGATGGAATTTTCATATTTATTGAATTTAAAATTTGTTAGTAACACGTGAAAAGGGAACTTTTTCCATGGAAGAAAAGTCGGAATTTTGATATTTAAAATAACCCGTTATGGCAATCATAGCGGCATTATCAGTGGTAAATGAAAAGGGTGGAATGAAGATTTTCCATCCATATTTTACGGCATGGTCGTGAAATGATTGTCGTAGCGCAGAATTGGCGGAAACACCACCAGCCACAGCCACTTGATTAATTTTAAGTTCTGCGCTTGCCTTCCGAAGTTTATTCATAAGCACTTCTACGACTGTATATTGCAACGATGCGCACAAATCATTCATGTTTTCTGTCACAAAATTTGGATTCTCCTTAATTTTATCACGCAATAAGTATAAAAATGAAGTTTTCAATCCACTGAAACTGTAATTATAACCTGGAATCTGTGGTTTATTAAGTGTAAAAGCTTTTGGATTTCCTTCCTTTGCCAACCTATCTACGTGTGGGCCACCAGGATAAGGTAAACCCATCACTTTTGCACATTTATCAAAAGCTTCGCCGGCTGCATCGTCAATGGTCTGCCCAATTACTTCCATGTCATCGTAAGCGCGTACCAGCACAATTTGCGAATTGCCACCAGAAACCAACAAGCATAAAAACGGAAAATCAGGCATACTTTCGTTCGGTTTTCCCTCGCTGATAAAATGCGCCAACACATGTGCCTGCAAATGATTTACATCCACAAGTGGAATGTTCAACGCTTGCGAAAATCCCTTGGCAAATGAAGTACCTACGAGCAGCGAACCCAGCAAACCTGGACCGCGAGTAAAAGCTATGGCAGTCAAATCTTGTTTATCAACTCCGGCACGTTTTAAAGCTTCGTGCACAACGGGAATAATGTTTTGTTGGTGAGCACGTGCCGCCAATTCGGGCACTACACCCCCATAACTTGCATGAACTGCCTGACTGGCAATGACATTGGAAAGCATTACACCGTCGCGAATAACCGATGCAGAAGTATCGTCGCACGAAGATTCAATGCCTAATATTATTGTTGAATTCATTCTAAAAATTAATTCTTTTCTTTGAGTATAAGTTATTTACGCACAGCAATAGAAGGTTTTTGCCTTTGTTTGAAGTTTTTTAGTTTCTTTATGCAATCAAAAACTCCATAATTAAATATGGAAATAACCGTAAAATACAAAAAAATGTCGATATAGTAATTATTAATTGCTTACTTGCTACAAATACACAGTGAAAATCGCAATTTATTATTTACTTTTGTCAAACAAAGTCCAAAGGTATAAAAAAAACGATTAAAATATTAGGTTTTAGTATTGCGGGAATCATTTTATTTTTCGCAATAATCACTATCATGCTGCAATATAGCATGATACAGAATTATATTGCCAAAAATGTTGTAGCTGAACTTTCAAAAAAACTGCATTCAAAAGTTACTTTGAGGAGTATTGATTACAAAATGTTCAATACTATCAAAATTAATGATTTATATGTAGAAGATTTACAACACGATACACTTTTGTTTGTACATCAAGCTGATGCTCATTTTCAATTTTGGAAGATATTTAAAGGTAAAATCATTATTAACTCCGTAGAACTAGACCAGTTTTGCGGCAATTTGGTAATAGATACTGCTGGTCATTCCAATCTCGATTTTGTTATTAAGGCATTTGAAAAACCAAAATCAAATGACACTACCACTGTAACTTACCAAATCCAACATTTCAAACTACTTAATTCTCGCTTTAGTTTTACAAACAAAAAACTTTATAAGCAGCTGAAAACCAATGTTTTTAATGGAAATAAATTAAGGCTTAATCATATAAATGCCGAAATAGCATTGAATATTTTGAATAAAGATTCATTGAGTGCAAGCATATTGAAATTGAGTGCGATGGAACAATCAGGTTTAGTTTTATCTAATCTAACTGCCCAAATCATTGGTTCTCAGCATGGTGCAAAAATACCAATTTTAGATGTGAAGTTGCCAAATTCCAAAATTCATTTGGAAGACATTCAAATAAAATACGATAGTTTAGCGGATTTGAAACACTTGGTGGACAAAGTTCGATGGAAAGCACCCATAAGTTCTATGAACGTAATGCTCTCAGATTTAAAGGCTTTTGTACCCGAATTTAAAAATATGCGTGGGGTTGCAACAGTTAAAGGATTAATTACGGGTCGTATTTCCAGTCTGCGTTTTCAAAAGATGGAAATTAAATACGGTAAGTCATTTTTGTTAAATGCCGATTTGGATATTAATGGGCTTCCAAACATCAATGAATCATTTATTTATGGACAAATAAACGATTTGAATTTTGAAAAGAATGATTTACAAGACTTTGTATCTGATTTGACCAATAAACCTTTTTTATTACCGAAGGAAATAAATCAATTGGGACGAATAAAATACAAGGGAAACATGACTGGATTTTTAAGTAATCTGGTTGTTTATGGAAATCTTAATACTGATATTGGAAGTGTTACAACAGATATTCTGTTGAAATTTGAGAACGAGCTAAAAGATTTGACTTACAATGGTACCATCAAATCTAACAATTTACAATTAGGTAAATTGCTTGTTAACAATCAACTAGGGAAAATCACTTTTGATATAAACACCAAAGGCACAAAATTAGCATCGAAAAGTTTGCAAGGTACCATCGCGGCAAAAGTACCTGAACTTCAGTTCAATGCCTACACTTACCGCGACATTCAATTTAATGGGAAATATGATGGAAAAGGTTTTGATGGAAAAGTAGATGTGAAGGATGACAATATTAATGCACGATTTATTGGAAAAATTGATTTGACGAAAAAACTACCCGTTTTTGATTTCAATCTGAAGGTTGCCAATACCAATTTGAATGCCCTGCATTTTACCAATAAATATCCTGGCGCTATCTTGTCGCTTAATGCAACGACCAATATGATAGGCAATTCGCCTGACAATATCAATGGATATTTGCGATTTGACAGCATTTCATTTACCAACCAAAATAAGACTTTGAATGTGGATGAAATTAAATTGTCTTCGAGAATTGAAAAGAATTACACCAACTTTTCAATTGCCTCCGATTATATCAATGGCACTTTTAGCGGCAACTTCAAATATAGCACCATCGGTCTGACTTTTAATCAAATAGTACTGAATTATTTACCCGCTTTGGCTCTAAAAACAAGTGCTAACGGCAATTACAATAATTATATTGACGTAGATATAAAAATTGCCAAAACAAAAGAAATTACGGATGTTTTGGAAATTCCATACACATTGGAAGGCGTTTCTACAATAAAGGGTTACATAAATGAAAACTCAAATAAAATTGAGCTAAAAGGGAATTTTCCTTATGTGAAATCCAGCAAACAAGAACTTGAAAACTTGACATTTAATATTGAAAATGCCAATCAAAAACTGCAACTTGCCTCAAGGGCACAATTAAAGGAAAAGGATGGTTTGACCAATGTTTTCCTATTGGCTTCAGCCAATAAAGATTCGGTACGGACCCAGTTTGGATGGCAAAACTCGCAACAAATCACCAATGCTGGCGAGTTTTTGGCAACTACAAAATTAAGAAACGAGGATGGCAAAATTGCTGCCAAGGTTTCAGTTCTCCCTACTCAAATCATTATATCCGACTCGGTATGGAATATTCATCCTAGCAGCATTGATTTTAATACCGACAGCACCATTAGCATTCACAATTTCCGATTTGATTCTCAAAATCAATTTATTCACATTAACGGCATTGCCTCCAAAGCTCAGAAAGATAGCCTTAGCCTTGAAATGAATGAGATGAACCTCGAATTTATTTTACATCTCTTGAAATTAAGAGGCATAGCTATTGGTGGAATTGTTACAGGTAAAGCAACTTTATTTAGCGTGTTGAAGCAACCAATATTTGAAGCAAAACTGGATGTTAAAGATTTTAAACTCAATAATAAAAGAGTGGGGAATGGAAAAGTATTTTCCAATTGGGACAAAGTAAATAGTTTGCTGCTGGCACATGGCAGTTTTTGGAACGAAAACAATGATACAGTGGTAGTTGCCAAGGCTGTTTACAATCCAAAGTCGGATACAATTGATGTGAATTACAAAGCTCGTAATTTCAGTATTGAGTTTTTGTCGCCTTATCTCGAAAGTGTTGTACAGAATTTGAGAGGAACAGTTTCGGGTAAAGTTCGCATGTTTGGGCCTGTAAAAAAAGGAATACAATTTGAAGGAGATGTATTATTGGACAAAGGTCAAGTATCAGTCAATAAGCTAAATACAACATATTATCTTGCCGACTCAGTACATTTGACCACTGAAAGTATTATATTTAAAAACATGAATATCTACGACCAAGAGCGAAATCCTGGAAAACTGAACGCATTACTTAACCACAATGGTTATTTTCAGCATTTTACATTCAACGCAGTGGTGAAAGGGAAGAATTTACTTGGGTTAAATACAAAATCCACGGACAATAGTTACTTTTTCGGAAAAGCGTATGCCAATGGTACGGTGAGGATATTTGGGGATGAAAAAGAAGCCAATATAGTTGTGAATGCAGTTTCGCAACCTCAAACCAAGTGCTTTATACAAATGGGCGGCGCATCTACTGCTTCAGATAATAGCTTCATCAATTTTGTTAGTAAAAAAAATAATGCCATTAAAGTAGAAGTGGCTCCAAGTAAACCAAAAAGTGACTACAATGTGAAAGTGAATCTTCAGGTTGATGTGACACCCGACGCAGACATGGAATTGATAGTTGACCCAAAAGGTGGCGACATGATAACGGGTAAAGGAAGCGGCAATTTGCGTGTACAATTTGACAGTTTTTCGGATATTAAACTCTTCGGAACCTACACCATCGACAACGGATATTATTTGTTCACGCTGCAAAATGTGATTAGAAAAGAATTCAAAATTAACCCTGGAGGCACCATCGCATGGACAGGAAGCCCCTTTTATGCGCAAGTAAAAATCAGCGCCATCTATCCACTTACAGCCTCGTTAAGGGACTTGATGGACAAAGAACAGCTGGCTTCAATGACCAGAACGAGCTTGCCGGTGAATTGTGTTTTGAAGCTGACGGACAATCTGATGAAACCAACCGTTAACTTCGATATTGAATTACCAGCAAGCGATGAAGGCGTGAAGCAACAGGTGAAAAACATCATAAATACTGACGAAATGATGAACCGGCAAATTGTATATTTGTTGCTTTTTAATAAGTTTTTTACGCCCGATTATTTACGCACAACCACCAATAACACTTATATTGGTGCCAATGAAGCTTTGGGATTTGCCACTTCTACACTTAGCGCACAGCTCAATAGCTGGATTTCGCAAATGTCTAAAACCAACAATTTTACTGTAGGTATTGATTATCGTAAAACAGACCAATTAAGCAGTGATATTCAGGCGCAAGTGCTTTATCAACCCAATAATCGGCTGATTGTGAATGGAAATTTCGGTTACAGAACGGACAATGTGAACACCTCCACCAATGCCAACAAATTTATTGGTGATTTGGACATTGAATGGTTGCTTTCCGAATCTGGCAAATACCGCTTTAAGGCTTACAATCATACCATCGACCGCTATCAATTGAGAACTGCCAAGACCACGCAAGGTGCTGGTTTTTTGTACAAGGAAAATTTTAATAGCGTAGATGAATTATTTCATTATTATTGGCAAATGCTGACTGGAAAAGGTAAAAAGAAAACAAATGAAGAATCTTCAACAACTAACGACTAAGCACTTAATAATCTGTGCACTTATAAATGGCATACAAGTTTTATCGGCACAAACTGTAGATAAATACTATGTGAATATGCCAGATGAGCTTAATCCAACATTAAGTAAGCAGAATCGCTTGGAATTAATTGAATATTTCAAAGCTGGTAAAGGTGATAGCATTGCCAATCGTTTTGGTAATCAGGCGTTTTTGCTTAGTTTGGATACTTTGAACAATCGCTTGGCAGTAAAAAACACCGCAAGTTCTACCTTTGAAATGAAAGTGCTGAATTTGAATGATAGCACACAATCAATTGGAATTATTCGAACAGTTTGTGGGTCAATTTGTCAATCATCTGTTGAGTTTTATGACACGGCATGGCATCAGATTCCATTACAGTTTACAATGCCAAAAGCGGTTAATTGGCTGAATGAAGCAAGTTTGTCAACTGCCACTTTTGACAAACAATGGGTAGCAAATGTGTTGGGAACTAGCTTTGTTTCATTGGGTTTTGACGCTACCAAACAACAAATTACGGCAAAAAACAATAGCTTGGATTTTTTGAGCGAGAGCGACCGAAAGATAATTTCGCCTTTTGTAATTGACAAATTGCTAATTTATAAGTTGGTGGGACGAACATGGGTGCTAGAACCATAAAAAAAGCCTCGAACAATGTTCGAGGCTTTTTTTATATTTTTTGCTTACAGCATTATTTCTTTTCTCCGCGTTTTGCGTAGCGAGTCATAAATTTATCAACGCGTCCTGCAGTATCAACCAATTTAGATTTTCCTGTGTAGAAAGGGTGTGAAGAACTAGAAATCTCCATTTTTACTACTGGATAAGTAACACCATCGATATCGATAGTTTCCTTTGTGTTTACGGTTGAACGTGAGATAAAGGTGTCGCCGTTCGACATATCTTTAAATGCTACTGGACGATAGTTTTCTGGATGAATTCCGCTTTTCATATTGTATGTTTTAATTTATTCTTTCGCTATTATTATTTCGGCTTGCAAAAGTACTTATTTTCATCTGATTTACAAACTTTTTCGGCAATTTTTATTCTCAAATTTAGTTCAAATGTAAAAATAAAACCTTTACAAACATCTAATTAATTGATTTATATGTGTTTAATTCAATTTCAATATTGAGTTATTTTGAACCCAAATACAATAGGAACATGCCAATGAGTACACCAATCAAATCAATCACCTTTAATTTTATGTTTTTATCCTTCAAAATCATTGCACCATAAATAAAAGGTACAATTACGCCACTTCTTCTGATGGTGGAAACAACTGAAATCATAGAATCGGGTAACGATAATGCGTAAAAATAAACGAAATCGGCTGTTACCAAAAAAACCGAAATAAGCGCTATTGACCATCTAAATTGAAATGGAGTGGTTCTTTTTCGAGTAGGATACCACAATAGAAATGTAATAAAACCCATTATAATGGCCTGATAGAAAGTATAATAAGTTTGCACTGCCATGGAATTGAACTGTTTCATCAGGTATTTGTCATACAATCCGCTGATTGCGCCAGTAAGTGTGGCCATTATAATAAACCAAAACCACTTGTTTGTTTTGAGCGAAATCCCTTCCTTTTTGCCAATCACAGAAAACAGAAAAAATGAGATGAGCGTTACCCCAACTCCTGCTGATTGATAGATATTTAGCTTTTCTCCAAAAATGAGCAGTGCGCCAAGTACTGTCCAGACTGGTTGAGTTGCTTTAATTGGTGAGGCGAGTGAAATTGGAAGATTTTTCATTCCAAAATACGCAAAAAGCCATGAAGTGAGTACAATTACAGCTTTGAGAATTAAGAATAGGTGTGTGCGAAAATCGACCGTGGGTACAAAGAAGATTGTCCCTTCCAATAATGATGGGAAAAATTGTGAAACGAATAGAAATGGAAGTAGAATGGCCGATGAAAAACAAATAGAAACAAGTATTACCGGAATAACTGCGTTGCCCTGTAAAGATACTTTTTTGAAAACATCATAAGCACCTAGAAACAATGCCGAGATAAAAGCGAGTAATAACCACATAAATTAATTCATAATTTTTAATTCATAATTCATAATTGAAGCCACATTTAACGAATAAAAATGCTTTCAGGATACTTAATATCAACCAAATACAAGCCGTGTGCTGGAACGGATGTACCAGCATTACAGCGATTTTGGGATTCAACTACCGCTTCAAATTCAGCTACAGACATTTTTCCACGCCCCACTTCCAGAAGCGTTCCAACTATGGCGCGCACCATATTGCGGAGAAAACGGTCGGCTTGAATTGTGAAAATCCATTCGTCTTCGCTTTGCGTCCACACAGCATGGGTGATATTGCAATTGTTGGTCATGGCATCGGTATGAAGTTTGCTGAAACTTGTAAAATCACGAAAATCCAGCAAAGTTTGAGCAGCTTTGTTCATTGCTTCAAAATCCAGATGTTCGCTTAAACGTGTAGCCAATTGACTTTTGAACACATTTTTATTGGTCACAATATGGTATTCATATCGGCGAGAAATGGCATCAAACCGTGCATGCGCATCAGGTTGTACTTCCACTATTTTGTAAACGGCAATGTCTTTGGGCAAAAAACTGTTCAGCTTG
Organism: Paludibacter sp.; assembly: GCA_037142715.1. Classification (GTDB taxonomy): domain Bacteria; phylum Bacteroidota; class Bacteroidia; order Bacteroidales; family Paludibacteraceae; genus Paludibacter. The sequence continues at coordinate 21,211 of JBAXAD010000017.1, read as the reverse complement.
GCAGCCAAATCAAAGGTAGTTGGAAGTTCATTTTCAACATCAAAATGTGCCACCATAAGTTTGGCATGCACGCCGGCATCGGTTCTACCAGCACCAATAATTTCCAACTCGGTGCGCAAAACAGTGCTCAACGCCTTGGCCAGCACTTCTTGTACCGAAATGCCATTGGGCTGCACTTGCCAGCCGTGGTAGGCGGTGCCATTGTAAGAAAGATAGATGAAGTAACGTTTTTTCACGTTGCAAAGGTACGAAAACGGCTTGGAAAAACAGATAATGGGATTTTATATTTGTTACCGAGTTCAATTTCAAACTAGTAAGAGAATGAAAATAAGTCTACTAAAGGCATTAAAATAACCAAATGTGGCTACCACTTGAAGTGATAGCCACATCTGGATGTAATAAAACTTGACAGTATGTATCGTCCTAAAAATGATTTAATTTCTAATCACACTGTTGATGTTTACCAATATTCGGACATGTTTGTAAATCACTAATATTGGCATCAACCCCCAACAACTTTTTTACCAGATAATTATCAAAACCACAACCCAATTCTCCTTGCGCATCTATCAGCGGTCGACGAATCAGCAAAGGATCATTTATCATAGCTAGTAAGGCGGCATCTTCCTCAAAACTTTCGGGAACAATTTCACCACTTTTGATACGTGGTGCCGCCATATTAAACCATTTTGGAACGGGCATGTCGGCAAAAAATAGACGAAGGGTTGACGGTTTCCACGATTGACTAAGCAATGAATGTGCATAAATCTTATGACCATGTGCCTCCAATATCCGTTTTTGCTTGGTGTTATTAATACAACCTGGTTTTTCGTAAAAGTGTATTATCATGTCATTGGAGGTTTTATATTTTATTTGCTAATAGTTTCTTATTCAATTCATCCCATGTTTTACAAGCCTGAAATGCATCTTCGGCATAAGCAGGTATTTCCCTATAATCAACCGGCAATCGATCTTCGATAAGATCATGCAAAGCACCTGCTTTTTGGGACAACACAAAACGGGCTTTCCTCACCTTTGCGTCCAATTCTTTGATTTCGTCTATAGTCATTGACATATTTTTTTCATACATACTATGCAAAGCACATGCCAAGAACACTAACAGCTTTATTTCAACCACTTAGGCTATTTTCAAACATCAAAATCACAACCTTTATGTATAAATAATTAGCTATAGAATACATTTATGTAGGGTACAGACTTTTTAAACACCGAAAAAATGTAAAAATATGCACAGTGTTTTTTGAGGAAAGCCTTCTAACCACATAAACTATAGAACCAGATTTTTAAACACTTAAAATCTAATTCAAAAAGAAGGGTTGTAATGGCAATAAAAAAAATCTCCAAAAGGGATGGAGACCAAGCCTTCTTTTATGATTTTATGGGGCATTCTATTCCTGTACCATTTTGACTATCTTCTGTTTGTCAAATCCTTTTGTGACTAAGCTGTCAATCAATGAATTGTACAAGGTTTCGTCCATGGTTTTGGTGCGTGAAAGTATCCACAGCGTTTTTTGTTTAGGGTCAGAAACGATAGCCCATTTATAGTCCTTGTCTAAATCTATGATCCAGTAGTCACCCTTGAATGGCCAGAAAAATTGCACTTTCAATTTGGCATTTCCACTGTTGGGTACCACAAATGCCTTACCGGTGATTTCATTAGGCTTTCCATTTTTAGTGGATTGGTTGAACACCTTAATAAAATCGTCTGTTGCGGAATATGTTGCGCGAACATTGCTGCACCCACGTTCGAAAAACTGCGGGTAAGAGGCTAATTCATACCAAGTACCGACATAACGTTTCAAATCGACTGAGGAAACTGTTTTTAAATTCACGTTTTGTTTACATGCAGTACATCCTATAGCGATAAAAAGAAAGGGGAAAATGGGTTTCAATTGAATTTTCATTGGATTTCTTTGTTAAATAAAACTTTCGTGAAGTATGAAAACGTTTATATTTAGAGTTAAAACGCTTCATTACAGGAATTAGTTGAGCAAAAGAAAAAAAAAATGTACTTTTGTGCCTTTCCATTGATAAAATGGAAGGTTTTTAATTGTAAATTATCTCATAATGATACTCAATTATATTTGGATTGGTTTTTTGGGCATAGCGTTTTTAGTGGCGCTGGTGCAATTACTTTTTTTTGGTAACACGCAGATTTTCTCAGACATAATGACCGCAGCATTCGGTTCAGCCAAGTCGGGATTTGAAGTTTCACTGGGCTTAACCGGTGCTTTGTCGCTGTGGTTGGGCGTAATGAAAATAGGCGAAAAAGGGGGTGTTCTGGAACGACTGTCGCGTGTGGTGGCACCTTTCTTCGTGAAGATATTCCCCGAAATCCCAAAAGGGCATCCAGCATTGGCAAGCATGTTTATGAACCTGTCGGCCACCATGTTGGGACTCGACAATGCCGCCACACCCATGGGTCTGAAGGCCATGCGCGAAATGCAGGAACTCAATACAGAAAAAGACAAAGCGTCCAATTCCATGATATTATTTTTGGTATTGAATACTGCCGGGCTCACGCTAATTCCTATAAGCGTAATGGTTTATCGGGCTCAACTGGGAGCAGTAAATCCCGCCGATGTCTTCATACCTATCCTATTAGCTACTTTTATCGCCTTCATTGCAGGACTTATCAGTGTGGCGGTGGTTCAGAAGATAAATCTTTTCAACCGTGTGGTTATGGGAACTTTGGGTGGCTTACTGACATTGATTGGTGGAATAATATATTTCCTAAACGGATTACCAAAAGAACAAATTGCACAATACTCTGGCCTGGCAGCTAATTTTATTCTTTTCTCCATTATCATCAGCTTCATTACCATGGCAGTCATCAAGAAGGTGAATGTATATGATGCATTTATCGAAGGAGCAAAAGAAGGCTTTCAGGTGGCAATAGGCATAATACCTTATCTGATAGCTATTTTAGTCGCCATTGGGATGTTCAGAGCTTCTGGAGCATTGACTTTTCTAACAGATGGTATCCGTTTTATTGTTGGGCTTACTGGTATTAACACAGAATTTGTGGAAGCATTGCCTACCGCACTTATGAAACCATTGAGTGGCAGCGGGGCACGGGGCATGATGATTGAAACCATGAAACTGCATGGAGCTGATTCGTTTGTTGGTAGACTTTCAAGCATTATTCAGGGTTCAACCGATACAACTTTCTATATCATAGCGGTTTACTTTGGCTCGGTGGGAATAAAAAACACTCGTTACGCCATTCTTTGCGGATTGTTTGCTGATGCGGTTGGAATTACTGCAGCAGTTTTGTTGGGATATTTATTTTTTCACTAGGAATCGGTCGCCAGTCTACGGTCTACAGTCAACAGACTTCAGTTGGTAGACTTTGGAATATATTCGTCAGATACTAGTCCACAGTTTGAAGAATGGTGTAAAGTTTGAAAAATGAAGACAAATGATTCAAAGACTGTAAAATTGTATATTGAAGACTGTAAACAATAGACTTGTGACCGGAGACTGAAGACTGGTGACAAAAAATAAAAATTATGATACAATATATTGCAGAGGAAATAGAACTTCCCACTTTAGAAAAACGAAACATTAGTCGCTGGATTAAAGAAACGGCGGCTGAATATGGCAAAAAGGTGGGCGAGATTGCTTACATTTTTTGTTCGGATGCACGCATTCTGGAGGTAAACAAACAATTTTTGAACCACGATTATTATACTGATATAATAACTTTCGATTACACCGAATCCAACATTATTTCCGGAGATATTTTTATTAGCGTAGATACTGTAAAAAGTAATGCTGAAGAATTCGGAGTGACTTTTCAAGCTGAAATACAACGAATTATGATTCATGGAATTTTACATTTGTGTGGACAAGATGATAAAACACCCGATTTACGATTAGAAATGACCCGAAAAGAAGATTTAGCCATCAATAGGTTGAAAATAAAGGGTAGTTAAGCTTATTTATTATATAAGAAATTGGTTATACTATCAACTCACTAATTTTCCAATTTAATGTTAAATAAAGTATTGACAATGAAGGCTATTTATCAAAATTAAAAGATTATCACTACTTTTGTTGCTGCATTTTTGTCATATCGACAAAATTAAAACGTATAAAACACGTTGTATATCTAATTAATTAAACTCATTTCACGAATATGAATTTAAAAATGATTAGATTTATCGGACTTTGTATATTGTGCCTGATGTTTACGAAAGCTTCAGCACAGGAAGTCTACAAAGCCGAAATAGGGATTAACGCGGGAGGAGCTTATTATTTAGGCGATGCCAACAATCAGCTGTTCAAGAACATGCAGCCTGCTTTTGGTGGTTTTTTTCGCTACAAGTTCAATCCTAGATTGGCTCTAAAAGTGGAATTATTAAGTACGAGCATTAAAGGTGATTTTGTTGCTGATAACATACTCTACAAGTTAAATAAGTCGGTGAATTCAGCTGATATTGTTGGAGAATTCAACTTTTTTGATTTTGAGAAAAACAAAAACAATCGGTTTAGTAAGACTTTTTCGCCGTATATTTTTGCAGGAATTGGTGGAATGACAGGCATGTACACTGGTCAAAAGATACCAATACTTGGTATTCCTTTCGGAGTGGGTATGAAATTGAAGCTTGCCGACCGTTGGAATTTACATGCACAATGGTCAAATAAACTATTATTGGCAGATAATTTGGAACAGAATACAGATCCAACATTAAGTACTGCTTTAAATAATCCGGGCAATTTGAACGGCAGCAATATTTTTAACAACGATTTACTTTCGACAGTAACCATTGGAATAAGCTTTGACTTTTGGGAAACTAAATGTGACTGCAAAAGTGGTGTAAGTAAAAATGGCAACTATAAAAAACGCCACAAATAACAAGAAAACAAACAAGGAACATGTCATCCTATATAGAAAAAATAGATAAAACCCGTCTGCCCAAACACATAGCCATTATAATGGATGGCAATGGTAGATGGGCTAAAGAGCGTGGATTAGATAGGATTATTGGACATCAAAACGGAGTAATATCTGTAAGAGAAACTACTGAAGCAGCTTCAAAAATAGGAATTGAATACTTAACATTATATACATTTTCGACAGAGAATTGGAGCAGACCACAAATAGAAGTGGATGCATTGATGGAATTATTGATAGACACTATTGAGAAAGAAACGCCCGATTTGAATAAAAACAATGTTCGATTAATGGCCATTGGCGATTTAAGTAGATTGCCGGGTAATGCGAGCGACAAACTGCAACGATGCATTGCTCAAACTAGCCAAAACACTGGTCTTTCACTGGTATTAGCTTTAAGCTATTCGTCACGTTGGGAAATTGCCAATGCGATAAAAAACATAAGCAAGGAAGTAAAAGAAGGTAAGTATTCTATTGAAGAAATTAACGACGAGCTAATAAGTAGTCATCTAACTACCAATACAATACCCGACCCAGACTTGCTAATTAGAACAAGTGGTGAAGTGCGAATAAGTAATTTTTTGCTTTGGCAAATAGCATATACAGAGTTATATTTTACTCAAACACATTGGCCAGCATTTAGGGAAGAAAATTTTTACGAAGCCATATTTGATTTTCAACAACGTGATAGACGCTTTGGAAAATGCCAGTAAATTTATTCGTTTGAAATTTTGACGAAACCACTGGATTTATATAAAAAAGACATTAGACTACAATACAAACTTATGCATAACAAAACCCTGTTTTCTTTTTCATTGCTATTCCTTCTGAGCCAGCTACTTATAGCACAAACAAAAATAGAAAAAGACACTGCCACAGCTTCTAGCAAAGATTCGCTAAACTTACCCGTAATTGAATACTCCAACTCAGCTCCAAAATACGAAATTGCTGGCATCAAGGTTACTGGTGCTGATAATTACGAAGATTTTGTACTTATTGGCTTTTCTGGACTTGCCGTTGGTGACATTGTAAACATTCCAGGAGATGCAATTACTAGTGCTGTAAAACGTTTCTGGAAACAAGGACTTTTTTCGGATGTAAAGATACTGGCTACAAAAATAAAAGACGGAAAAGTCTGGTTGACTATTGATTTAAAACAACGTCCACGGGTGTCTGAAATCAATTTCAACGGGTTAAAAAAATCGGAAAAAGAAGATTTGGAATTGAAAATAGGTATTGTAAAAGGAAATCAAATTACACCCAATATTTCGGATAGAGCAAAAAAAGTGATTGAGAAATTCATGGAAGAAAAAGGATTTTTGAATGTACTTGTAAATGTGTATCAAAAAAACGACCCCAATAAACCTGGACATGTAATAGTGGACATTAATGTAGACAAAAAACTCAAAACAAAAATTCACCTACTTGTTTATTCTGGAAATACTGCCCTGACACACAACCAGATAAACAAGGTAATGAAAAAAACCAATGACCATAATTGGCGTAATTTTTTCCGTACAAAAAAGTTTGTAAAGGAAGAATATGACAAGGATAAAACTGCATTGATAGACAAATACAACGAAATAGGTTACCGTGATGCATATATTGTATCCGATAGCGTGGTGAAATTTGATGAGAAATCAGTAAACGTTTACATAAAGGTAGATGAAGGAAAAAAATATTATTTCCGCAACATCAAATGGGTGGGAAACACCATATATCCTTATGATTACCTGAATTCAGTGCTAGGAATTAAAAAAGGTGATGTTTATAATCATAAACATTTGATGGAACGATTGGAAACGGATGAAACGGATGCCGTAAGTAAACTTTACAAAGACCGTGGGTATCTTTTCTTTCAAATTGATCCTGTGGAAGTGCAAATCGACAAGGACTCTATAGACTTTGAAATGCGAATGTATGAAGGAAAACCTGCAACTATCAACGAGATAGGAATAAAAGGAAACACACGTGTTTACGAACATGTTGTACGTCGCGAATTACGCACCAAACCGGGTCAACTGTACAGTCAAGAAGCGTTGATGCGTTCATTGCGTGAATTGGCTCAAATGGGGCATTTTGACCCTGAAAAATTAAAACCAGACATTCAACCAAACCAAGAAAATGGAACGGTTGACATCAATTATGAACTAGAAACCAAAGGTAGCGACCAAGTTGAATTCTCTGCTGGTTGGGGTTCTACAGGTATTGTAGGAAGTATTGGTTTGAAATTTAGCAATTTTGCCATTCAGAACATATTCAAACCCGATACTTACAGAATTGTACCACAAGGGGAAGGACAAACCTTCTCATTGAACGCTCGAACCAATGGCCAGTCATATTCATCTGTAAGCATGTCATTCTTAGAACCATGGCTCGGTGGAAAACGTCCAAATTCACTTTCATCATCAATTTATTACTCTTCACAATCTGCAGTAAGTGACCGTTACGCTTCAAGTTATAGCAGCTATTCAAGTTCTATGTACAGTGGAGGTTATAATAACTACAACAGTGGAGGTGCAAGTACAATGTACCAAAGCGAGATGGATCCAGGAAAATACATGCGAACCATCGGAGCTTCATTGGGTTATGGAAAACGATTGAATTGGCCTGATGATTATTTCGTATTTCAGGGTGAATTGTCTTATCAATTATTTATGCTAAAAAACTGGTTGTATTTACCACCATTAACAGACGGTAATTACAATAATATCAGCCTGGGTCTAACCCTTAGCCGTAGCTCAATTGACAATCCAATTTACACACGTAGTGGCTCAGCCTTTTCATTGGGATTAAAGATTACACCACCGTACTCTGCCATTAATGGAAAGAATTATGCCGATCCAAACATGACGAATGCCGAGCGTTATAAATTTATTGAATATCACAAATGGACATTTAGCGGTAAAACCTTTACTCCTATCTCTCCTGACAATAAATTAGTATTAATGAGTAGAGCAATGTTCGCCTATTTGGGACAGTATAATATAAATGCACGCTCTCCTTACGAAACCTTTATTATGGGTGGTGACGGAATGTCAAGCTACACTAGCTACGGAACTGAATATGTGGCAATGCGTGGATATACAAGCGGTTCACTAACGCCTTATGACTCCAAAATTGGAACAACAATGGGTTATTTGTACAATAAATTCACAATGGAACTTCGTTACCCATTATCGTTGGAACAATCAGCTACTATTTATGCACTTACATTTTTGGAAGCTGGTAACTGTTTTAATAAAATTGGCGACTATAATCCATTTGATTTGAAACGTACTGCTGGTGTGGGTGTTCGTATTTTCTTGCCTATGTTTGGTATGATGGGAATAGACTGGGGCTATGGTTTCGACAAAGTGAATGGAGCAAAAAGCGGTGGACAATTCCACTTTGTTTTGGGACAAGAACTGTAAATTCAGTTATCAGTTGACAGCAATCAGTTATCAGTTTACAGAATTAAGAGTTTACCCACAGATTTACATAGATTATTTGTTGACTGATGACTTATAACAGTTGACTGAAAAAACTTTGGCAAAGAATTTGTAATGAGAAATTCCATTGTATATAAAAGAATAATCGTTACGTAATCATTAAAGGAAAAGTAATATGAAAAAACTAATTATGTCGCTCTGTTTATTGGCAGGAATTGCATTTGCCGGTAATGCACAAAAATTTGCAATGGTAGATATGGAATACATTATGAAGAATATTCCTACTTACGAAACAGCAAATGAACAACTCAATCAGGTATCCAAAAAGTGGCAGTCGGAAGTTGAAGCTCAAATGCAGGAAGTACAGAAAATGTACAAAAACTATCAAACAGAAATTGTCTTTCTTTCGGAAGACATGAAAGTGAAGCGTGAAGAAGAAATTGTAGCCAAGGAAAAAGCAGCTCAAGAATTAAAACGCAGTTACTTTGGACCAGAAGGTGAGCTTTTCAAAAAACGTCAAAGCTTGATGAAACCAATTCAAGATGAAGTATATACAGCCATTCAGGAGTTGAGTAAAGAAAAAGATTACGAGCTTGTTTTCGATAAGAGTTCATCTGTAAGCGTACTTTTCACATCACCAAAATTAGATGTGAGTGATGCTATTCTTCAAAAATTGGGTTATTCGAAATAATTTTATACTTTTGCAGTCCATTTTTCAAATAAATATAAACAATTAAAAATAATAACATGTTAAAGAAAATTGCTCTCTTAATGCTTTTCGCATTACCAATCAGTTTGATGGCTCAAGAAGGAAAACTTGGTCATATCAACTCTCAAGAAGTTCTGTCGCTTATGCCAGAACGTGTAGTTATTGAAAAAACTATCAGTGATTTACAATCTCAATGGGAAAAAGAATTAGTGAAAATGCGTGAAGAATATTACGCTAAAATCAAGGAATTTCAAGACAAACAAGCTACTATGCCAGAAAGCATCAAAACAGCTCGTCAAAGTGAAATCGCTGAAATCGAACAACGCATAACCACTTTCAATCAAACAGCTAGTGCCGATTTGCAAAAGAAACAACAAGAATTATTTACACCGGTAGTTGAGAAAGTAAAAAAAGCCATCAATGAAGTAGGCACAGAAAACAATTACTTGTATATCTTCGATTTAAGCACACAAGGTATCATTTACCAATCTCCTAAATCAAATGACATTTCTGCATTGGTTAAGAAAAAACTGGGATTGAAATAATTATTAGTGATTAGCTATTAGTGATTAATGAATGCAAAAAAAGCCCTTTATGATAATTTCATAAAGGGCTTTTTTTTATCAAATGTTTTAAGTAGTCCAAAGGGTAATAAATCAACATTCGTGGACCCGAAAATCTCATTACCTTTCGAATTTGTTCCCTTCTATCGGATTTATAACAATGCACCTTACAGTCTTTGCAAGCTGATTTTTCCTCACCAAAAGGACATTTATCCAAACGTGCCAAAGCATAATTCTTTAACTGCTCGCAATCTGCGCACAAGTTATTCACTTTGTGTTTTTTCCTACAATAAAGTCCAATCATGTAGGTGACAGTGCGTTTTTCCGATTCAATTTTTCCCACGAATCCTATTTTTTAAGTTTTAGCAATTTCTCCAATTTCCCTTTGAAGCTGGTATTCTCCATAAAACCTGAAAAATTCTCAGCACCTGGGCCAAAAGCAAATACTGGGACTGGTACTCCAGAATGACTTTTTGTGGTAAAAGCAGCTTTCATTTCATCCGACCCGAATTTCCCGTTCAGAATTGTCATGCCACCCGTTTCATGATCGGCAGTAATAATTACTAAGGTATTTCCGTCCTTTTCTGCATAATCCAAAACCAACCCAACCGTTTTGTCGAAATCAAGCATTTCTTTTATTACTTGCTTGGCATTGTTATCGTGAGCAGCCCAATCAATCTGAGAACCTTCAACCATTAAAAAAAATCCTTTTTTATTGTGTTCCAAAACATCAATAGCAGCAATGGTTCCATCGGGTAACATGTTGCCACGTTCAGGCATGGCTGGGTTTTGATCATCGTAAAGCAATCCAGCCAATTTACCGGTTTTAATACGCTTTATACTTACCATATCATATGCTATCTGATAGTTTTTAGCCTTAAGTTCGTCAGTCAAATTTCGACCATCTGCTCGATTCTCAAAATACTTACGACCACCACCAATAAATACATCAATATCCGATTTCAAATAATCAGACGCAATTTCATCGTACATATTTCGGTCAATCTGATGAGCAATAAAGGAGGCGGGAGTAGCATGGGTTACCGCACAGGCAACTACAATACCGGTTGATAAACTATTCTTTTCGGCAAGTTCAAGAATTGATTCAACAGCGACAGAATCAACCCCCATACCAATCATGCCATTATTTGTTTTCACTCCACAAGCCAGAGCTGTTCCCCCCGCACCAGAATCAGTAGTGAAATTATTGGCAGAGTAGGTTTTCGAAAATCCAGAATAAGTGCATCGTTCCAAGGCAAGTTTATTTCCGTTGGCTACCATTCCCGAATAAATTTGGGCAATACCCATACCATCACCAATTAAAAAGACTATGTTCTTTGGTCTCTTTTGGGCGGAAACAGTTACAATGGATAGGAATAGAAATGAAATAATCAATGTTAAAACAGTAATATTTTTCATAACTGGCTGGATATTAGGGAATAAAAACGGTCTTAGTTCCTTGAGAATTTTATAATGCACCTGAAATACCCAACAATTCCTTGCGAATTGATTTTAACCGCTCCACTACCTCCTGTTGTTTCGCAATAACATCTTTTCTCTGGGTAAGTCTGCGTCTGGCACCGTCAAGGGTAAGCTTTTGTTCGTTTACCAAGTAGATAATTTGCTTGATAACTTGAATATCGTCAGTGGTATAGAACCTAGTACCTTTATCATTTCGCCGGGGTTTAAGCTGTTTAAACTCTTTTTCCCAAAACCGTAAATTCGATTGATTTACGTCAAACATTGTGGCCACTTCTGAAATGGAATAAAAGAGCTTTTCCATAATAATCAAACCTTTAAAATGAAAATTAATATCAAATCACTTTACTTGAGAACAAATTGAGATGAATAAAACAATTATAACAGAAATTGAGAAATTACTTGAGAATCTTTAAACGTTCACCAGCCTTGAGTTTATTACCACTTATGTGATTCCATTTCTTTAATTTGGCTACTGATACGCCATATTTTGCTGCTACAGCTCCCAAATTTTGACCGTGTTTTACTTTGTAATATATCACTTTTTCCGAGCCACTTGAAGCCAGTGGTGTAGGAACCTGTAATATATCTATTTCACTTCGTCGATTATTGATCAATTCGTCTGCTTTATAAGCCAACACTTCATCGTATTTAGTCATAAAGGTATTGACATAATTTAACGGCAAACACAAAACATAAGGTTTAATATTCCCAGGAATTATATCTTTTCGATATTGCGCATTCAACAAACGAAGCTCTTCAATTGGCAAATTCAGAACAGCTGCAACCTGCTCTAAATGAATCCTTTGATGCACCATAATAGTATCGGTCATTAAAGGCATATTTACAACCGCTGGGCACATGTTGTGTTCGGCCGCATAGTGAATTGAATAATTGGCAGCAATAAATATAGGTACATAACTTCTCGTTTCTCTGGGCAAAAATGGATAAATTGCCCAATAATCGCGTTTTCCACCCGATTTGCGTATGGCTTTATTCACATTTCCTGGACCACAATTATAGGATGCAATCACCAAATTCCAGTCGCCATAAATAGAATATAAATCCTTCATAAAATGGGCTGCGGCATTGGTTGCTTTTACGGGTGAAAGGCGCTCATCAACCAAACTGTTGATTTCCAGGCCATACATTCTACCAGTGCCAATCATTAGTTGCCACAAACCTGCTGCACCCATGCGAGAAACAATGGTGGTATTAAGGGCTGACTCAATGATGGATAAATATTTCAATTCCAAAGGTAAATTATTGGCACTCAGCACTTGTTCAAAAAGCGGAAAATAATACTTGCTCATACCCAACATATATTCTACTTGGGTACGTTTTCTGATGGTGTATAAATCAATAAATGATCGAACAGGTGGATTAAAGGGCATTTCCATCAAGCAGGGCATTTTTGTTAAGCGCAATTTGCAGATAGAGTCCGAAACCGGAGCTGGAAATACACTTGAAATGCAATTGGAGCTTTCAGATCTTTGAACGACCCAGGAATGAAGCATGAAATCCAGCGTGTTATCAAATTCGGCGGGGATATTAATGGTAGTATCATTTTCCAAATCCTTAATGGCATCAGACTTACTAACTGTTTTCGAGCTTACTAATTTCTGAGAAAATACAGATGTGTAGCCTAGAAGGATTATAGAAAGGATTGAAATGATTTTTTTTAAAGTCATAGTAAGCTCTTTTTATCTATTGAAAGAAATCTATTTTAAACTAAAACGACATTGAATCCCTGGCGTATTAGCAATTCCATAAGGGTTTTTTAATAATGTTGGTTGAAAACGCATTGTCAAATCAGGACTTATATCAAAATCATACAATTGAGCGTCAACATAAGCATCCACAATGGTAATGGCATAATATGCAATGGCAGTGATGATGCTTAAATCGCGGTAACGGCGATAATTTTCCTCCGCAGATTTTAAAATTCTGGTATAACCAGTTATTCCTCCATAATTATCAATGGTATAGCCTTTTGGAATAATGGCAATGTAACTAACCGTACTAGGGTCAGTATCAATTATATCCCTATAAGCAGTCATATAAGTTGTGTACCTTGAAGAATTCATTGAAATTGCATACGCAAATCCCAAAAAACCGCCATAAACCAACGGTAACTTCCAATACTTTTTGTTCAGTATCTGGCCATAGCCAGGAATTATTGCTGCCATCCATACCACCCTTATTGGATCGGGTTTAAATGCTTTAGGCTTTGTAATAGTATCCAGAAATGTCACATTTTGCTCCTTCACAATCACCACAGGCTGATTCTTAAGGGTATCTTTCAACAATGGGATATTAGCAGTTACTTCCTGAGCTTTAAGACCAAGAGAAACAAATAAAATTAACAGGACAATAAAGTTTAGGTACTTATTCACCAATCGTTTTCGTTAAATTTTATCAAACAATTCCATGATATGTGTTAGTTCCTCATCATTAGAAAAAGGAATTGAAATTTTGCCTTTTCCGTCGGGATTACAGCTAAATTGAACTTTATTTCCAAAAACGGCACTCAATTGTGCTTTCAAATCACCAAACTCCTTCAACCCTTTTACTGGATTCAAAGTAGTTTTTGGCTTAATGTCCAAACTGCCTGTTTCTAAAAACAAACGTACCAATTCTTCAACTTTACGAACGGTATAATCATTAAGGATAATGGCCTCGTATAGACGCAATTGGGCAGCAGGATCATTCAATCCCAAAATGGCTCGAGCGTGGCCCATATCAATTTTGCGATTCTTGATACCCATTTGAATTTCGGCAGGCAAACGCAACAAACGCAGGTAATTGGCAATTGTGGCACGCTTCTTCCCCACCCTATCGCTCAATCTTTCTTGCGTAAGTTTATATTCTTCCATCAATCGGTAAAAGGTAAGCGCAATTTCAATGGCATTCAAATCTTCCCTTTGAATGTTTTCAATCAACGCCATTTCCATTACTTGCTCATCGGCTGCGGTTTTTACATATGCCGGAATGGCTTTCAAACCGATAGATTTTGAAGCCCTGAACCTTCTTTCACCAGCAATAATCAAATAAGTTCCATCATCGTTTTTGCGCAAAGTAATGGGCGAAATCACACCCAACTCGCGAATGGACGAAGCCAACTCGGCCAAAGCTTCTTCATCAAAATGAGTTCGGGGCTGATTGGGATTTGCAAAAATCAAATCCAATTCAACCTCACTTATTGACGATGAGCCACTGGTGATAATGTTTTCAGTATCAATCAATGCACCCAAACCTCTTCCTAAACCTGTGATATTCTTTGCCATATTTGTATCGTAAAAAACGGAGCTTTTGTCTTATTGTTGTATGCGTATTAATTTTCGAGTTGTTTAGCTATCAATTCTTTATCTAAATCCATATAATTTAAAGAACCTTTTGATTCTGGATCGTACAACAACACAGGTTTTCCATGACTTGGCGCTTCACTCAAACGTACATTCCGCGTGATTACGGCTTCGAAAACCATTCCAGCAAAATGTTTTTTTACTTCGGCATACACCTGATTTGCCAAGCGAAGGCGGTTATCGTACATTGTGAGCAAAAAGCCTTCAATCTCGAGGGCGGGATTCAGTTTGCTCTTGATTATTTTAATGGTATTCAGCAGTTTACTAATACCTTCGAGGGCAAAATACTCGCATTGAACAGGAATAATCACCGAATCGGAGGCGGTAAGCGCATTCACGGTTATTAGGCCAAGCGAAGGGGAACAATCAATCAATAGAAAATCATAATCGGGCTTGAGCGGAGTAAGCAAATTACGCATCACATGTTCACGATTTTCCATGTTAAGCATCTCAATTTCAGCACCCACCAAATCGATATGAGATGGAAGCACAAATAAATTCTCAACAGCAGTTGGGTGAATTGCCTGTTTGGACGGCACGCCATCAATCAAACATTCATATATAGTGAACTCTAAAGTACGTATATCTATGCCAAGGCCAGATGAGGCATTGGCCTGTGGATCAGCATCTACCAACAAAACTTTTTTACCAAGCGTTGCCAAAGAAGCTGCTAAATTAATGGCAGTTGTAGTTTTTCCAACACCACCTTTTTGATTGGCCAACGAAATTATTTTACCCATAATAGAAGTAATTTATTTTGAAATTGTTGCAATATCATTTTACAAAGTTCGCTTTTATCAATAAAAACAGAAACTGAAAATAAATCATTAATTAAAGTTCTGAATGTCAAAGTTAAAACCACAAACCACTTTATAATTGACAGGATTGCAAAGATAATCAAATAATTTGACCCACTCAACTTGCAAATAACTCCTAAAATATAAATAAGGGTTTTTTAAGGGAAGAAAATACAGGCTTGATTTAAGAAAAAAAAACTGGCCGTTTGAGAAAAAAGAAAAAATAATTGGGAACTGTATTCTAGTTTAAGATTCTCGCATTTAGATAAATTTTGTACATTGAACGCTCAAATTTGATTAACTAAAATCAAATTCAAGTAAAAAGATTATCTTTGCATCGTAAAAACGAAAAAACATCCAATCGAGTTGTTTATTTTTAGATTAACAACACTCCAATAGCTTCAATTTTAAAATATGTTCAGAGTACAGTTCGAACTAAAAGAGAATTTAAACGTTACTATATTTACTTGAATCAGAAAACATTGGCTTCAAAATCAGGAAATAAAAATATTCAGAAAATAAAATTTCAGAAACTTATAAATAAGATAAATAACTAATCACACTTTCAATAACTAATATGCAAAAACAGGTTTTTCAGACAAATTCACCAACACGTTGGAAGAGTTTTAAATGGTTTGTAAGGATTTTGATAGTTTTCTTACTTATTATTATGTCTTCTGTAGTTGTTTCATTGCTCAACAAACGAAGCTATGATTTAAAAGTTCTCACCTATAACGAGAAGAAACTTCCTGATTTGAATACTGACAAGTCAAAAACTTACATTTCAAAGGCTGACCAACTTGATTTTGCGAAGCAATTAGAAAAATACCGAAAAAATCACAGGAAAACTCTTTATCCTGCGGAACAACAAAATGTGTCTCAAGAAATAAAAAAGTTCTTACCTGTAAGAGCTGGATTTTATGTGAATTGGGACATGAATTCCTTGTATTCGCTAAAGAAAAACATAGGAAAATTAAATATGGTGTTGCCCGAATGGTTTTTTCAAGTAGGTTCAAAAGGTAAGATTGAATCAAGATTTGAATATGAAACCTTTGATTTTATTCATAAAAACAAAGTTGCCGTCATTCCAATTATAAATAATTTCAGCAACAAACGTTGGAATGGTGACAGTACATATTTAACTCTAAAAAATAAAGTAACTCGTGGAAAACTGATCGAAAATATTAAAATGCTTTTGGACACAAATGATCTTCAAGGAATAAATATTGACTTTGAGAATTTGCCTGTTGCCATAAAACCTTACATGATTAAATTTTCTAAGGAATTGTATGAAACTTTACACCCCGAAGGATATTTAACAACCATTGATATTGACCCAACTGTGGAAGGTGTTTCCTATAAAGAACTTGCTCCATATTACGACTTTATCTATATAATGGCATATAATGAGCACTATCCAGATAGTGATCCGGGCTGTGTTTCTTCTTTAATGTTTGTCGAAAATTCGCTAGACCAAGCTATGAAAGAAGTGCCGTCGGAAAAAATTGTTTTGTGCCTTGCAGGTTATGGTTTCGATTGGCAAAAAGGGAAAATTGGAACAAAAATTTCGTATCAAGGATTAATTTCTTTGGCAAAGGAATATGAAGAAGATGTGACATTTAATCTGAGTCAGTCCGACATTTCAATGTGGTACACAGATGACAATGGAGGTGAACACGAAACACATTGCAATGATGCAATTGGCACTTACAATATAATGCGAACTGCCGAAGATTTCAATGCTGGTGGTGTAGCTTTGTGGTATTTAGGGTCTGAGGATGAACGTATATGGAATTTTTATTCTAAAAATCTTGATGAAAATTATTTAAAAACTAAACCGTTTAATTACAAACAGCTAGAACACATTGGGTCAATTTCAGCAGTCAATTACGATGGAAAAGGAGAAATTCTAGAAATGGTTAATGAGCCTGAAAAGGGATTTAGTAAACTGACTTACAACAAAGATGATGAGTTAATTACGGATGAGAAATACATCTCGTTACCAAGCTCTTACATGATAAAACGGTATGGTGCTAATGATCCAAAACAAATTGCTATCACTTTTGATGATGGACCAAACGATGAATATACGCCAAAGATTTTGGATATTCTAAAACAGAAACATGTGCCAGCCACATTCTTTGTAACTGGTGCAAATATTGAGAATAATATTCCATTAATCAACAGAATATACAATGAGGGTCATGAGATTGGAAATCACACATTTACTCATCCAAACTTAGAGGTAACGTCCGAAAACAGGGAAAGGGTAGAACTTCGCTCAACCCGACTGCTTCTGGAAAGTATTTTGGGACATTCAACTTTGTTATTCAGGCCTCCGTACATTACAGATGCTGAGCCCAAGAATTTGTTCCAAATTAAATCATTGGCAATTGCAAATGATGAAGGATATATTTGTGTAACTTCATACATTGACACCAATGACTGGGAGGAAGATGTAAGCGCTGATTCTATTGTGGCCCGTTCTATTGCCCGTAGGAATATGGGAAATATACTCTTAATGCATGATGCCGGTGGAGAACGTTCAGAATCCATTATAGCATTACCTCAAATTATTGATTATTATGAAAAACATGGCTATCATTTTGTAACTGTTTCGTCATTAATGAACAAAACACGTGATCAAGTTATGCCCATAGTACAAAAGAAATTCAAATTTGCAGAATCTCTCAACTTAATATTTTTCGTTATTACTTTCCTTTGGGAACACTTTTTACATGGTTTTTTTATTATTGCTATCTCATTGATTATCTTTAGATTAATATCAATAGCCATTTTGGCCATTTTGCAACGAATAAAAGAAAAGAAGCAAAAAGCATTGGCAACTGACTATTTTCCTAAAGTTAGTATCATTGTACCTGCTTACAATGAAGAAATGAATGCGGAAAGAACCTTGAATTATTTATTGAAATCTGACTATCCAAATTTCGAGATTATTTTTGTTGATGATGGTTCAAAAGACGAGACTAATAATAAGATAAAAACGGTTTTTGATAATCATCCAAAAGTAAAAGTGCTGACGAAAGAAAATGGAGGTAAAGCATCTGCATTGAATTTCGGGATTCATCAGGCTGAAGGCGAAATTTTAGTATGTATTGACGCTGACACTATGCTAAGACCAGATGCAGTATCCAAACTAATGCCATTCTTTGCCGATTCTCAAGTAGGTGCAGTGGCAGGTAATGTCAGGGTTGGAAATACAAGAAACTTGCTGACCAATTGGCAATCAATAGAATACACTACTAGTCAGAATTTTGACCGTCGTGCATATGATTACGTAAATGCAATTCTGGTTGTGCCGGGTGCAATTGGAGCGTTCCGGAAAACAGCAATTACTGAAATTGAAGGATTTACCACCGATACTTTGGCAGAGGATTGTGACCTCACGCTTCGTCTTTTGCGTGCCGATTATACAATTCGTACCAGCAATGATGCATTGGCTTTGACTGAAGCTCCGGAAGATATTGACATGTTTATAAAACAACGTACCCGCTGGACATTTGGTATGATGCAGAGTTTTTGGAAACATCGAGATTTACTTTTCAATATCAAAAAAATGAATATTGGTTGGATTGTACTTCCTAATTTACTGATTTTCAATTTCATAATACCACTTTTTTCTCCAATTGTAGACATTCTATTTATAGCGGGACTTTTTTCACACAATGCTGAAGAATACGTTTTATTCTATCTACTTTACTATGTGATAGATTGCCTTATATCAATACTTGCGTACAATTATGACAATAGAAAATTCACTTTTAAAACAGCTTTAATGCTATTTGTACAAAGATTTGTGTACAGACAATTGTTGTTCTGGGTGCTTCTAAAATCATTTTTAAGAGCGCTGAAAGGTGAACTTGTAAGTTGGGGTATTTTGAAAAGAACTGGCAACGTAACTGATTAATCAACAGAGAACCCCTACCCCGCCAGCTGGCGGGGAATTAGGCAAGTGTTGATTAACTAAACTTCAACTGAAATATTGACAAAGTATTTGTAAGCAACTAACACAAATGAATGTAAATTATTTTTTGTGTTAGTTGCAATTATCAGGTCAATACTCTGAATATGAATGCTATAATGAAACTGTTAGTTGCACTTAAAAAATACCATATAACATTATATCTGGCCATTATAATAGAATTATAGATTAAACATGAAAATTCGGAAACTACGAAATCTCACTTTTTTGATTTGCTCGTTGGCAATTATCATCATTTCTTACTTCTACTTCTTCCGTATCGATTTAACTTCCGATAAACGGTTTAGCGTTGCAGGGCAAACGAAAAACTTGATGAGCAAATTGGATGCTCCACTTGAAGTTGTGATTTATTTGGATGGCGACCTTAATCCATCTTTTCAGCGATTAAAAAAGTCAACAGGTGAGCTAATCGACGAATTGTCGATTTATGCCAACAAGAATATACAAATACGTTATGAAAACCCTTCGTTAGCAGAAACTACTGAACAGCGCGAGAAAAAATTTGCTGAACTCAATGCACGTGGACTAATTCCAACGGCTGTTTATGAACGTGATAAGGAAGGGAAATCAATTCAGAAAGTACTATTTCCTTGGTTGACTTTAAGTTACAAAGGCAAAACCATTCCTATAAGCTTACTTAAAAATATCAGGGGAAATTCTGGTGAAGAAAACCTGAACATTTCCATCGAAAACCTGGAGTTTGAAATCACAGATGGCGTTCGCCAGTTGGTGAATACCGAGGTTTCTAAAATTGCATTTATAGAAGGTCACGGCGAACTTTCGGAAACAGAAACATTTAGTATTTGTAAATCGCTCAGCCGTTATTTTCAGATTGACAGAGGAGTTTTGGCTACCGACGCTTCGATATTGGATAAATATAAAGTGGTAATTATTGCAAAACCCACTCAACCATTCAGTGAGTCCGACAAATACATTATCGACCAATACATTATGAATGGTGGCCGTGTGCTGTGGTTAATCGATGGTGTGAGAATTGCCCGTGAAAATCTTTCCAAATCTGGACTTTCGCCAGCCATGGAACTGGATTTGAACTTGGGTGACCAGCTTTTCAGGTACGGCGTCCGCATCAATCCTGTGATTTTGCAAGATGTACAATGTGCCAACGTACCCGTGAATATTGCTCCTGCCAATGCAGCACCCCAATTTGAATCGACACCGTGGTATTATGCACCGCTGTTACTCACTTCTGGACAACATCCGGTGAGTAGAAATATAACCCAAGTGCGGGCCGAGTTTTGTTCGGGCATCGATTTGGTGGGCGACAACAAACTGGTGAATGCTCAACTTCTACTGGCCACTTCGGATAATACACATATTATTGGAACGCCAACCACTATTGATTTGAGCGAAACTCATAAAGCAAACGATAAGGCTTATTTCAATCTCAGTTATGTACCAGTGGCAGTAGCTTTGGAAGGGATTTTCCAATCGGATTTCACCAACCGAATGAGGCCTGCAGGTTTGACAAACACTTTACCCATACTTCAGCAAAGTCAAAAAACGCGTCAGATAGTAATTGCCGACGGAGATATTATCCGAAATGAAACCTCGGGCATTGCAAGCGACAGCACTACCATTCCGCTTGGTTTTGACCGTTACATGAATCAACAGTTTGGCAACAAGGAATTTGTTTTAAATGCAGTGCTTTATTTAGCCGATAATGAAGGTTGGATGCAACTGCGTAACAGAACTTTGAAATTGAGATTGCTGAACAAGAAAATCAGTAGTGAAGATAAAACTTATTGGCAATTGGTAAATGTGCTGATTCCTATTGGTTTATTACTTATTTTTGGAATTGGCTATCAGGTAATCAGAAAAAGAAAATATACGAAATAATTTCAGTTGATAAAATTCTTGAGGTTTATTTGATAAAACACTTAAACTCAACCCGTATTGTTTCAGAACATTAATTAGCTCAATAA
>JBAXAD010000016.1:0-35830 GCA_037142715.1 Paludibacter sp. | reverse complement strand
GGGCGATAGATTTCGGTATCATAATAGATGGGGCGGTGGTTATGGTGGAAGGCTTGTTTGTCACGCTGGATCATCTTCGTGAAAAAGTGGGAACCGAACGCTTCAACAAACTGGCAAAAGGAAGGATCATCAAAAAGAGTGGTTCAGAATTGGGGAAAGCCATCTTTTTTTCCAAAATGATAATTATTATTGCACTTCTACCCATTTTCGCATTCCAAAAAGTAGAGGGAAAAATGTTTTCACCTTTGGCTTGGACACTGAGTTTTGCCTTGCTGGGAGCACTTCTATTTACTCTTACTTTGGTGCCTGTTTTGTCACATGTTTTGCTCAATAAAAATGTAAAAGAGAAACACAATCCATTTGTCAACTTTTGGAATAATCTTGTTGAGAAGTCATTTATGATGACCTTCCGTCACAAAAAACGAAGCCTAGGTATTGCATTTACCATTCTGATTATTACATTATTTTCAGCTAAGTTTTTGGGAACAGAGTTTATGCCACAATTGAACGAAGGAGCACTATGGGTTGAAGCCAAATACCCTATGAGTCAGAGCTTAAACGAAACGGTAACACGAGTTGCTAAACTGCGAAAGGAGTTAATGAGCTTCAAAGAGGTGAACGGCGTTTTGTCGCAAACGGGTAGAAGTAACGATGGTACCGACCCCAGTGGATTTTATTATGTTCAAATGCAGGTAAATTTAAAGCCTCACGAAGAATGGCAGCGTAAAATAAGTTACGATCAATTGGTGAATGAAATGGATGCCAAACTGGAGAAATACCAAGGAATTGTGTACAATTATTCCCAACCTATTATTGACAATGTAGCCGAAGCTGTGGCTGGTTTCAATGCTGACAATGGGGTGAAAATATACGGCGATGATTTGCATAAACTCGATGAGATTGCTAATCAGGTAATGGAAAAAATGAAAGATGTGAGGGGAGTAAAAGATTTGGGAATTATGCGAAATCTTGGACAACCCGAAATCAGTGTTGTACTTGATAAAAAGAAAATGGCCATTTATGGAGTAATGGTAAATGAAGCCCAAGATGTGTTAGAAATGGCATTTGGAGGAAAAACAGTCACCCAAAAGTACGAGGAGGAACGGAAATTTGATATTCGAATTCGCTTTGATCAGGCTTATCGCCGCAGTGAAACCGACATTGAAAATTTGAAAGTTCCTACATTAAGTGGTTCCATGATACCATTGAAAGAAATCTGTTCTGTCGAGAAAGTGACTGGCCCAGCACTTATTTACAGGGATAATACGAAGCGATTTATTGGTGTAAAATTCTCCGTGCGTGACCGCGATTTGGGAAGTACTGTTATAGATGCTCAGCAAAGCGTGGCAAAAATAAAATTGCCGCAAGGGTATTCAATTGGATGGGCAGGTGAATTTGAGAATCAGGTTCGTGCTTCCAACAGACTTGCTCAAGTGGTTCCAATAAGCTTAGTAGCCATTTTCGTACTGCTATTCATTATGTTTGGCAATATAAAAGATGCCGGACTAGTAATTGCAAATGTTCCTTTTGCCATCATTGGTGGAATTTTGGCGCTGCATTTAACAGGTATGAATTTTGGAATTTCCGCCGGCGTTGGTTTTATAGCTTTGTTTGGGATTTGTATTCAAAATGGCGTTTTGTTGATTTCAGAATTTCACAAAAACCTCAAAGCTGATTTGACGCTCGATGATTCAATTTTGCAAGCAGTGAAAGTTAGAACTCGTCCCATCATCATGACTGCCTTAATGGCCTCTATTGGTTTGATGCCAGCTGCGCTTTCCACCGGTATTGGATCGGAGTCTTCAAAACCATTGGCGATAGTAATAATAGGCGGTTTAATTACTGCTACTATACTCACATTGCTTATTTTCCCAATCATTTTCTGGATATTTAATAGAAATAAGTACCAAGAAATTGATTGACAATAGAATATAATTGTAAAAAAGTCTTAGTTCAACCCAACTTTTTGTATGGAGAACTAAGACTTTTTTTAATCAACAAAAGAAACAAAAAGAAACTATATTTTTAGGGATACTGAAAAATCCACATAGAATGGGTTGGCAATAAATCGGGTTGTTTGAACCAAATTAGTAGGTAATGAAAGTATTGGTGTCAACTCAAATGTGAATTTATTTAACGTATAGCTGATTGGAATCTCAATGTCAGTATCCAAATAATTAAATTTTGAGTATTCTGCGTTATATTCGGAAATTAAAATAGCTCCTTTTTTAGTTTTAAGCGGCTTTTTAGTGACATGCAATTCTAATAATTTCTGAGTTCCTGCATAACTTTTCAATCCTGGGCTAATGCTTAACTCTGATTGTTTGCTAAAAGTAAATAGGCTTATATTTTTATTCAAACCAAGTGAAAATAAAACATCTCCCACTTTACTTCCATAACTATAACTGGGTGTGAAATCAATTGCGACCCAGTCCAAGTCGCAGGTAAGAGCACCTGTAAAAGTCCCTTGAACTTCGGACGAAACCTTAGATGTATTTTGGCTAAAATAATGCGTGTAACTTATGTCAGCATCCATAAAATCTTTAATAATGGTACAACCATATCCGCCCTGAAGTGAAAAACCTCCAAACTTTTGTGTTTGGGTTGGCGCCAAACCTGATTCGGCGGCAATATACCCACCAAATTTGAAATTGTAGCCTATCGATGCGCCTATTGAAGGATTATAACCCTCTTCGACCCTACCCGCAGAAGCAGAATTTGTAATAAAAGTGGTTGATGCAGAGAAAAATGACTTCTTTTCGTCAATACTATCATTGTCATCCTTTTGATTTTCGGAAGTTTGAGAAAAAATGTAAGAACTAGAAAGCATACATAAAATGAGCAAATTTGAGAATTTATATTTCATTTCAATAGAAATTTCATTAATGTTTGTGATTTCCTTTCAATCATTAATCTGATTTATAATAGCTGAGCAAGGCATTTTTTATTGGTTGGGTCCACATCCACAAGTAGTTGGATCTTTGGTTTTCTTGTTCGTGATATTCTTTGTAATTTCATCCTTTATGCCGCAACCATTACAATCGCCACAGGCTGAAGTTTCTTTCTTGCGAAGACTTTTTACCACTGAATATATTGTATATGCAATGGCAAAAACGATGATTATATAAACAATTATTGTTTGTAACATTTTGATAATAACCTTTTAATTGAAAACTAAATAAAAAACTGAATTACCGATTTATGGTCTAAAACAAATTTCCAATCTGATAAGTTGCAAAAGCCAATACCCAAGCTATGGCTGTGGTATAAACCATTGTAAATATTGCCCAACCCCAATTGGCCTCCTTTCTGATGGCTGCAATAACTGCCACACAAGGGAAGTATATCAAAATGAACAACATAAAGCCAAAGCTCACCAAAGGCGTAAATACTTTTTGTCCCTTTAGTTCACCATAATTGTGCGTTTGAGCCAATAGATTTTCCTTCAAAGTACCGGATTTCTCATCCGCTTTCATATCTGCGTGATAAAGAATTCCCATCGTACTCACCACAATTTCTTTGGCAGCCAATCCGGTAATAATACTTACACCCATTTTCCAATCATAACCCAATGGACTGATAATCGGCTCGATGGCATGTCCAAGTTGACCGATATACGATTTTTCCTGACGTTCGGATTCTTGGTTGAGTTCTAATTCCGATACTTTATCTGCTTTCACATTTTCAGCAAGAAGTTTGTCAGCTTTTACATTTGCAATTTGCGTTTCGTAATTGGCACTATATACTACATTTTGAGGGAAATAGCCCAATGCCCAAATAAGAACCGAAGCGAATAAAATAACAGTTCCCATTTTATTTAGATATTGTTGCCCTTTGTGCCACATGTGCAAACTGGTATTTTTCAATGTTGGGATGCGATAGGGCGGCAATTCCATTACAAAGGGAACTTCCTTTTTTGCAAAAACCAAACGTTTCATAATCAGAGCTGTAACCACTGCCAATAGTACACCAATCAGATAAATAGCGAATAGCACAAGACCTTGATGAGCAGGAAAAATAGCAGAAATAAGCAATACATACACCGGAAGCCGCGCACTGCAGGACATAAATGGCGTAATAATCATGGTCAGTATTCTGTCCTTTTTATTGTCCAAAGTCCGAGTAGCCATAATGGCGGGTACATTGCAACCAAAACCCATTACCAATGGAATAAATGATTTGCCATGCAGGCCAATTTTATGCATCAACTTATCCATGATAAACGAGGCACGCGCCATATAACCAGTATCTTCCATCAAGGAAATGAAGAAAAATAGTATCATGATGTTGGGCAAGAAAATAATCACGCCACCTACTCCACCAATAATTCCATCCACTATCAAATCGCGCAAAGCACCTGCTGGCATAACATTGTGCATCCAATTACTTAACAAACCTACGCCAGCATCAATCCATCCCATTGGGTAACTTCCCAATGTAAAAGTAGCTTGAAACATAAACCACATAAAAAATAGAAAAATAGGAAATCCCCAAAATCTATGGGTCAGCAAGTCATCGAATTCACGTTTGATTTTATAACGATCCTCAACAGGCTCTATATAAGTTTCCTTCATTGCACCATCAATAAAGCCATATTTGGCATCGGTAATTATGGTTTCTGAACGTTCTCCATACTCTTTTTCCAATGCAGCGATCGTCTTTTGAGTAACAGATTTTATTTGCTCATAATTACTGTATTTCTCAAGTTGAGCGAGTGTAGTTTTGTCTGTTTCCAACAGTTTTATGGCCACGTAACGAGATGATAATTTGTCAGTTATTTTTGGATCTTTCCAAATCACGTCCTGAATCTTTTTTATTGCCTCCTCAATAAGCGTTCCATAGTTGATGTGAATATGACGTACGCTGGCGTCGCGGTCTTCATACACTTCAATCAATTTATCAAACAATTCGTCCACTCCTCTGCCTTTGGAAGCAACGGTTGGAACAATGGGAATTCCCATCATTTCGCCCAGTCCGTCATAATCAAACTTCACGCCTTTCTTTTCCAGTTCGTCATACATATTTAAGGCGATTACCACCTTAATATTCATATCAATGAGCTGAGTAGTAAGAAAAAGATTGCGTTTTAAGTTTGACGCATCAACGACATTAATCACAATATCAGGCATCTTTTCGGTAATGTGCATCCGCACATAAAGCTCTTCGGGCGAGTATTCGGTAATGGAATAAGTGCCCGGCAAATCAAAGATTTTGAATGTATAACCTTCTTTTTTCAGAATGGCTTCTTTGGCATCAACCGTTACGCCGCTATAATTTCCCACTCTTTCGTGTGATCCCGATGCAAAGTTAAACAAGGTCGTTTTTCCGCAATTTGGATTTCCCACCAAGGCCACATTAATGACTTTGCCTTTTTCCATTGCCGAGACTTTGAGCGTATGCTCGTCAATGGTTCCTTCAAATTTTATTTCAGATAAACTCGCCGCTTCTTCTACCGAAACCACTTCTACCAATTCAGCTTCACTTCTGCGCAAAGAAACCTTGTAGCCCATAATTTCGTATTCTACCGGGTCTTGCAGTGGTGCGTTTTTAATTACAATAACTTTTTCGCCTTTCACAAAACCCATTTCAGTAATGCGTTTGCGAAAAGAACCGTGGCCTAAAACTTTGGTAATAATGGCCTCATCTCCAGTTTTAATGTCGGAAAGATATGTTGTATTTGTTATCATCTTATTTGCAATTAAATCTCCTCCAATTTGAAGAGCTTAAAACAGTATTTTTAGAAATTTACTCCCAACCGAATAAAACCAACCAACGCATTATTCAATTGTTGGGTTGTTCCTGCCGGATTGATAATATATTGAATATCTGGTCTTAGGTAGATATTTTCATTTATTTTAAATTGATATGTCGTTTCAATAGTCGTTTCACTTCCAATGGTTCTATCATCAATTTGTGCATAAGCCAATGCCAAGCCGAATTGGTCATCTGGACGCTGGTTTATCACACCTTTATACTTGAGCCCCAAACTGTAATAGTGGTTATGACTATCTCTACTTTTTGGACTAAAACCTATTTGCGAAAACAACGATAGTGTAGAACTAATTTGCTGATCGGCAACAAAATATAGACCATTATTTTTTTGCTCCATATCTATTGTATCATTGTGTTGATGATAATACACACCCAGTTTATAGCAACCACTCTTCCCTTTCAATAAACTTCTGTTGATTTGAAATTCCGAAACAGCCATAAAACCCTGATCTTTGCTCAATTTCCAGTTCACATTATATGGATTGGATTCAAAATCGTCGGGTGTACCATCAAAAACTGCCGTTTTCCACAAATAGCCATCCGATATATTCCACTGAACATTCAACCCCAAAGCCGTCAATGGAAATATGGGCGACAAAGTATTGTCAGCAATACTCGACTGAATCCCGAAAGAACTATTAGTAAACAGCGTTCCGTTTTCACTGGCTGCAAAGTTAGCATTCAAATCTTGCAATCCCAAGGTTAAATCAACTTTTCCTACACTTTGTTTGAACCAAAGTTCATATAAAAAAGTAATATTGCCAGCTTCAATGTTTGAAACACCCTGAAAATCGCCAACCAAATCCTGAGACGGCATACCGCCATGGGTATTCGCCAAATTAACAAATGCATTACCGCCCTTCCACCAACTGGCTTTTTCGGTACTAAAACCGCTCTTGATATTGGCCAAACCAAGGTAGGTAGTTCCTTTTTTTATTCCACCGCTAAAATTACTGACCACATCGCCAATGTAAGAAGCATTAAAAATAAATGGTGATTCCTTTTTTATTTCATCTTGTGCGTTTACAACTATAGTATTGAGGCCAATTATAACTACAAAAATCGATAGTTTTAAAGCATTTTTCATTGAAATATATTTTGTTGATTTCTATAATACAAAAGTACTATTGCAAATACAATTTATAAATCCCCATTAATGCTGATTCTATTCAAGCTTAGTAACAACATGTAGGTAAATACAGAACGTTTCTCGAAAACTACTTAAAAACCATGTTTATTCTCAAACTTTTATTTACTACATATTCTTTTTTATCTCGTCAATCTCAACAAGCTTATTTACAATGGCGTAAATGGTCAATCCTGCCGTACTATGTATTTCAAGTTTCTTGGCAATATTCCTTCTGTGAGAAATTACGGTATGTGCCGACAAAAACAATTCCTGCGCTATTTCTTTGTTAGTGAGGCCATTTACTACGCAAGTAATTATTTCTTTTTCGCGACTGCTTAAAGTGTTACTTTCGTCAGACATTTCATCTGCTGGTGAGCTAATTAGCTTCTCTAGTTTATCTTTCAATTGTTCCACACTATCATAAATACTAATTGTATCATCGTAGCCTTTCAATAAACTTTCATCTACCGCCGAATACAACAAAGCCAAGCAATGTAGTAATGGATTTTGGGTTTCAGTTTTCAGTTTCGAAATGTCAAAATGACCCCAAAACGATGGATTGATGATGAGTATATCGGGTTTATGAAGTCGTAAATAACTATTGAGGGATTCGTTGGAAACAATCTCAAAAGGTTGAATTCGAAAGCCCGGAATCCGTTTCAGTGCCACCGTGATACCACTCCTGATGATGACCGAAGGTTCTGCAATGGCTATTTTAAGCAGTTCATTTTCCATCATGATGCAGCGTTTATTTTTCTTTCAATGGCTTCCACTGCGGGAATAAAGAAATAATCTTCCACTTTATTGTGTGAAACAATATCAATTTCGCACGATAAAATATCGAACAACACCTCTGTAAGTAAATGATTACTACCTTTATCCGGAAAATATTTTATCAATATATTTTTAAGTTCTTCCAACTTCGAATCAATTTCGTTGTGTCGCTCCCTAAAAACGGCAATGCTATACTTGGAATCCTTTTGGCCACTTGCCAAAAGTTTTGCGTATTTAAAAACGGTATTATTTTCATATTCCATGTGTTTTCGAACCTCCGAAACATACTCGTCGAAAAACTTCATGAAAATAAGCCCATAAGGCAAATTCTGCTCGGGTTGATTTACCGCTTCAAGGAGTTTATTGCGCAAGGAAGGCAACTTAAAATCAAGAAAATAGCTGTGTGCATTTTTCAAATAATCAACAACGGTATCAATGGAAATATTCTCGTAGGTATTATCCACTTCAAAATTCTCTTCTGACAAGAAATTCACTACCGCCAAAAACGTAATACAATCAATACCATTCAATTGACAAACTTCTTTGACCGTTTTATTGCCAAAACCTAAATGTAAACCAAAACGACTTATTACGAGTAGAAGTGAGTGATTTTCATTAATCAAATCACTCATTTTATGGTTTTCCGAGAATTTACGTTGAATGAGCATAAGTTATTTAATAATTACTGGAGTTTATTGATAGTGGTCAGAACTTATTAATTTTCACGACAAAGGTACTTTATCTATAATGATTCTAAAGACCAAAAGTTCAAAAAAAGGAGAGAAAAGTGAGGTTTTAATAGTATTTTAGGGTAATATTAGGGTATGATTGTTAGGTATTTAAAAATTACAAGGAGTTCAAGCTTAACACTGTTGTTTTACATATGTGAAACCTTAAAACAACACTAAAACCTACCTAAAGCTTAAAAGGTGCACTGTATTAGAACACCAATTGAATTTCAGAAAAAAGTTCAGTAGATTTCGTTTGTAGCAAAGTCTCACTGCAGGTTAACTATTATTATTCCAAAAATTACAATTCTATTTCAAACAATTCCCTTTTAGAATTTAAATCACTACTTTTGTGACCATGAACCTTCTGCACAAAGACATTCAGACTTACACATTTGCCGACAATTCTTCGAGCAATGCGGGCTTTGTGCTCAAACGAATGGAGGATATTTACCGCAGTACCAACGGCGCTCCCGACAAACCACACCGGCACGATTATTATACCATTATCTTTATCGAAAAAGGCGAAGGAACACATTTTGTGGACTTTACGGAATATAAAATCACCGACCACAGCATCTTTTTTATTCAGCCAGGGCAAATGCATCAGGTTATTCTTAGCAATGAACCAGTCGGTTGGGTGATTACTTTTTCGGAGGAGTTTCTGATTTCCAACTCCATTCCTGACAAAATGCTGAATGATATTTTTCTGTTCAATAATTATGGTCAATCGCCACCATTGGCCATCAACGAAAGAGATATTCCCATTTACAAAAGTCTGATTGAGCAAATGTCACATTTCTCGCAATCGCTCGAAACTTACACACAGGAAGCTGTAGGCTCACTTCTAAAGATTTTTTTGATTCAAAGCAACAACCATTGTTCGTTAAGCAAAAGCAATAATCCGCAACTGGAGGAAACGAGTAACCACATACTGCGCACTTTCAAACAACTGCTCAACAAGCAATATGCAACAGCTCACATGGTGTCCGATTACGCGAGTAATTTGGCAGTGACGAGCGATTACTTGAACAAAACGGTAAAAAATCTGACAGGAAAATCCGCCAAAGACCACATTCAAAGCAAGTTGATAATAGAAGCCAAACGTGCATTGCTGTTCAGCAATACCAGCAATAAAGAGTTGGCATATACGCTTGGGTTTGATGAATCGGCCCACTTCAACAACTTTTTTAAGAAAATTACAGGACAAACTCCCTCAGAATTTCGTGTTTTTGCACGTCAGTCCTGATTTTTGCACTCTTTCCCCTAATTTCATTACTTCAACAGGCTTTTTGAGGCAGTACCTTTGTACCAAGAAATAAAACAAGAAGCCATGAAAACAATTTATCATAAAGCAGAAACCCGCGGACATGCCAATCACGGTTGGTTAGATTCCCATCACACCTTTAGTTTTGCCAATTATTACAACCCTGAGCGGATGAATTTTGGAACCTTGCGTGTTTTGAACGACGATTGCGTAGATGCCGGCAAAGGGTTTGGAACTCATCCGCACGACAACATGGAAATCATTTCAATTCCACTTTTTGGCGATTTGGAACACAAAGACAGCATGGGAAATTCGACTGTCATTTCCACTGGCGAAATACAGGTAATGAGCGCTGGCACTGGAATTTTTCACAGTGAATACAACAAAAACAAGGACAAGGAAACTCGGTTTCTTCAAATTTGGGTTTTCCCCAACAAAAAAAATGTAAAGCCGCGTTATGACCAAATATCATTGGCTGACGTTGCCAAATCGAACGAATTCTACCAAATCTTATCCCCAAATCCCGACGACCAGGGCGTATGGATTTACCAACAAGCTTGGTTTCATTTAGGAGATTTATCATCCGGATGGAAAGGTAAATATACTTTGAAAGGCGAAAATACAGGAGTGTATATTTTTGTGCTTGAAGGAAGTATAACTGCTAAAGGTAAAGAATTAAACCGGAGAGACGGATTTGGAATTTGGGAAGTAAATGAAATAGAAATTACTGCCAATAGAAATAGTAAAGTGCTAATAATGGAAGTGGCTATGAGATAGCTAGTAGTTTGTAGTAAGTAGTTTGTAGTAAGAAAAAAAAACAAAAAAAACAAAAAATATAAATAATCAAAAACAAAAAAAGATGAATACAATTAAAAAGTTTCTTTCGACCGACCAACAATCATGGTCATTGCTAGTAGTCCGTCTTGCATTAGGCGCAGTTCTTTTACCACACGGGATGCAAAAAGCCCTCGGCCTTTTTGGAGGTTACGGATTTGCAGGTACAGTGGGTTTCTTCCAGTCAATGGGAATGCCGTTTATCATTGGCACATTGGTAATTCTTGCCGAATTTATTGGTAGCATTGGCGTTATTATCGGACTTGGCTCACGCTTTATGGCCGCTTCCATTCTTTTGACAATGTCTGGCGCAATGGTTTTGGGCGGACATATCCACAATGGTTTCTTCATGAACTGGTTTGGTGTTCAAAAAGGCGAAGGTATTGAGTACTTTATACTAATGATTGGCCTTGCTTTGGCGGTAGTTATTGGTGGAAGTGGTAAACTTTCATTTGACAATTTGATTTCAAAGAATTTCAAATAATCTCCGAAAAGTAGTAATTTAAAAGGTGACTCTAGCTTTAGAGTCACCTTTTTTTAATTCTATAACATGTTGTTTTTAAGTGATTTAAAAAACATATGTATACATAAAACAAAGTGTGAATTAGATAAACATGAAAACTTAACAAGAAATATTACAAATCCCATTAGTTGATTTGTTGAAATTAATCCGTAATTTTGCCAACCCAATAAATGCAACATTTTCAAATAAATGATTGACCAACCTACCATAGACCGAATAACCGACGCAGCGCAGATACAAGATGTTGTGTCGGACTATGTTACCCTCAAGAAACGCGGGGTGAACTTGCTCGGTTTATGTCCATTCCACAACGAAAAAACGCCTTCGTTCATGGTGTCGCCCGCCAAAGGGATTTTCAAATGTTTTGGTTGCGGTAAAGGTGGCAACTCTGTGCATTTTATCATGGGGCACGAACAAATAACGTACTACGAAGCCCTCAAATTTCTTGCAAAGAAATACAATATCGAGGTACAGGAACGCGAGCTCAGTCCACAAGAAATGGCGGTACGCAACGACCGCGAAAGTATGTTTTTGGTAAATGAATTTGCACAAAAACACTTTAGCCACACGCTACACAATCATATCGATGGAAAATCAATTGGACTAAGTTATTTCCGTGAACGTGGTTTTCGCGACGACATTGTACAGAAATTCCAGCTTGGATACAGCCTCGACCAACGTGATGCTTTCACTCAATCGGCAATAAAAGCTGGTTATAATAAAGAATATCTTGTAAAAACGGGCTTAACTTTTGAAGGCGAGAATAATTATGTGGCTGACCGTTTTCGGGGGCGTGTGATGTTCCCCGTTCATTCACTTTCTGGAAAAGTGGTGGCTTTTGGTGGTCGAATTCTGAAAAAGGACGATAAAATGGCGAAGTACGTCAACTCGCCCGAATCTGAAATTTACCACAAGAGCAATGAACTTTATGGCATTTATTTTGCCAAGCAAGCCGTTGTAAAACAAGACCGTTGCTATTTGGTGGAAGGTTACACCGACGTTATTTCCATGCATCAAAGTGGCATTGAAAACGTAGTCTCCTCTTCTGGAACTTCGCTTACGCCCGGACAAATCCGTTTGATTCACCGATTTACAGAAAATGTAACAGTGATTTATGACGGTGATGCTGCAGGAATAAAAGCTTCCATTCGTGGTATCGATTTATTATTGGAAGAAGGACTGAATATCAAGGTATTGCTACTTCCCGATGGCGACGACCCCGATTCATTTGCTCGAAAACACAATGCCTCGGATTTTATTGATTACGTAGACAAACAATCGTCCGACTTTATTCGCTTCAAAACAAACCTGCTATTGACAGATGCTGGCAATGACCCAATAAAACGTGCAGGTTTGGTGAATGACATTGTGCGAAGTATTTCCATTATCCCAAACAATATTATACGGGGTGAATACGTTAAAGAATGTAGCACCTTGCTGAATGTGGATGAAGCCATGCTTTATCACCAAATAAATATCCTCAAAAATACCGAGCAGGAGAAAAATGCCACCCGTAAACAAAGAGACGAACCGGATCACATTCCTCATTTTGAGGACATGGACGACAGTGTTAGTCAGCCCGTTATAAAATCGAGGTTTGAAAATGAAGAGCGCAATATTTTGCAAGTTTTGGTGAAGTTTGGCGAGAAATTATTCTATTATGCCGATGCTGAAAATCTGTATCCAATCACTGTTGGCGATTATATTATTGCTGAATTGGAACAAGATAAAATTGTGTTTGAAAATCCAATTCATGCCTTAATGTTTCAGGAATACAAGGCAAATTTCCATGTAGAGGGTTTTACGGCAGAACGTTTTTTTCTGTATCACTCCAACAGCGAAATTAGCCAACTGACAGCTGATTTAATTTCTGAAAAATACACACTTAGTAAAATCCATTCCAAACTTAAAAAAGTGGAGGAAGATGTGGATAGGTTTATTGATTTAATTCCACGAGTGGTTTTCGAATTGAAAAACAGCATCATGCTAAGTCTTATCAAACAAAGACTTACCGACATGAAAGTAGCCAATGACAATAAAAATCATAAGTTGGTGGATGAGATTATGCGCGAAATGAGTCAGTTGGAAGTTGTAAAAAAACAACTTTCTAAGACACTTGGAGAGAGAATAATCATCAAATTCTAAATCGAAAATGTTAAAGTACTAAGCTAAAATCAACTTTAATTCATAGCAAGTTGTTTTTATTTGAAATTACTATAAATAAAATCATCAAAAAACAAAAACATGAAAAACAAAAACTACATATTGTTGATTTTTACAACACTAGCATTGGTTAATCATGCTAATTCCATATTTGCACAAACTGTTGAACGAAACAATCAAGCACTCACTGGTTCAAGCACTTACGCTCATGATTCATTGACTTCTACCATTGGTAGTTCCAACAATAAGATTCAACTATACTTGGTTGTCAAAAACAATAATACCGAATATGTTTGCCAAGTTTTAAATGATGACGGTAGAGAAGTGCTTATTTATACTGATAAGTTAGGCAAAATATACATTCCAAAATCGGAAATTATCAGCATTGAAAAAATTCAAGACACGAAATATATAATTAGGGGCGAATACTATGAAGCTGGACCATTCACAACCCGTTATGCATTTACGACCAATGCTTTACCTATGAAAAAAGGTTCAAATTATGCCATTGTAAATTTGTATGGACCTGAAGCACATTTTGCACTTTCCAATCAGTTTAGTGTTGGGATAATGTCCACTTGGATTGCCAGTCCGTTCGTGGTAGCATTAAAATACAGCTTTAAAACAAAAGATGCAAAGGTGAATTATTCGTTGGGGACTTTAATGGGTACTACCAGTTATATTAACAACTTCAGAGGATATGGGGGCTTGCATTTTGGTAATGTAACTTTTGGTGATGCAAAGAAAAACTTAACGCTTGCTGCTGGTTATGCTTATTTTAATTCTGGTGCTCAAAGTAATGAAAACATTAGTGGGTACTCAAGTAATGGTTATCAGTCACCTAGAACACACGGACCAATATTTTCTATAGCTGGAATTACCAAAGTAGGAGTAAAAGCAAGTTTCATATTTGATAGCATGATAGGCGTATTTGATTACAATGAAAGCAACACATCATATACCTATAACCCAACTGATTATAGCTCTACCACGACTTACAGCTATACTCCTGCACGAACAATTGCAATGTTTTTAATGCCTGCCATGCGTTTTCAAAGTACTGAAAATAAAGCATTTCAAATTTCATTGGCTGGGGTTTCCGTTTTCAGAATCAAAGGAGGTGCTATTGGGTCTGATGGTAGTCCTACTACTTTTCCATTTCCAATGTGTACATGGTTCTACAAATTTTAAGGACTAAAGGTTTGGCTCTCAACAAAACTTGCAAATTTATTAAATACAAAAATATAAATGTTCCTCTTTGACCAATTAATTTTCGGTCCCATCCGCAGCAGACGGTTGGGACTTTCTTTGGGTATAAATCTACTTCCTACTGATGCCAAAATCTGTTCGTTCGACTGCCTTTATTGCGAATGTGGATTCAATACCACCATGCAGGAATCGCCCATTCCCAGTCGTGAAGACGTTAATAAAGCACTGAAAACCAAACTTCAGGAAATGCTTTCTGACAATGAAACGCCCGATGTAATTACATTTGCAGGTAATGGAGAGCCAACATTACATGCTGATTTTGAAGGAATTATTGACGACACCATCGCATTGCGCAACGAATTTTGCCCAACAGCGAAAGTAAGCGTATTATCCAACTCCACCAGAGTGCACAAGCCACACATTTTCAGCGCATTGAACAAAGTCGACAACAATATCCTGAAGTTTGACACGGCAATAGATAGAACTTTACAATTGATGGATAGACCAACTGGAAAGCACATCAATGTGGCTTGGGTTATTGAAAATTTGAAGAAGTTTGAAGGTCGTTTGATTATTCAAACCATGTTTTTGCGAGGTGAATACAAGGGTGAAAAGTTTGACAATACCACCGATGAGGAAGTAGAAGCTTGGATAAAAGCATTGACCGAAATTCGGCCCCAACAGGTTATGATATATACAATTGACCGTGAAACACCTGCACAGAATCTCGAAAAAATCACGCAGGAAGAGTTGAATATTATTGCAGAAAAAGCTAGGGTGAAGGGGTTTGACGTTTCGGTGGCAAACTAGTTTCGTGTTCCGAGTTTCGTGTTTCGTGTTTCGTGTTAAACTTCGCCCAAACATTTCTTTTACCGTTTGTCTCATAACTTTTAAAATTATTTCTGATTTATATTTGGAATAAAGCTCTTTCATCTGAGGAGTATAAGCTCATGAAAATACTCATTTGTCCATTAAATTGGGGGTTGGGACATGCCACGCGCTGTGTGCCAATCATCCAACAATTGATTGCTGAAGGTCACGAACTGGTTTTGGTTTCGGATGGCTTTCCGCTACAATTTTTGCGACAAGAATTCCCAACACTTCGGGTTATTGAACTTCACTCCTATCCTATTCATTACAGCAGCGGCAAATCACAAATCTCGGCTATGTTTAGGAGTTTTCCTGCAATTGTAAAGGGAATTATCCGAGAACATAATTGGCTAAAAAAACTTTTGAAAAACGAACATTTCGACCAGATAATATCGGATAATCGCTTCGGAATGTGGCACAAAAATGTGCATTCCATTTATATTACCCACCAATTAATGATAAAAATGCCCAAAGGAATCAAGCTATTTGAACCTTTGGTTTGGCTGATGCATCGCTGTATAATAAACAGATACAATGAATGTTGGATTCCTGACACAAAGGATAATGGTGGTCTTTCAGGCGATTTGGCGCACAAATATCCGCTACCCAAAAACGCTAAATTTGTTGGAATACTTTCTCGCTTTAAAAACATCGAAGAGATTCAACCCAACACGAATTTTGAATTGGTGGCAGTACTTTCGGGTGTGGAGCCGCAACGAACATTACTGGAAAAAGAAATAATTAAGCGTTATAGTGCTGCCAAACATCAAACGCTAATCGTTTCGGGACAACCAACTGCAATAAAAAAGGAAATTAAAATTGGCAATATCACTTTTGTTTCTCACCTTTCGAGCATTGAACTGGCTGCAGTTTTAGTTGGTGCAAAGCACATAATCTCACGTTCGGGCTATTCTACCATCATGGATTTAGAAACCTTGAATTGCCTACAAAAAGCAGAATTGATTCCAACGCCTGGACAAACCGAGCAAGAATACCTTTCTCAGTTAACAGTTATCTATTGACAGTTATCTATTAATTGTTATCCTTAATTATATTAGCCTCAAATTGTTTACTGATAACTGTTAACTGTCAACTTACCCTGTGAATATCTGCAAATGTGCGCTTTACCCCTTTTTTGTATTGAACGTCAGCATATCCAAAAATCACGAAAATCCCTTCGCGTGAAGGAAATTTAATGCCGTATTTCTCACGGAACTTGTGGGCTTTTTTACCATTTTGAATAAATGGATGCACAGCCCCGAGCATACAAGTTCCCAAACCAAGCGACTCACCCGCAATCATTGCATAAGTAGCCGCAATAATCGGGTCGGCCGGATCGGTATAAGGTGAACCGTAGAAATACATGGCTAGCGGCGCATCGTAATTAATCCAATTGTCGCCTTTTTTCATGCTATCCACATAAACATCAAACACTGGCTTAATAAAGCTACGCATCATTTCGTCATTCGTTTTCCCCCAGAACGGCCGCATCAAACCCAAAAACCATTTTGAAACCAGCCATCTGATTCCTTCAAGATAATTGGAGAAATCAACGGCAAATGCACGTACTTGCGTTTTATTTTCCAGCACCAACACATGCACATCCGAAGGTGGTAAACCCATTGGAGCAGTTTGGGCGGCTTCCAAAATTTGGTTGACTTTGTCGGTTTCAACAGGAATATCCTTGAATTCGCGAATGCTCCTGCGTCGCTGTAGAAGTGAAAGTAAAGCATCGTAATTCGCACTTAAATTCTTGTCTGGTAAATCAAACAAATCATTGGAAGACAATTCTCTACCTTCAATTTTAATTGCTCCACTAGGGCAAATCATCATACAATGACCACAAGCAATGCATCCAAATATGGACTTGTCACTTATTGCGACTTTGTGATTTTTGATTTCAAAATTAAAATCTTTGCATACTTCCACACAAAGTCCACAACCATTACATTTTTCAGTATCAATCAGGATATTAGCGGACACTTTGGTCCGCGAAGTTGGAATTGCCATGGTATTTTCATTTTAGAAATTTCCAAGAATAATCATTGCAAATGTACATAAAATTTCAATTCTGCTTAATTATTTTACAAAAAAACCGCTAAGAATACTCTTCTAAAAGAATCTTCTTAGCGGCTGCATTCGACTGTCAACTAAACTATTATCATTTTTTCTATCTACGATTTGTATTATTATCCGAAGACCGGCTTCCACCTTCAGGTTTTGAATCATTTCCCCTGCTTTCGGTTGCTTTACGTTCTACCGGTTTTGCTTCGGTACTTCTACTGCTTGGTTGACTTACTGCTGGTGCTGGTCTTTGATTGTTTTCTCTAACTACTGGATTTGGAGTACTATTTCTAGTATTATTATCTCTCACAACTGGATTATTTGGTCTGCTTTCGTTATTCACATTGGTCGATGGTCGAGTTTGATAAGTCTCACGATTCTGATTTGTTGCTGGTCTACTTTGATTCGTTTCACCTTGACCCCGATTTACATCCTGATTTCTAGGAGTTGATGTTGGTGTAGTAGTTCTTGGTTGTGTCATTCTATCATTTGCGCCAGAATTAGAATTTCTACCGCTATTTTGATTCCTTTCAGTACGTGTTCCACTTGCATTATCATAAGTTCTACGTCCAGCATCATTTCCTTGGTAATTCTGACGGGTTGGAATGCTGCGTTCGCCACCACTACGCTTGTTATCAAACTCTTGTTTGTTACGAGTGTCTTTATTGCGTCCACTAAAGGTGTTTTCAGGATGTCTGTTTCCATAATCGTTTCGACCTACAGAATTGTGCAATCTGTCATAACTTTCACTTCTACGTCTTTCGGTATAATAATATCGGTGATCATGATTGATACGCGAATTGATTCGTGAAAGATAAACATTCACCTCATAAGGGTTATGATAACGGAAATGTGAAGGATAATAGCCCCAATAGTATGGAGAATACCAGCGAGAATAACTATCACTCCAGAAAAATGAAAATATAGAAGGAGTGTAAACGTAAACCGGTTCGATAATGTAATTATCACCATAAAGATAAGGATCGCCAATTACTTGCACGTAAGTTCTTCTGTTTTGATTCTTTTCAACAACAATTGTTGCCACGTCCTGAAATTCATTTTTACCCAAAACTGCTTGAATAACAACCAAGTGTACATTATTTTCAGTCGATTCAATTACCCGAAGATAATCTACTTCACCATCATTATTCAAATCCAGATTAGATATTTGACTATCATAATCGTTCAACTTCATTTCAAAATCTTGTAAATCTTTCGATTCACCAAAAACGGAAGCCACAGCTTGTAAATCGAGATTATTGCTAATATCGTAACTTTGAGCTTCAACGGTAATTCTTTTTTGTGCCGTACATTGAATGGTTGTAAGTAAAATAACCACTAATAGGCTTGCTGTTTTTGCTTTCATGATTGTATTTTTTAAGTGGTGAATAATTTTGAGTTTTTGTTTTAAAACTTCTTGTGATTACGCTATTTCAATTTCTGTGCCAAAAGATTTTTGAATACAATGAAAATTATTGCTCATTAAAATGCAAAAGCAAATGTTTAGAGATTAAACAGCAATTAAACAGCATATTACAATTCGAAAAAATATCAATATCTATTGTAGAAATTTAAAATAATGTGTGAATGTTGCAACAAATAATTTTCCGGTAATTTTTCATACCTTTGCAAAAACAAAAAAACAATCAATGAATTCCTTGGATCTTTTTCTGTTAATACCGATTGCTTTAGGTTTTATTTCTGGACTTTTCAAGGGTTTGGTCAGTGAGTTAACCTCACTGGCTGCCATAGTGTTGGGTATTTTTGGAGCAAAACTTTTTGCCCCAATTGTTTCCAACATATTGATAAAGTCTTTCGACTTTTCACCCAAAACTGCACATCCGCTATCTTATCTACTTATTTTTATTGCTATAGCCATTTCAATGCTTATGTTGGCCAAAATGCTTGATAAAATGTTTGATTCCATGTCGTTGGGAGGATTAAACAAGTTGTTTGGAGCTGTGTTTGGCGCTTTGAAATATGCATTGATAATAAGCGTGTTGCTCAATGTATTTGATGCCGTTGATAGTAAATTCTCCATTTTGAAAAAAGAGACTAAAGAGAATTCTATTGCCTACAAACCACTATTGAAATTTGGACCCGCATTGTGGGACGAAACTAAAAAAGTAAGGTCAAATCCTGCTCAAGTAAAATAAATTTCAACGAGCGATTCTTGCCTAGCTTTTTTCATTTACATTGATTTCCAGTTCTCATAATTATTAATCAAAATGTAACAACAATTATTTGGCAGCTTCAAAACTATGTCGTATGTTTGCGACATAAAACACAGAGACAATGATAAAACCACAAGTATTTGATAAAGAGCTACAAGAGCTGGCCACATTCGCCAAAGTAATTTCGCATCCAGCTCGTTTGGCCATTTTGAAGTACTTGGCGGAAACAAAAACCTGCATTTCAGGGGACATTTCGGACAAATTACCCTTGAGTCGCACCACAGTTTCGCAACATTTGAAAGAATTGCGCGATATGGGATTAATTCATGGCGAAATTGATGGATTGAAAATCAATTACTGCCTGTGTGGAAGCAGTATAAATGAAAAACTTCAACTGTTCGAGAGTTTTTTTGAACCCATTAAATTGGCTAACATCAATTGCCAAACAGGGAGACCTTGTTGATAAAAAACATAAATCATGATAGAAATAAACGAAATAAGTCCAGCAATGGCAAACGAATTAATAGCTTCTGGAGCATTATTAATTGATGTACGTGAAAAAGAGGAAGTGGAGCAAATTTCATTTTCAGTTCCTGATGTTCAAAATATTGCTTTTAGTATTTTTGATGAAAATTACATGGAACTTCCAAAAGACAAGAAACTGATAATTGCTTGCCACTTAGGAATTAGAAGTCTGCGAGTAGCTCAATTTTTGGTTATCCAAGGCTGGAATGTCAAAAACATATTTAGTCTTGATGGTGGAATTGATGCTTGGGAAAATGATAAATTTCCAGTAAAAATTGCAGCACGCACATTTAAAATGGCCAAACCAGCTACGGCTTGCGGTTGCGAATCGTCGGGCTGTTGCAGCTAAAAAAAATATCTACTTTTAAAACAATTAGCATGCTAATTATTAAATCATTACTTATATTTCTTCTGGCAGGAATCTGTGAAATTGGCGGAGGCTATCTGGTCTGGCTATGGCTGAAAGAAGATAAACCACTGTGGATTGGACTTTTAGGAGGACTAATTCTGGCATTGTATGGAGTGGTGGCAACTTTTCAAACGTCGGGTTTTGGAAAAGTATACGCAACTTACGGAGGGATTTTTATAGTATTATCCTTGCTTTGGGCTTATAAAATCGACAATTATGTGCCAGACAAATACGACTTGATTGGTGCAGGAATTGCATTGATTGGAGTTTGTGTAATTTATTATGCACCAAGACATTAAACATATCATCAAATAAAAAAACATGAAAATACTAATTCTTTGTACAGGAAACAGTTGCCGCAGCCAAATGGCACACGGCTTTTTACAGTCATTTGATTCTTCAATCACCGTTTGTTCGGCAGGAACAGAAGCAAGTGGCAAACTCAACCATAAAGCAGTTGCTGCAATGGCAGAAGCAGGCATAGACATCAGTCACCACACTTCCGACTCGGTAAGCAAATATCTGGATGAAGAATGGGATTACGTGATCACGGTTTGTGGTGGTGCCAATGAAAGCTGCCCGGCATTTATCGGAAAAGTGAAACACCGTTTGCACATTGGTTTCGACGATCCAAGTCACGCTGTAGGAACTGACGAATTTATCTGGAGCGAATTTATCCGTGTTCGCGACGAAATAAAGGCGGGATTCTATAAATTTTATGTAGAACAAATCAAGCCGCAATTATGATTTACTACATCATAAAGGTGTTATTATCATCTGTTACCATCGTTGCCATTTCCGAAATATCCAAGCGTAGCACATTGGCAGGTAGCATTTTGGCATCCATCCCAATCGTTTCATTGTTGGCATTTATTTGGATTTACATTGACACTAAAGAGGTGGCGAAAATTGCTGAGTTGTCGCAAGGCATTTTCTGGCTGGTAATTCCGTCTTTAATATTCTTCATTCTATTTCCTATTCTGCTGAAAAAGAATATAGACTTTTGGATATCATTGGGCACATCACTCACCATTATGATTCTAGCATACTTTTTGATGTTATTCTTTTTAAAGAAAATTGGAATACAAATTTAGATTGTTATGGAAAAAGATGAAAAATCAATTCAACGTGAAAAATACGCCGAGATTGCAAAAAATAGTTTGATAAAGGTACAGTATTCATGCGGTGGAAATTCGACAAGCATTGAAGAACCGGAAAGTATTCCGATTGTTCCAGAGTCGTACATACCCGAAAGCAAAATAATCATTGTAACTGCTCGTGAAGAGGATGTGGAAGACTTAGTGGCATTGCTTAAAACAAGCAACTTGCCTGTAAGTGACCTTGGACTGGGACAACGGATATTTCTAGTGGCACTTTCGGACGAAAAAGTTGTTGGTTGTGTAGCTTTGGAAATTTACGAAGATGCCGGATTACTTCGTTCGCTGGCAGTAAACAACGATTCCCGAGGAAAGGGCATCGGACAGAAGTTGGTTGCTAAGGCCGAAGCCTGGA
This sequence comes from Paludibacter sp., assembly GCA_037142715.1. Lineage (GTDB taxonomy): Bacteria > Bacteroidota > Bacteroidia > Bacteroidales > Paludibacteraceae > Paludibacter. The sequence goes on along the minus strand of JBAXAD010000016.1, from coordinate 13,877 downwards.
GTCAAAACCACGGATTGAAAAACCTTTACCTACTCACTACGACCGCTGCCGGATTTTTCACAAAACTTGGTTGGCACAGGACTGACCGGACATCTGTTCCAAATGCAGTGGCACTTTCCAGTGAATTTACCTCCATTTGCCCATCAACGGCCATATGCATGTTTAAAAATATCAACTAAATAACTATGAATAAAAGATTAAATTTTCTCGACCGCTTTCTCACGCTTTGGATATTCCTCGCCATGTTTGTTGCCGTATTTGCAGGTTGGCTAAGCCCAAATGTTGCGGGATTTTGGAACAGTTTTTCTTATGGAACCACAAACATTCCCATCGCCATTGGACTTATTGTAATGATGTATCCGCCGTTGGCAAAGGTACGTTACGAAGAGTTGGGCAAAGTGTTTCGCAATACCAAAATTCTAGGTTTATCGCTGATTCAAAACTGGCTTATTGGCCCTGTTTTGATGTTTGCACTTGCCGTTTTACTTTTCAAGTTTTTCCCTGGCGAAAACAACGCCAATCTCCCTTATGTATACGGAATTATCATGATTGGATTGGCACGTTGTATTGCCATGGTGATAGTATGGAACGATTTGGCAAAAGGTGATACGCAATATGCAGCTGGGCTGGTGGCCTTCAATAGCATTTTTCAGGTGCTTTTCTTCTCGGTATATGCCTATTTCTTTATTGCCATCGCTCCTGCTTGGTTTGATATTCCTACAAGTGACGCAGTTTCGAAAATTACCATCGGACAAATTGCCAAAAGTGTTTTCATTTATCTTGGCATTCCCTTTATAGCTGGCTTTGTGACTCGTTTTACACTCATATGGTTTAAAAACAAGGAATGGTTCCAAAACAAATTTATCCCTAAAATATCACCGCTAACATTGATTGCTTTGCTATTTACGATTGTAGTAATGTTCTCACTCAAAGGAGAATATATTGTAAAAATACCTTTCGATGCAGTTTTGATAGCCGTTCCGCTGCTTATTTACTTTGTCATCATGTTTGTAAGTTCATTTTGGATGAGCAAAAAAGCGGGTGCCACTTATGAGCAATCCACCACTTTGTCGTTTACCGCTGCCAGCAATAATTTTGAACTGGCCATTGCGGTTGCCATTGCGGTGTTTGGCATTAACTCAGGCGAAGCATTTGCAGCGGTGATTGGACCATTGGTAGAAGTGCCGGTGATGATAGGTTTGGTAAATGTGGCGTTCTGGTTCAAGAAAAAGTGGTTTCAAATATGATATTAAAGGTCTAAACAGACAAATATTCAATCGGAATCAAAACATTTTATCGTCAAATTCATAGAAATCATTTCAAAAAGATAGAAATACAACTTTTTATCGCAATAAGAAATGTAAATATCACGCTTGGAAGGGCAAAAAACTCTTAAATTGATACCCCAAACATTAAATGTATGTTATAAAACATAGTTCTGGAGCATTTTTACTTGGAAATGCTTGGATGGTATTCAAAAAAGCTGTACTTTTGCATCGTGATTTTTTCATAGTATTAGATTTAAGGTTAACAAAGATTGGTAGTATGCCGTGAGGCAAGCTACCTTTCGTCTTTTATAGAGGTTCTATCAAAAGATGATTACAAAAAATCAATTTGAAAGTTTCAATATTTATCGGTTGTAAAGATCAAATTGTATCTAAATAAAAAAAGTTCATATTTCATCATTCTTAAAGAATGGGAAATATGAACTTTCTATTTATTGTAGTGCTGCTAAATTTATCTCACAGCTTTTATCACAAAACCATAACTGTATTCCTTGGCTTTCAATAAATAAGGTTCGTGAGGATATGCACCCCAACTGGTATCGCCACCAAGTCCACGTTGTGCTAAATCGACACACAACACCACTTCTCTGCGAGGTGTAATATCATTTGTGTGGCGGTTTTTCTTGGTCAAACCTTCATCAAAATCATCCGGAAAGTTATTCAACGCACTCACGCAAATGGGTTGCAAACCTTCAATTTTAATTCCAGTTCCTTTGCTGTTGGTCAATGTTAACCAGCGAACATCCGTTTTGTAGCCATTTTCTTGCGGACGGGTGTAGGGCACATATTGATCGGCCACTTTGCTACTGTAGATACCTACTTGCGATGCATAATTTCTATCGGCATAGTTTTCCCAAGGACCGCGACCATAAAACTCAAAGTTGTCATATTGCTTATCCAATGTCATAATCATACCAAAGCGAGGCATTTCTGGCAATTCATTTGCTCCTGCTTTATAATGGATATTCACTGCCAAAGCACCGTCGGCACTCATTGAGTACACTATTTGATAATTAGAAGCTACGTCTTTCAAAAACAAATCAGCCGTAACAATGGCTTTACCCCCTTCTTCTTTCACTTCAATTTTCTTTACAGCAAGATTATTTCCAGCCGTATGCCAAACACTGGTTTTAATTGCCATACCATTGCCAAAGTCATTATCGGTTGGTGCGCGCCAGAAATTAGGCGACGGATTTTGGTTTAAGCAGCGAGTATCGTTGGCTTTGAAACCTCCAATCAACCCCGACAATTTATTAATAGTCACTTCTACACCAGCTTCATTTAAAGTAATGCGGTTATTTTCGTCTTTCACTTTCGGTGCATTGCCCGTAGCAGTAGCTCTTGTAAAGTACTTTCCTTCACCCAATTTGAATTGCTCACGCGCCACTTCATGTCCTTGTGGAACAACTTCCGAACCAACGCGAGTATAAGCAAACACGTTCAAGAAATACTCTGTACCATCATCAGCTGGCATTTCAGGCAAAGCCAATTGAACTTGCTTCTGAGATTCGGGAGCAAGATTGATATCGAAAGAACCGCTCTTGATAACTGCACCATTTTTCAATACTTCGTACTTGAATTCGTAGTTTTGAAGGTTGGTATAATGGAATTCATTGGCCACAGTAATCAAACCTTTTTCTGGCTGAGTAGCTGTAAAATAAATATCTTGATAAAATTTCTTCACTTCCTTTAATCCTGGATGCGGTGTACGGTCAGGCCAAACAAGTCCATTGTGATTAAAATTTTCGTCGTTAGTATAGTTCTGACCGCCCATGTCGCCACCATAACTCCAATATTTGCGACCAACTTCGTCGGTAATTTGGAAACCTTGATCTACCCAATCCCAAATAAAACCGCCCTGCATGTTTTTGCTACTGCGAATAATATCCCAATACTCTTTGAAGTTGCCCGAGCTATTGCCCATAGCATGAGCGTATTCACACATAATGAACGGACGTTTCACATTTTCGCGGGCTGCATATTCTTTCATGTATTTAATGCCTGGATACATTGGACAAACCACATCGGTATTTTCATGTTCTGCAGCTTGTTCAAACTGCACCAAACGGGTTTTGTCACGTTCCTTAATCCATTTGTAGGTTTTCAAAAACACATCACCATTGCTGGCTTCGTTCCCAAGCGACCAAAGTATAACCGAGGGTGAGTTCTTGTCACGTTCTACCAAGCTGATGGTTCTGGCCATGTGAGCGCCATCCCATTCGGCGTGAAATGCCGGATTTTCATGACCGTAGCCCATTCCGTGACTTTCGATATTGGCCTCATCAACAAGGTAGATACCGAATTTATCACACAATTTTACCCAATTGATATTGTTTGGATAATGACTGCAACGAACAGAATTGATATTGTTTTGTTTCATCACGCTGATATCTTTCATCATGGTTGCAACATCTTGATAATGACCTGTCACCGGATTGTGTTCGTGGATATTTACGCCATGTACCATAATTCGCTTTCCGTTCACCAACAGTTGACCGTTCTTCAATTCCACTTTGCGGAAACCTATTTTGGTAGAAACTGTTTCGATAAACTTGCCGTTTTCATCTTTCAAAGTCAAAACCAGTGAATACAAATAAGGCGTTTCGTTGCTCCACAGATTGGGAGAAGAAACATTTTTGGAGAATGTAATTTCTTTTTTGCCATCAGAAGGAGCATTTATTTTCAGGTTTTGGCTGAAAATTTCTTTGCCGTTTGCATCAAGTAATAAAGCTTCCACTTGTCCGGTTTTTGCAGATTTATTATAATTATTCAGCGTTATATCTACTGCCAATGAACCGTTTTTGTAAGCGCCATCCAAATCGGGACGGGCAAAGAAATCGGCAATGCGCAAATTCTCAGTGCTATAAAGATATACGTTGCGGTCGATACCCGACAAACGCCAAAAATCCTGATCTTCGAGATAAGAACCATCGCTCCAACGGTACGCTTCAACAGCCACAAAATTCTTGCCCGCTTTCACGTATTTCGTAATGTCGAATTCATTCGGACTCTTGGTATTTTCGGAATAACCCACCTTTTCGCCATTCACCCAAATATACATGGCCGAAGTTCCACCTTCGAAATGCAGATACACGCGACGATTGTTCCAGTTTTCTGGCAAATCGAAATCGCGTCGATATGACCCAACTGGATTGTCGGAATGGTCAATATATGGAGGATTTTTAGGAAATGGATAGGTTATGTTGGTATAAATAGGAATTCCGTAACCTTTTAATTCCCAGTTGGAAGGCACCGAAATTTCTTTCCAATTGGTGACATCAAAATTAGTTTTATAGAAATCTACTGGACGTTGATCAGGTGTTGGCGACCATTGGAATTTCCAGTTTCCGTTCAAATTATAATACCATGGCGAGCTTTCATATATATCTGCAATGGCAGAATGTTTATCTGCAAAAGGCAGGAAGGTGGCTCGTGCCGGTTCGCGATTGATTTGATAAACTTCGGGATTTTCCCAGTCGTTAACTGTTTTCTCTTGTGCTATTATGCCTGAAAAAACAGTTGCTAATAAGCAAAATAAGATGGATGATTTTTTCATTATATATTTGATTTTCTTTGAATTTATTTATTAACCTACAAAACTTCAAGTGAAATAATTGACTTTGCAGGCAATGTGATGGCAACTCCATTCTTAGTAATCTTTGCTCCCTTAAAAATTGTTTTGGATTTTTATTTAAGAAATTAACAATCCAGCCATCAATAGTTTTGGGGTTAACTTTTCTACCCAAATCAGGTGCATTTCGGTATCATTTTGGAACGTCAAAGGTAAGAAAATATTTTTAGAATTAAAGTATTGTTTCCGATCCCAACGGTCGCCAATGTATATATTACTCGTTGTTTTGTTTCCTTCAAATGGCAATAAAATGTCGATTGCGAATCAAAAGTTGTTGAATTAGCAATATCTAGAAGTTCCGACCAAGGCCCTGTAATTGATTTGGAATAAGCATATTTCCCCTGATTTGGCTTCCAACCCGTGCAACCTGAAGTCATAAGAAAATAATACTCACCCCGTTTTATAATTGCTATCGCTTCCATGTGTCCGCATGGCCAAAGTGTGGCTACTTGCTCATTTGTATCCAGATAATCATCCGTCAATTTATACAACATCATGTCGTAATTTTTGCGCGCAGCCGACAATACTTTCAAATTACCGCCAGCGACATTGGTTGACTAACGTAGTGCTATTGATACATCAATGTGTGAATGTTGTAACTATTCCTTTGAATTCTGTAACATTTAGGCGTTAGAAAGTCCTCACCTTTGCATCATTGAAATCAACCACATTTTAAAACAGTTCAAAATGAAAAAAATAAAATTAATTGCGTTCGTAACCGCCTTGTTTATTGCTAGTGCAATGCAAGGACAAATTTCAGTGAGTTTACATCTTGGCACTCCACCACAATGGGGTCCTGCAGGATATTCCGAAGCCCGTTATTACTATTTGCCCGACGTGGAGGCTTATTATGACATTCAAGCTTCGAGGTTCATTTACTTAGATGGAGGAACATGGGTACACAGAACTTACCTTCCTGGCCGATACAGAAATTACGATTTGTACAATGGATACAAGGTAGTTATGAATGATTATCGTGGGCAACAACCTTATAGATATTACAATCAGCATAGAGTAAAATATAGCAAAGGGTATCGCGGTCACGAGCAAAAAAACATAGGTGAAAGACCCGGAAGAGGAAACTCACATGATGGCCAACGGTCATATAATGAGCCCAATAGAAATGAGGGTAGAGGAAACTCACATGAAGCCCAGCGGTCATATAATCAGCCCAATAGAAACGAGGGTAAAGGAAACAACAATGTAGTTCGTGGAAATGACAATAGAGGAAACGATAACAATGGGCGTGGAAATGATAAAGGAAATGATAAGGGAAATGGACGTGGAAACGACAAAGGTGGTGATAAAGGCCATGGAAATGATAAAGATAGAAGATAGTATTCGATAATAAAGTTTCAAATAAAAATTTAATAAACAAATAAACAAAAACAACTAACAATTTTTAAAAATTACAAAGATGAAAAAAATAGCGATTACAATGGTTTTATTTCTTGCAGTGTTTTCAACAAGTATCACTGCTCAACACAAAACGTATTCTGAAGGTTACGGTGGTACATTAAACTTGGGTGTAGGTATAGGTGGATATTCCGGTTATTACGGATATATTGGTCATACTCTGCCAGTGCTTCATGCTGATTATGAGTTCGATGTGGCCCGCAATTTTACTTTGGCACCATTTGCCACTTTCTATTCATACACCGACAAAAACTATCGTGAAACCGTAGTTCCAGTTGGAGTGAAAGGTACACTTTATTTAGACCGATTGTTGCATGCCGGTTCAAATTGGGATTTCTATGGTGCAGGTTCTTTGGGAGTTGCATTGGTAAGTACCACTTGGGACGCTAATTATTACGGCGATAGAACTTATTACCATTCGTCAAGTCCATTATTTTTAGATTTACATTTGGGAACCGAGTACCATTTAACCAATCATCTTGGACTGTTTCTTGATTTGTCAACCGGGGTTTCTACCGTTGGTTTGGCCATTCATTAAAAAAGATACTCCCCAACAGGGGCAATAAACAATAACATTATGTCAAAAGAAAAAGAAGGAAAAGCTGGAAAAAAAGAACCAGCTAAGAATTTAAAGGAAAAGCGAGCTGATAAAGCTGCTAAACGAGAAGAAAAAAACAAAGTAAGTGTAGAATAATCTGCATCTTCAAATCAATGAATTATTTCACAACCCCATCTCGCTGTCGTAATGGCAACAAGATGGGGTTGTTTGCGTAAATTAGCGATGCAAAAGAACCAATTTCAAGTTTGAATTTCAAGCATTTAAACCTGTGAATGTTGTAACATATTTCAATCATTGTGTAATTTTCAAGGCTTCAAAATGTGCGAACTTTGCATTATCAAACTAACTAAACAAAACCCCAATGAAAAAAGTAATTTTCAGCCTTGCCATAACTTTAGTCGTGGCAGGATCAATGTTCACCAGTTGCCAATCGTCATCCTCAAAAATGGAACGTGCTAAAGAAAATATGGATGCTGCTACCCAGAATGTAGTGGAAGCCAACCAAGCATTTAATGAGGCTTTGCAGGATTCAATACAACTATTCAGAGATGCTTCGGCAAAACATATTAAACACAATGAAATGAAAATCAAAGAATTCAAAGTCGAAATAGCCAAAGAAAAAGAAGACATTCGTGTGAAAAACGAAAAAAAACTGGCTGAGCTAGAACAAAAGAACAATGAACTGTTGAGCCGAATGGACAATTACAAAGATGACCGCCAAGCAAAATGGGACACGTTCAAGGTTGAATTTAACCATGACATGAATGAATTGGGAGAAGCTTTTAAAGGTTTGACAATTAAAAATGTGAAGTAAGAACTCACAATAATAACCAATATCAATAATAATTTAAAAAACGAACAAGATGAAAACAAACAATTTTTTGATGGCTGCCTTGGCCTTATTAATGGTAGGCAGCATTAGCGCACAAACCGAAAGTAGTCAACTACAATTTGGTGCAAAAGTAGGTGCAAATTATTCAAACGTGTATGACTCGCAAGGTCAGGAATACAAAGCCGACGGAAAAATTGGGTTGGCTGTAGGTGGATTTATAAGCATCCCCATTGGAACTTATTTTGGTATTCAACCCGAACTTCTTTTCTCGCAAAAAGGCTATCAAGCCTCAGGAACAGTATTGGGAAGCAATGTAAATTTCAAACGTACTTCCAACTACATTGACCTGCCAATATTCTTTACAGTAAAGCCGGATGATTTGGTTACCATAATGATTGGCCCACAATACTCCTATTTGATTAGTCAAAAGGATGTGTTTTTGAATCCAATTTCAAATGTGGTGGTGCAACAAGATTTTAATACCGACAACATCCGGAAAAACACCGTATGCTTGGTTACAGGTGTAGATGTCAACTTGGCCCGATTTGTAATTGGAGCGCGTGTAGGTTGGGATTTGTTCAATGATGCTGCCAACGGAACTTTAGTTGGTAGAACGTTTTGTGCGAAGCAATTAGGTGCTGATATTATTGAAAATAATATTAGAATAAACTGTTTTAGGATCGGTCTTTTGATTGTCATTTCATTACTATTTATGATTTCAAAACAATGATGATTTTGAAAAGTTCACTTTCATAAATTAATTCATTTTCCAATATGCGCAAAATGCAGTGTATCATAGGGGACTAAATATTGTAGCGCAATCATCATCAATTTTTAATGGATTTTTTTTTGATTTGCGTTTTTTTGTGTCATACCGCCAAGTCGGCACGTCGGAATACTCCGTCAACAATTTTCTTTTTTTGTTCTGGCTCGTCAAGGTTAGGACGTGGATGTTCATCCGAACAATTGCGATATTTCAAACGTTTTAAAATCAAATCTTAAAAAATGCACAAATTAAAACTCTAAATATGACATACGAAATTGGAACAAAAGAAAAGCCATTGCTATTGAAAACGCCACCATTGACCAGTGAATACACTATGCATGTGGACCAAAAAGACGGCAAAGATGTTTTGGTTTGTACAGTTGGCAAAACAGTTTTATATTATAACATTGACTGTTTAACCGACTTGCATAAAATGCTTAAAGACCTGGACGACTGGATGGAACTTGGCAGTACAGACGAACAAAAACCAGCCAAACCAGGGACAGTTGAGGCATGGGGACGATCTGAAACTAACCCGGTAAGTGGTTGGTATGGACTAAAAAAAGGGCTGCGGGGACGATTTGGAATGTATATTCCACCATTAATGGAAGCTCTTGGACTTGCTGAAGTAACACACGAAGCGAGAGGAAATAAAATGAAAGCAAAATAGAACAGCAGAAAACAGCCGTTTGAAAAATTAATCGTTTTGTGAGAAGGAAAGCTCCCGTTTTGTATATCAAAATTGATATGTAATGCGGGAGTTTTCATTTCTACAGCATTGTAGGTAGAGGAGATATTCAACAAACGAAAGAACGCACTTTCTGGCTATTGGAACGGAGTATTCTAATATAAATCAGTGATTAATTTCATAAACTATTCAGAGTTAAACATTGTTTTATAGTCAAAAGACGGGATATTTATCCCCAATTTTAGGAATGAAAAAAGAGTTTTCTTGTTCATTTTTTCCTTATTTTTCGTCAACATGATTTGTTGAAATTATGTAATTTTTTTCAGAATTATATTTCTTATTGATTAGCTATATTTTTGAACTGAATTTAAATCTTTTATTTTAAAGAAACAGAGGAGGGCAAATATTATGGACAAAAAGGAAATAACTTCTCCAAAACAAACACTTCCCAAGACACTTTCAGGAATACAAGGATTGGATGAAATAACTGGAGGCGGGTTACCAACTGGGAGGCCAACGCTTGTTTGTGGCAGCGCAGGTTGCGGTAAAACGCTGTTTGCCATGGAATTTCTTGTTCATGGTGCCATGCTTTACAACGAACCAGGAGTATTTATGGCTTTCGAGGAAACAGAAAAAGACCTGACGTCAAACGTTGTTTCGCTGGGTTATGATTTGGAGAACTTAGTGGCCACAAAAAAAATTGTACTGGATCATGTTTATATTGAACGCAAAGAAATTGAAGAAACAGGCGAGTACGATTTGGAGGGTTTATTTATCCGGCTCAATTATGCAATTGACAGCATAGGTGCCAAGCGTGTGGTATTGGATACGATTGAGACGCTTTTTTCAGGGTTGCCCAATCCGCATATTTTGCGTTCCGAGCTCCGTCGGCTTTTTCGCTGGCTGAAAGAAAAAGGCGTGACAGCCATTGTTACCGGCGAGCGTGGCGAAGGAACCCTCACCAGGCAGGGATTGGAAGAATATGTTTCCGATTGCGTTATTGTGCTCGACCAACGTGTTAATGAACAATCATCTACCCGAAGGTTGCGGATTGTAAAATACCGCGGCTCAACCCATGGCACCAACGAATATCCATTCATCATCGAAGAAACAGGTTTTTCTGTTTTGCCCATCACCTCTCTTGGACTAGAGCATACCGTTTCGTCAGAACGGATTTCAAGCGGAATACCACGTCTGGATACCATGCTCGACAATAAAGGATATTACCGCGGAAGCATTGTTCTTGTTTCCGGTACGGCAGGTTGTGGAAAAAGTAGTTTGGCAGCATGTTTTTCTGATGCCGCCTGTGCTCGTGGAGAACGAGTTCTCTATTTTGCAATGGAAGAATCGCCACGTCAGATTATGCGCAACATGCGTTCTATCGGCATCGATTTGGAACAATGGGAAAAAAAGGGATTGTTGATGTTTCATGCTAAACGCTCCACTTTCTACGGTTTGGAATCCTATCTAACCGCCATGCACAGAGCTGTGAACGATTTTAAACCCAAGGTTGTGGTTATAGACCCGCTAAGCAGTTTTATTATTGGCACTAACCAGTTTGAAGCCAAATCAATGATTATCCGGATGGTGGACTTTTTAAAAAACAATCATATCAGCGTGTTTATGACACATTTGACCACGGGAATAACCGATTTTACTGGAATAGATATTTCATCAATAATTGATACATGGTTAATTTTGCGCGATATTGAATTGGGCGGAGAGCGCAATCGCGGAATATACATCCTTAAATCGCGTGGAATGGCCCATTCTAACCAAATTCGCGAATTTAAACTGACCAATCATGGTGTGGAGCTGCTCGATGTGTATGTTGGCCCAGAAGGTGTATTAACAGGTTCTTCGAGAATTACAAAAGAATCTAAAGAAAAAGCCGAACAATTATTGCGGAATCAGGATATTGAGAACCAGCAACTTACATTGGAGCGAAAACGCAAAGCAATTAATGCCCAGATTGATTTTTTGAAGGCCGAATTTGAAGCAGAAGAAATTGAAACATTAAAAAATATAGAATTAGATAAGCTTCGCGAAAATCTCCTTCTTCAGGACAGGGTTGATATGGCAAAAAGTAGAAAGGGAGATGTTACCCTAAAAAAAAGCGATATAAATAAAACAAAAGGAAATAATGCTAAAACGAAATAACAATGACACCCAAAAGAGATATTTCGGAAACGACTCTTCCAAAACAGAAGATTGTCAAAAAAGCAGACGATACATGGATTTTACGGTTATATGTGGCTGGGCAAACGCCTAAATCAATTACAGCTTTCAAAAATCTCAAAGCTATTTGCGAAGAGCAACTGAAGGGCAAATACCAGATTGAAGTAATTGACCTGATAAAGAACCCACAACTTTGCCGCGAAGACAAAATTCTAGCGGTACCAACTTTGGTAAGGAGGCTGCCTCCACCTGTGCGCAAAATTATTGGCGATTTGTCAAATACCGATAGGGTATTGGTAGGTTTAGATTTAAAGGTTGTTTCAGAACAATAAAATAACTGGACTTATGAAAAAACAGAAGATTCAATCGTCAAACGAAGTACAGGAATTTGAACAGGCAATAGAAGAATTAAAAAATGCCACGTATGTGTTGCGATTGTACGTAGCCGGTACAACCTCTAATTCTGTGAGTGCTATTGCTAATATAAAAAAAATTTGCGAGGAATACCTTAAAGGTCGCTATACACTGGAAGTGATAGACCTTTATCAAAACCCAATATTGGCAAAAGGTGAACATATTATTGCGGCACCAACACTCATTAAAAGGCTTCCTATGCCTTTGCACCGCATTGTTGGCGATTTGTCGGTTGTGGATCGGGTACTTGTAGGGCTTGATTTGCGAAAAGCTAGTGAAAAAAAATAATATGTCAAAAACGCCAGGCCATGATAGGTAAATTGATGCCTAAAACAGAAAAACAGCTTCTGCTCGAAAACCAAGAATTACGGGCAAACCTGACTGAAGCCGAAGAAACACTTAACGCCATTAGAAATGGCGAAGTGGATGCAATAATTGTTTCCGGATTAGGTGGCGAAAAGATATTCTCAATTTCTTCTGCCGAAACACCTTACCGTGTCATCATCGAAGAAATGAATGACGGAGCTGTTGTTCTTTCGGCAGAAGGCGTTGTGCTGTATTGTAACCGTCGATTTGCCGAGCTTGTGTCTATTGCGCCGGAACAAATAGTAGGATCGTGGTTTATTCAGCTCTTCAAAAAAAATGACATTCAAAAATTCAAGGATTTACTGCAGGCTGGTATTAAGGGGAAAACCAATGGTGAGTTGACTTATATAAAAGATGACAATACCAATCCAATCCATTTACATCTATCATTTAGCCCATTACCTCCCGAATTATTGGGTGATGTTTGTATAATGGCCACCGACATATCTGAGTTAAAGCAAAAAACCGATAACCTAGAACTTTCCTATAAAGAACTTGAAGCATTCAGCTATTCTATTTCTCACGATTTACGGGCGCCACTCAGACATATTGGAGGTTTTATCGATTTACTCATGAAAAGTAATTCAGCTCAACTTGACGATACGGGAATCCGATATTTGAACACTATCACTGAGTCCGCCAAAGAAATGGGAAAACTTATCGATGCCTTATTGTCATTTTCAAAGTTAGGAAGAACTGGACTTCAGGTAATAGAATTTAACACTAAAGATATGGTGAAGAAAGTGCTTAAATCTTTTGAAGATGAATTGAGCGGTAGAAACATTGAAATAAACCTCTCGGAGCTTCCAAAAACAAAGGGTGACGTAAGTTTAATCAATCAGGTATGGGTAAATTTGATTTCCAACGCCATAAAATATACACGAAACAGAGAAAAAGCAGTGATAGAAATTGGAGGTAAAATTGAAAATGGTGAAACAATATTTCATATCATGGATAATGGTGTAGGATTTGACATGAAATATGCCGAAAATCTGTTCGGGGTTTTCCATCGCATGCACAACGCCACCGATTTTGAAGGAATCGGTATTGGGCTGGCAAATGTAAACAGAATAGTGATGAAACATGGCGGTAAATGCTGGGCTGAAAGTGAAGTGGACAAAGGTGCCACATTTTTCTTTAGCCTACCCATAAATTAGCAAAAAAATAACAAACTCAAATAAATACAATTATGAAAACGGAAATAAAAACAATCCTGATTGTGGACGACAGCAGAAATGATGTAGAACTTGCGCTGGCTGCACTCACTGAAAAAAATCTTGCCAACGAAGTTATTGTGGCCGAAGACGGTGTAGAGGCATTGGATTTTCTGTATAAAAGGGGTAAATATGCTGGAAATCTAAATGGTTCTCCGGTAGTTATTCTGTTAGATATAAAAATGCCCCGAATGAATGGTATTGAGGTACTTAAGCATATTCGCTCAAATCCTGACTTCAAGTTAATTCCAGTCATTATGCTCACATCATCAAACGAAGAGAAAGACTTGGTAGAAAGTTATAAACTCGGGGCTAATTCGTATGTGGTTAAACCGGTTGATATTGTTCAGTTTATAGAGGCTATTAAAGTATTGGGACAATATTGGGCCGTTATTAACCAACTACCTTCTTCAAATAAATAAAACGGGTTTCGGGTTTCGGGTTTCGTGTTTCGCGTTTCGCGTTTTGTGTTTCGGGTTTCGTGTAAATGATTGGCTCTATAACGTTTTCGGTGGGTAATTGATATG
>JBAXAD010000015.1:0-36225 GCA_037142715.1 Paludibacter sp. | reverse complement strand
TGATTGCAATTGCAATTGCTCAAAATGTGCCACTTTATGGACAGACTCTATTTAATGGACAATCTCACACCCAGCCCAACCCTGGTGTCCAATACTAAACACTTGTCATTTTTTAGATACTTCCGTAAATTTGTCAGTATATTATTCAGCGAACCTTCTTTGGTACTAGGATTACTGTTTTTCCAAACCAATGTCACAATTTCATTTCTACTGATAAAAAGATTAATATGATTGAATAATATTGTCAGTACTACCGATTCGTTTTTGTTCAGATACTGTTTATCGAAGTCGTATATTAGCACTTGTTCCTGGGGGTTAAAAGTATAATTACCAATATGAATTAACTCTTCTTCCTTTTTAGGTTGAATAGGTGTTTCTTGTCGTTTCAATAAGCCCTCCATTCGCAATTGCACTTCCAACAGCCGATAGGGTTTGCGTACATAATCGGTATTTACAATGGCAAAAGCTTTTTCAAAATCCTCATTTCCATTCAGTGAAGTCGTAAATAAGATGGGCGTATTACTAAGGGTACGAATTTGTTGGGCCACTTCATATCCATCCATTTTGGCATTCAGTATCACATCCAGAATGATAATGTCGGGCTTAAATTCCAAGAAATCTTGCATCACATTATCGCCATTGATCAGATGCCTTACTTCAAAATTCAGCATCTCCAATATTCCCATAAGCGGTACACCCAAATTGACATCGTCTTCTATTATCAGTACTTTTTTCATGGTTTTATTTTGATTTGGCTTTATTTTAATTATCAAGAAAATGATGAAGAATAGTCCCAATAGCTATTCTTCGTTAAGCTAAATGTATTTGGTTTGGATAACTGTCAACTGTTTTCACTCTGGCAGCAGCACGCTAAACTCGCTCCCTTCGCCTAGTTGGCTTTTCACTTCCACTTCGCCGCTGTGTTTTTCCACTATTGTTTTCACGTAGTTGAGCCCTATTCCGTAGCCGTTAATCTTTATATCATCGGGGTTGGCACGGGTGTATTTATCAAAAATAACAGGCATTTTTTCTTCTGCTATTCCGTATCCATTGTCTTTGATGGAAACAATTATCCACTTCCCGGCTTTTTGCAAGCTAATAATTATCAGCACCTCTTTACTGGAATACTTGATGGCATTGTCAATCAAATTGGCAAAACATTGCGATAGCAATTGGGCATCTCCCTTCACGGTACATTCCTCCAATTCGCAAACCGTCTGTATCACCACTCCTTTGGCCGAATCGCTCATAAACTTGGCTTTCAAATCTTCAAACAAATCCTTCAGGTTAATCGGTTCTTTGTTCAGCACCAATAGTCCTTCCTCCATTTTGGCCAATGCCACTATCATATTAATGGTGGCATTCAGTTCCATGGTGGCATTCATCGATTTTTGTATCAACACTTCACGTTGCACTGGATTTTCAATAATGGCGGGTATCGACAAGCCATCCAAGTTAAACGACAAACTCGCCACAGGGCGTTTCAACTCGTGGGCAATGGTAGCCAGAAACTCATTTTTAAAGCTCACCAACTGTTTTTGACCTGCCAATATCTTAAGCAAAAACCGAAACGCCAGCAAGCAAATAATGGAAAAAAGGAGCGAACTGATGAGCATTAGCCCCATTCGCTTGATGATTAATCCGAATGGGTTTACCAACACCAACTGCAGTGATTCTTTTCTATCAAACGTGATTGGAAGCAGCTTGGACGGAATTTTTAGAAATGAGGATTGTGATGTTTTTTTAGATTTTTGTACTTTCCCAGTTTTAGTATTCACTAGTGCAATCACAAATTCTGAGCTGATATTTCTAGACTTTAATTCAGTCTCGACTATGCTATTAAAGTCGTTGAGATTTACAGGTACCGAATCGCTGATAGTGCTATTTATTGCCAGATCAATTAACCCTAAAAAATTTCCTCCATAATCAGTCATTTTACTACCATCAAAATGTTTTGTATTCTCCTTTGTTGGAGGAGGTGGAACAATAACATCGTCCTCGTGAACCAGGTGTTTAAATAATTTACGCCTTTGATTTAAATCTTTCCGAAACGCATCCTGCAAAATAGCATCCGATTCGCGAACCAATCCGGCGCGTGTGGTTTGAAAATAATCGTTCACCAACAGCACCTGAGAAACCAATATAAATACCAGGCAAATGGCAGCAATGTATGCGATGCGTTGTGGAGTCATGAGATGGTGAAAAAGTGTTTTGTGAAGATTTTATGAAGATTTTGTGAGAAAAATGTGAATTCACACAAAAACAGAACGTTAGCTTTTGTTTTGCGCTCAAAATTAGTAAAATAAATTCAATAAAACAGCATTTAGTGCCCCATTTCATTCAACAGACTTCTTTTTGTAAACATGCCTTCAGCATTAATTGATATTTATTATCTTAAATGTGAGAGCTTTGTGAGATGTCGTTAACAAGCTTGTGAGAACTTTGTGAGATAGAATTCTATAATATTGCAACGTCAAAAACATATTAAAATTTCCTTGCCCCAATACAGTGTAGAAAGTTGCTTCAAGTTTCAAAAAAATGGAAAGTTACAAATGGAGAGTCAATGGCGGTAAATTGGTAGAAGTAACCCAACTAGATGCAACCAACACTAAAATTTAAGTTTAGAAATGAGTAGTTCATCAGCGGCGCAGTCAAAAAAAGGAGTGATAGTGAAACATAACATTTGCAATCCACAACACAGCTTACAAATGTTGCTCTTATATTTTTTGGAAAATTGACTGTGCCGCTTTTGGCTATTTCCCTACTGCTAGCTCAATAAAATTTCTCTCAATAGTGACATATTAAGCATACAATAATTATCAAATCAATATTCAAAACAACCTTTTAAAAATGATTCATTATGGCTCAAAATTTAATTTCTGCTACGCTTTCTGTTTCTGATGCAGCTTTGGTTCAACAAAGTTTAACCACTGTAAAAGACAAGTTACCATTTTTATCGATGCTACAAGCGGCTGATATCAGTAGTTTGTTCAAATTGGGGAATGCCTATTTGCCGTTTATCGACAAAATTCATGAAGTGGTTATCACTCACCCCGAAATTTTGCCGGGTATCTTTGACAAAGAAGAATTTTTGCGCGATTATGACTTATTTATGACCTTGCGCCCCATCCTAAATCAAATAAACGAATTGGCCGAAGGTGTTCAAAAAACCTATACCGCTTTGGGTAGCGACACTTTGGTGGCTGCACTCGAAGTATATTCAGCCGTAAAACAGAGCAAAGACAAAGTTCCGGGCCTAAGTGTGATGAATGACGAATTGGCTGTGTACTTCAAAAAATCAAAACAGAAAGTTGCTGCAGCAGTATAATCACAAATTGTACCAATACAAAGTGAGTGCTTCATAGCGTGAAGCCTCATTTTGTAAAAGTAAAAAACATGCAAAACGCTCATGAGTGGCTCGGACACACTCCCCACTGCCTCGGACACACTCCAAAGTATTAAATTGCCACTAATTAGTAATCCTCAACCACTCGCTACTCACTGGTAGACACTCCCGAGTGCCAAGTTGCCACTAAACAGTAACCGGCAGCCACTAATGAGTGACTCGATGGCACTCCAGAGTAGCAAATTGCCACTAAAGAGTGGCGCTGACCCACTCCTGATTGTCTCGAAGATACTCCACAGTAACCGAGAGACACTAATGAGTGATAAAATGACACTAATGAGTAGCTCGGATACACTTGCGAGTGGAAATGCGACTTTTGTTACAAATAATCCTGTAGGGATTGAGCCCGAATAGCCATAGATAAAAGCTATGAAAAATGTGTAAATAAAAAATATTAAGAAACCAACCCCGAAAGAGGTTCAATAATTCAAAATTATGAAACAAGCAAAAACAATTTTTCTATTTCTAGGTATTCTACTAACAAGTACGGTATTATTTTCTGGCTGTGCTACCATAGCAGGTGGTTCAACCTATAACGCGCACATAATTATTAACAACAATCATCCCAAAGCACGAATAATGTATCTGGGAGAAACCAGGGGATATGGCGATGCCATAATTAAAGTATCAAGAAAAGACGCCAATAAATTTTCATTTATAATAAAAGAGGATGGTTATGAAGATCAAACCTTCAACTACCAAAGAAGAACTTTTAGAACAGCTGCCTTTATTGGTTCCGTACTACTTTGGACAGGTATCACCTCCACAGGCATCCCGTTACCTTATGGTCCGGTAATTGACCTTGCTTTTGGTTCAGTTTGGAAACCCTGTCTCTATGATCAGGGAGTTTCACAAGAATCCACCAAAAACTTCAAATACTTAATCAATTACGATTCCGCACCAATTAAAAGCGATAGTGTGGCCAATAAAAATGCCCTTGTCATGAACAAAAAGGATATGGTGTATTTAAAAAACGGCAATATCATCAAAGGAATAATCATTGAACAAGTGCCCAATGTCCAAATTAAAATTCAAACAGGCGATGGAAATGTTTTTATATTTCCATTAAGCGAGATAGACAAAATAACCAAAGAAAATTCGTAAACAGAATGCCTCTGAAAGTTGGGACGCAAAACTTATATTCAATAGGCTGAAAGGCAGTAACCCCCAAAGAGGTTCAATAATAAAGTGCATTTTATACCATAAATAACATTCCTGCCAATTATAATTTTTATAATTGGTAGGGTGTTTTATTAAAAAGTAATACCATTGCCAAATAAAGCAAATGAAATATCACCATTCAAGGTGCAGAATTCAGCTCAGGTATGTATCTTTACGCATTAATAGCCGATGGCAAAGTCATCGACACAAAACGAATGATATGAACGAAATAATAAACGCATTATGAAAACTAAATTATTACTCTCTGTTGTTCGGCATAGCGTCTTTCGTCCACGATAGCTATCGGAATCGTGTGGGAAGCAAGGCTCTTCCTTGCATTTGGAAGGCAGGAGCCTTCCTTCTAGCCGCGACGTAGGCAAAGAGCCATACGCCGAACTTAAACGACGCAGGTTACACTACGGGGAACGGGGTGGGTTCTGATCTAAAATTCAACACAACACAAAATGTTATGATGCAACACATTTTAGAAACAATCCAGTTCGTAATTATATTTCAACTATTTGATATTCCATTCAAGCCTCAATACCAGCACTGGAATTGAAGATATACATGGCCAATAAACAGCGAAAATTTCAGCGATGATGAATCACTAATTCTTTCTATAGCCATTGAATTTGGAACGCTGGATGCTTTTGGGAATCCGGTGGCGATAAATATGCTGGTGCTGGGAAGATATTTGGGGGAGTGAAATAAAATCTAGTCATATCTTATTAGTTAAAGTTCTTTTGTTTTAAGTTTTCACGCAAATTATAATCGGCAGATTAGCAACAGTATATGCATTCAACTATTAAATACGCAATATTTATTATGGTAATAATTATTAAATAACTTTTTTATTCCAAAATAATATATTATACTTGTCACTATCATTTAAACATTATAATTAAACATGGTAACCAACAACGTATTATTCCTACTCTTCAATACTACGCCGCTTACTATTATTAATTTCAATTCTTCCATTTCATAATCTTTTTCAAATATCATTTTCAAAATCATTGTTTTAACGAAAACAATGATTAGACTTTTTATGCCATTTAATTCAAATAAAAAAACGTTCTTTCTCATTTTGGACATTTAATTTTCATCATTATATCACTATAATGACCACCCCTTCACACCCAAAGGGCAAGCATTTTCATACATTAATTAATAATTTAAATCCACTTAAAAAATTAGAAATTATGGAACAAACAACTATCCCAACTTCCTTGAACATTATCAAGTCAATCAAAACAGTGGCCGAAAAACTCGAAAATTCGAAGTTAGATGCAACCACATTAAAAGACATCGCCCCTCAAGTAGCAAAAT
The DNA here is from genome assembly GCA_037142715.1 of Paludibacter sp. Lineage (GTDB taxonomy): Bacteria > Bacteroidota > Bacteroidia > Bacteroidales > Paludibacteraceae > Paludibacter. Next base: position 30,326 of record JBAXAD010000015.1, on the reverse strand, counting down.
TATGTATCTGCCTGAATGCTTATGAATCTCATATACCGCTCTTTTGCGTGATTTATATTTTAGATTTTTTAGGTGCTGACGTACAGATAAATGATATTGTCAAATACTTGGATTTAAATTTAGATCAAAAAGAATCTGTTCAGGCTCAGCTGAATGAAATGGCTCAAAATAAATTAATAAATTCAAAACTTACAACTTCAGATAAAACCAACAACCATGATCAATCAAAAGTGGTATATGAAATCAATGCTAAATTATCATCTGGAATATTAAATAACACAGTTATACTGTCTAATAAATTGGAAGAGCCGATGAATATCTTTCAATTTAACACTACTGTAAGTGAACTTGTTGACTGTTTATCAATCGGCTTAATTGACCTGTCGAAATTACTTAAAGTAGTTGAAAAACTAGAGAAGACGAATGCAGAACTTAATGCAATCCGCCAACTTACCGATTACGACTTAAGAGTTATTGATAGAATAGTACTATATCAGATGTGCCATACTTTAGTCAATCAACAAACTGGTTGTTCATTAAAAATGTTAATCAAATCAATCTTCCCTGAAGAAAAAACAACTGACGAACAATGTGAACTATTTGTTTCCGGAAACAACAGATTAATTGATCAATGGCTTATTAAAGTTACCCGTTCCGAAATACATGATGATTATTATTTAGAACTTGGACCAGATACAGTAGTAATTTTTTTGGTAGATAAACCAGAATTGGAAGTCCGACACATTAGCTCAAAGTTGGATTCAAAAGAACTTTATTTCAATGTAAATTAAGATGTTATTTATCTGAATATCTTTTCAATAATATGATTTTCGGTACGATAATTTGTACTGGAAATCATAATTTTTCCTTTCTCAATTTAATTTATCTCTCATAAAACTTTTCATTATGGAAAAAACTCCTCAGCTATCCTTTAATGTTTTAGAAACGATTTACAAAATCTCCAACGATTTGTACGCGTCCGAATTAAACCCGGAAATAACTGAAAAAATCAAAAAAGAAAGCTTACAACTTGCACAATTTCTTGATGTAACAGAGCAGCAAGCATGGTTCTTTTCCATTATATATGTGCAACAATCAATGGGATTTTCATGCGATTTGAGCGAAATACTAAGCGAACTGTCCATGAAAACTTCCAAATTTGTGAAATACCGTTCAGACTTAATAGCACTGATTGACAAAAAAATAATCAAGTCGGAATTGGCACGAGGTAGCAGAAAGAAAACGCCTACATCCAATTTTAAATATATAATGATACGGGAAAACATATTAGAGGCTGTTCTCCATAACATTCCGATATCCGAAGCCAACAAATTGGAGCAGCTTGATATATACGAGTTTTGTATTACCGTGTCGGATTTAATCGAAGAAAGATCGCACGATATTATTAGCACCGTACATCTTTTTGATGAAGTGAGTACATTGGAAATGTATAATTCGCATATCGAAGCCATAGAAAAACTATCTGACATGGGCATTTCGTTATACGACCGTACGCTGCTTTACGAAATGTGCGACGATATGGTACGAGGTGGTGGCGATACAGGGTTAGAGAGCACCGTAAAACATATATTTGATAGTCAAAAACAGAAATTAAAAAAAATCAAGGAAATAACCGAAAATAAAAGCAAGTTGTTGGAGAATAATCTAATAGTCATGAACAATGCCACTTTTATTAGCGATATTAGCATTAGCCTAACTACAAAAGCTATTGAGTTACTCTTAGGACAAGACGCCGAAATGTTTCTCAAAAAACAAACGCTCAAGGACGTTATCTCAGTGGATGCTATTGCCACAAAACAACTATACTTTGATGATAAATTTCAGAAGCAAATCGACTTCTTTCAAACTAGTTTGACAAATGATAAATTCACCGAAATGCAAACTCGTTTACAAGAAATGGCAATGCCAAAAGGCGTAGCAGCGGTTTTTTATGGTGCGCCTGGAACTGGGAAAACGGAATCGGTATATCAAATAGCAAAAGCAACTGGTCGTGATATTTTGTTTGTGGATATCAGCCAAACAAAATCAATGTGGTTTGGTGAAAGCGAAAAACGCATCAAGGCAGTGTTTAATGATTATGCACGTCTTTGCAAAAAAAATACGTTGAAGCCCATTCTATTATTCAACGAAGCCGATGCTGTACTTGGCAAACGCAAAGACAACAATGCTTCCAATGTGGCACAAACCGAAAACGCCATTCAGAACATTATTCTTGAACAAATAGAAAAAAGCGAAGGAATTATTATTGCCACCACCAATTTGGTGGATAACCTTGACGCTGCTTTTGAGCGCAGATTTCTTTTCAAACTAAAATTTGATATGCCTAATTTGGAAGCAAAAAAACAAATTTGGAAAAGCAAACTGAATTGGTTGGACGACAGTCAAGCCTCCGAACTTTCTACACGCTTTCACTTCTCTGGTGGCGAAATTGATAATATTGTCAGAAAAGCCATTATCAACGAGGTGATTACTGGAAACCGAGCAACGCTTGAAGAACTTGTTGAGTATTGCGAAACTGAACGACTTGCAAGCAAAAAAGGAAGAAAGCTAGGATTTAATTAAGTTGGGTTTTTACTCCGTTAGGAGTTGACTGTGAATAACCCCCAGTGAAGTGTAACGTAACTGGGGGTTGTAAATGAAATTGACAATCCAACTCCAGCGGAGTTGACCAATACGAATAAGTTCAGCTTGTAAAATAACAATTTAAATAATATAAACCCCAAAATCAATTATATGGAAATCATTCAAAACACCCACAGCACCTTTAAACCGAATGTTACTGCTTACTACAAAACCATTCAAAATTCCCCAAACGTACTTAACTTCAACCAACTACTAACGAAGTTCGATGACTTAAAAATCTTTCATAATCCATCGTATTTTAATCTTCTAAACAAATGGGAGACTGGCGCATTGTCACAGCCACCTTTTGTTTTCGGGCTAGAAAGTGGAGCGTTTTTTAGTGCAACTTCCATTTTCTTTTTGTACACTAAGAACGACAAACAAATCATGAAAAAGCTGCCTTATAAGTACATGAGTTTGTATTTGGGAAATAAGGACAGCAAATTCACCCACTTTTTAGAATCCCAATTCACCGTAGCTGACTGGACTGTGATTTCCGATTTCAGTAATTATTGTACCAACAAATATACTACCCGTAAGGCCAAAGAAGCACAACGGAAAGAACAGCTATTGGAAACCTTACTGGAATTTAAGTCAACACTTTCAGTGCGTATGCCAATACTTGAATTTGACCAATTGTTTGATAAACACGACAATTTCAACCTATTCGAAGCGGATACTAATTGGGAAAGATTTCATTGGTACCGTAAAGCAAATGCTACCTATAAAAATGGAAAAACGCCATACACGCCTATCCTTTTTGGAACGGAAAGCGGACTGATGTTTTGCAAAACAGCTTTCATTTGCAACTATGGAATAGACAAGGGCGAAAATGAAACCAAACGTTATTACCAAAAAATTGATTACCGAAACATTAATCATCCTGAATTTGAAAATATAGTTGGGAAGTTTCTTAATGGCAATGATTTGGAACTGTTGAAGGAATTAGGAAAGATGATGAAAGTGAAATAATTCACAATTAAAAATCCAACAATCAATTAAAATCTTCACATTGCAAATGAATACCTATATTTGTGGTGTAAAGAAAAATCATTTTACAACGGAATAAATTTTAAACTTTAAAATATTGAATTATGAAAAAAGTAGTTTTAATAGCTTGTTCAAGCAGAAAAGAAAGTTTTTCATGCAGGGCTGAAATAATGTATCAGAGTACACTTTATAAATTTAGTTTAGCCTATGCTAAAAAAGTGAAAGCTGATGAAATTTTTATATTATCCGCAAAATATGGATTGTTGGAATTATCTCAAATTATTGAACCATATGATGTTACTTTAAATAAAATGAGTAATTCACAAATTCAAAATTGGTCAATAAAAGTATTTGAATCTCTTAAGAAGAAAGTAGAAATTGACAATTCAATATTTATCTTTCTAGCTGGTAATAATTATAGAAAAGAATTAGTAACCAGACTTAATAGATTTGAATTACCTTTAGAAGGATTAAAAATTGGCGAGCAACTACAATACTTAAAAAACAATATTTAATATTTATAATACTATGAACGTAATAAATGAACTATTGCATGAAAGCGATGACAATCTATCATTTTATTTTCACCAATCAGAAGATTATCAAACAAAAAATCTTCAAAACGCAACCCGATATATTCCTAATTCTGCAGGTTTATATTTGGTTTTCTCAGAGAAAACAACATTAGGAGACCATTCGCATTTAACTTACACTATAAATAATAAGGAATATGAACTTTGTTATTTTGGGAAAGCAGGTGGTACAACAAAACAAGGCAAATTACTTGCTCAAGGTTTAAATGGTAGAATTAATAACGTAGTTTCTGACAGAAGTCTTAATCTGAAAGATATCAAAAGAGCAAAATACTGGAATATCATAATGCAAAATCATGATATTGATAAATTTTATGTTCGTTGTATTCAAATTGTAGAACCCCAAAATAATGAAGATGAGATTTACTTTGAATTAGATTCAAAAAATCTAAAGTATCCACTTATGAATAAGTATAGAGGTAGAAAATAACACAAAGTAAAAATTAACTAACATGATTGAAATCAGATAATAAATAAATCAAAAAGATATGATAAGAATTAACGAACATACATTTGAATTGAATGAAGAACAATATTATTTGTCATTTTTTGATAAACCAATCCTAATGAAGAATGGTGTAAATCAAAAAGTTAAACCGGTATTGAGAGAGTATATATTAAAAGAAAAACTTCCAATTATGCTTTTCAACAGTAATGGTAATGAAGAAGTAACATGGACACTTGCAAAGAAAATACTTGAATACTTTAGTGAAAACTCACTTAAACAGAGTTTAAATAGAGATTTAATTCCTAAAAAGAAAGTAGGCTTTGAAAGCAAACATTATAAACCGATTCAAAATGTTTCTGAAAAACAAGAACTTATATTAAGTGAGAACTTTAAAGTTGTAATGATATGTGCAGGGAGTAAATTTGAAGAGGCTGAGCTAATTTATAACAATCAACACATTAACTTTAAAGCACTTTCAAATAGACAAAATTTTGAGTTTTTACCTGATGACTTAGTAAATGTAGATGAGACAGCTACTTGGAGAGATTTTATAAATGCTAATCAAAAGATAATTCCTTTAATGGCATATCAATTATACTGTAGGCGGGAGTATCGAGACCTATATAATAAATGTACAGACTCAATGTATATTCTATCTGCGGGCTGGGGTTTAGTTAGAGCTGATTTTAGAATGCCTAAGTACGATATAACTTTTTCAAATGCAGCAAATCTAGAGAATCGAAGAATATATAATCATATTCATCCAGCATATATAGATTTTAATCAATTAATCAATGTCGATAACGAAGAAGACATTATTTATATTGGAGGGAAAGATTATTTAAATTTGTTTTACGATTTAACTCAGCAATTACCAAACAGAAAAATAATCTATTATAATTCAGACAATCAGCCAATTCAGCGTAATGGTAATTTTATCTACAAAAGGTATAATACAACGACCAAAACGAATTGGCATTATGAATTAGCAAACGATATTTCAAATGGCATTATGCCCTAATTTTTTATCTTTCTATAACGTTATCGTTGATTCTCAAGATTGTAGTCCTTGACTATTCATTACCCTATGAAACAGGGGTAAGAAACAGACCCTCTAAACCACCCACAAATGCAAAAACAAAAAATTCAAGTAGATGAATCACGTATCATTTCAGATTTAATTGCCATTGTAAATACCTCCAAACCAAGAAATTCGGTGAATGTGGAGATTTTGAATGAAGTGGCAGATTATATCAAAGGGGAATTTCAGAAAACATCCGACGTGGTGGAGTTTCAGGAATTTGAAGTGGATGGGAATACTTACAAGAACGTTATCTGTTCGTTTGGACCCGAAAATGCTTCTCGTGTTATTGTGGGTGCGCATTATGATGTCAACGAGGATACAGATGGAGCGGATGACAATGCCTCAGCAGTAGTGGGGTTATTGGAGATTGCACGTAATTTGAAGGGCAGAAAACTAAAGAATCGTATTGATTTGGTGGCTTATTCATTGGAAGAACCACCCTATTTCTTTACCAAAAACATGGGAAGTCATGTTCATGCACAATCGCTATTTGATAACAAAGTGGATGTTATTGGAATGATTTGTTTGGAAATGATTGGGTATTTTTCCGATGAAAAGAATACACAACATTTTCCTACCCTATTTTTACAGCGTTTGTTTGGCAGCAAAGGTAATTTTATCTCTATTGTTACACGTGTTGGGGAGTGGGGATTTCCCATAAAGTTTGCTCTAATGTTTTTGCTTTTAAGAAAAATAAGAACTATTATTTTTCCTGCTCCACAAACGGAAGTTGAATACTCCGACCATTTGAATTATTGGAAATTGGGTTACAAGGCGGTAATGATTACGGATACTGCCTTTTATAGAAACTTAAACTATCATACTGAAAATGATACCATTTCCACATTGGACATTAAACGTATGGCGGCTGTAATAGAAACTATTGTGCGGGTGTTGGTGAAGAGTTATAGTGCATAATCCCAACGTCAGAGACGTTGAATGTGCATAACCCCCGGTGTAGTGAAACGGAACCGGGGGATGAAAGCAAATATCAATCACAACTCCAGAGGAGTTGACCAATAACATAAATAATGAAACCATGAATAGTTACAGACAATTTCTTTTTCACATTGTATTTTGCACCTACGAGCGCAAGAATACTTTACCTACGGCACATCACGAAGAACTTTACAAGTATTTATGGGGAGTGATAAAAAATCACAAAGGCGTACTTTATCGCATAAACGGAGTTGAAAACCATGTACATATATTGTGCGATTTGCATCCAACCGTGTGTATATCTGATTTGATTAAAGACATGAAAATCGGGTCAAACTTATGGATAAAGCAAACCGGTAAGTTTCCAAAATTTGAATCGTGGGCAGAAGGTTACTTTGCAGCAACGTATAGCAATAGAGACAAGGAAATGATAATTAACTACATTAAAAATCAGAAAGAACACCATCATACCGTTACGTTTGAAGATGAATATCGGATTTTACTCGATGAGCATGGTATAGAGTGGGATGAGAAGTATATCTTTTGAAAGTGTTGGTGAACTCCTACGGAGTTCTGACAAGTTCGACTGCTCCATCCCCCAATTTCATTGGGGGTTATGCACAGTCAACTCTTACAGAGTTATATAAGTTAGAATTTACTACCATGATTGTATAATTTTACAACAACAAAATGAATTTAGAAACCTACGGCTTACTTCCCGAAAATCCAATAAAATTAAACAGTACAAAAGCTGCATTGGGATATTTGAACCATTTGGTGACCAAGCACGATGGTTACCATATTTTGTATCATCGACTTATGTCGTTCGATTTTAATGTGTTTGATGGTATTGAAAAAACGACTGAGAATACTACGGATATCTACGAGATTTGTACCAATGACGAAACCATTATCACCATATTTATAAATATACACTTTGATGAATGCGTATGGATTCCACCTGTACCTTTTGAATTTGAAAGTGAGTATATTTTAATTTGCGACAAAGAACAAACCGCCGAAAGTGAAGCCCAAAATAGCATTGTAAAAGTGGATAAAAAATATGCCAGTAAATTCCACGAGAACTGGACACCAGATGATTTGGACAAAATTGACCCTGACAGTCAAGAATATATATTGTACCGAAGTTGGGGTGTAAATTACAAAACTACCAATTTTCCGTATAACCTTTGGGAAAAATACGTCAAAGAAAATACTTATTGTATTTCGGACTTTAACGAAGTGGAGTTGAAAGAGTAAAATAAAAAGTTGGTTGGTTTGTTGAAAAATGACTAAAACATTAAAAATACGATTTAATTAATTTAGATTATGATAATTATCATCAAACAAATCAAACACTTAGGCATCCTAGGCATTACACTATACCCGTTTATTGTACTAAGAGATAAGTCTTTGAAACAGGAGAAACGGATAATGAATCATGAACAAATTCATATCCGACAACAAAAAGAATTGCTTGTTTTACCATTTTATCTGATATACCTTCTTGAATTTGGAATTGGTTTGATAAAATATCGAAACAAAGTGAAAGCTTATATGAATATCTCTTTTGAGAGGGAAGCTTATCAGCACGATATTGATTTGAATTATTTGAAAGATAGGAAAATGTGGGCATGGAAAAGGTTTATAGGAACAAATAAAAATCGTGACTGAAGACAATGAGCTTTTGAAAGGATTGGTTTTAGCATCTGGAAAGTGTGCTGCCACATAATCGATGTCTACCACTTCAGCCAACAAATGTAAATCAGCAGCCAACTGTTCTTAACATACAAATCAGCTACGTTTGTACTTTGACTATAACTAAATTATTTCTATTGAGATAATCATATTTTCTAATTCATTACACTGATTTACAATTTAATAAGATTAAGGAAATAACAATAAATTAGCATTTTACTCTCAACAGTCAAATAATTTATATTTTATCTCTTTTGGACTAATGCAACATTATTTTACTTGGAAATCAGATTTACCCTCATTTTTGTAAATACAAAAATATCACTACATTTGTACCAAAATAATGATTTGTTATTATTTCCAGAATTATCATATTAATAACTAACTTAAAAAAGGAACAAAATGAAAAAAACTAATTTGAAATTTCTATTTCTTGCCGTGCTTGGCTTTTTCCTTAGTCAAAATAATGCGACTGCACAAAATTTAAAGGGCCTGATAAACAAGGTAACAGAAAACGAAACAGTAAAGAAAACAGTTAATGCTGTAACTGAAAATGAGACTGTGAAGAGTACCGTTCAGGCTGTGAAAGAAAGCGTGAATACAACAGTGAATGCCAAGATTGAAAGTTTGACAAATCCAAAGGCACCCGAAGTAGCCCAAAAAGCACCTGCAAAAGCGCTAACTCCTGATGTCAAAAATGCAATTTCTGATGTTAGAGCATTCACTGGTTTGACTAAAGAAGAGTTTGATGCAAAAGTAAAAACGCTCGGATTTGCCGAAGGAAAAGATGACTTAGGACTTGGAGGCGTGGTGTACAAATCCAAAACTGCAGGCTACACATTGGCAGTGAAAATGGGCACACGTAATGCTTTAAGTTATGTGCGTGAAGTGACCAAAGCCACAGTAACCAAGAAAGCCGTATTGGCAACCGTAAAAACAAGTTTCCTTAAATTGGGAACTCAAACTGCCGACTTGAAAGCACAATTTACAACGGCAAGCATTGCTGCTAAAAGCGCCAAAGGTACCAATCTAGAAGCTTTAAACACCGCCGATAGAACTTCCAAATTTTTGCCTGCATTGAATAAGTTTAGCACCAAAAAAGAAGATGGCATTGTAACGGATAATTATGCCGAAACGGATTATACTTACGAATTGAAGCTGAACCAAACTACAGTTAAAGCAGTATCAACAGCAATAGTTACAATTAAAGTGACGGACCTTACTTCAGATGCTCAGTAACTTAGCGTTAAATTTAATTATCTAAAACAACAACGGCTTCACAATTTTGTGAAGCCGTTGTTATAATATTTAATCTCTCACATAACTATTCAACTAAATTATACAAAATCTTGGTTCTTGCATCTTTTATCTTATTTTTCTACCACTTCCTCCACCTTTGTTTCATTCAGGTCTTCTTTTATTTCTTTCAATACAAACCTTTTGTAATACGAAATGATTAAAGTGGTGACTGGCAATGCAATAATCATACCTACCACGCCCATTAACGAACCCCAAACTGACAATGAAAGTAAAATTACTGCAGGGTTCAATCCAGTAACTTTTCCCATAATTTTAGGGGAAATAATCATATCCTCGAGCGCTTGTATAATAAGAAATACAACAAGAATGCCAATTAATACTGAACTTAAAGTTTGACCAGTTTCCGCCGATTGAAGCAAACCCAACCCCAAACAAGGAATGAGAACTATTGATTTTAAATACGGAACCATTGTAAGCAAGCCAATTAGCAAGCCCATGAGTATGGCCATTGGTAGTTGAATAATGCTAAATCCAATCGAAAATAGAATACCAACAATGGTTGCAACCAAGGCTTGACCTCTAAAATAACGGTTCATTCCTGTTTCTAAATCATGAATTATTTCAGAAACTATGGTTCTATATTTTGGCGGAATAATGGCAAACCAACTGGCCGTGATTTTTTCGTAATCCAACAGAATAAAGATGAGATACAAGAAAATAACCACCACCACTGCCAATCCGAGCACAAAATCCAACGAACCGTTGATTAAATCCCAAAGCTGAGGTGCAAGATTCTTCACTCCGCTCATAATGTTTTCATCCTTCAATAAAGTCTCGATATTGAGATGAGAGACGTAGTATATAATTTCCTTTTGCCAAGCCGGTGGCAAAATTGAATTCACATTAATATCTTTTGAATAAGCTATTACCAATTGCGATAGTTTGGCCAACTCATTGCTAACCAGTGGCACCAAGTACCAAATTAGACCGCCTACGGCAGCAGTAAATAACAATAAAGTACATGTTATTGCCAAAACACGGCTTCTGAGTCTCAATTTATATTGAAAAAGACCAACGACAGGTTGCAACAAGTAAGCCAACAACCAGGCAATCAGAAACGGAAGCAACACATTGCTCAACCGCTGCACCAATAGAAACAGTAAAATCAATACTGCCAGCCCTATCAGCAAACGAACTACACGGTCGAAGGTAAATGGTTTTGTTGTCATATTAGAAGAACCCTTAGTCCGTCAGCTGACGGAGAATTATGTTAGTATTGTAATATTAGTTTTCAAACACGGAACATTAACGCGTCAAACCGCAAAAAAAGCGGTTGGACGCTGCGAAACACGAAACGTCACACCTTCGAAAAGCAATCTCTACAAATTGGTTCATATTCGGTCATTTCGCCCAGCAATACGCGCTTATCACTTTCCACCAACCGATGCGAAACGTAGGCCAAAGCACCGCACCGCACACAGATGGCATGTACCTTAAAAACATCCTCGGCAATGGCACACAAAGCGGGCATAGGACCAAAAGGAACTCCCTTGAAATCCATATCCAGTCCGGCAATGATAACACGAATACCCTGATTTGCCAATTGCGTACACACTTCCACCAGCCCATCATCAAAAAATTGCGCCTCATCGATGGCCACCACATCCACATCTCCCGACAAAAGCAATATGCTTCCCGACGAATCAACGGGTGTGGAACGTATGGCAGTGCGATCGTGCGATACCACTTCATCTTCCGAATATCTGGTGTCAATTTTGGGCTTAAAAATCTCCACTTGCTGTTTGGCAAATTTGGCACGTTTCAGGCGGCGGATCAGTTCTTCGGTTTTGCCCGAAAACATCGAACCGCAAATTACTTCAATGCTTCCCCGTTTTTGTTGAATTGGATGGTTACGTTCTGAATAAATCATGTTATTTTGTTGAAAATTAGCGTTGTTTTCATTCGTATTTCTTTGGTTTATTGTACCTTTACAGCCGTTTAAAAATGGATGTCATTCCTGTTTTATTTGGCTCAAAAATTGTAAGCAATAGTTGTAATTGCACAATCTAATAATTCAAAACGTCTTATTGCGTGCAAAGTTAAATAAAATAACATAGAAAGAAATTGTTTTTACATAAAAAGATATGAACAGAAAATTATTAGTCACTTTACTGCAAAAAAACATTCAAGAACTGGAGTTGATTACGCAAGGCTTTATGGAGATGACGGAATATCCCATGCCAATTATTCTATTGGCACAACGGAAAACGGAGGATATTCAATTGTATATTAAAGAATTGTCAGTTTTGAAGGAAGAGGTGGTGGTTGCTGCTGAAATTGAAACGGTTCAAATGGAACAAGAAAAATATTTAGTTGACGAAATTGTAGTTACAGACAAGATTGAAGAAACAGAAATTGATGAGCTTTTGGAAATTGAAGAAATTGTTGAAGAAGATGAAGTGAAAGCTGATGATATAGAAATAGACGCAGTTATTATTGATACACCCCAACCAGTTGCAGAAGTGACAGTAAGTGAGGAAGTTGTGCTAGAAGAAGTAATTGTAGAGGAGCCAATTACTGAGGAAAAAATTAAAATCCTTGAAAATTTAGAGACTGTTCAGGAAGAAATTCAACAATCAACGATTGTAATTACAGAAGAAACCAGAAAAACTATTTTGGGTGAACGGGCCACTTTGACCACTCCTACAAGAAATGAACTATTGTCAAGAGTCGATAATTCAATTAGTTCCACATTGGCAAATAAAAAAATTACCGACATTAAACAAGCCATCAACATTGGTGATCGTTTTCGTTTTCAGCGTGAACTGTTTCGCTCCAATGGCGAGGACATGAATAAAACCCTGACATATATCAATCAATTGGCCACTTTGGAGGAAGTAATGTCGTTCTTAAAATCAAAATATGGATGGACTGCTGAGAATGAGGCTTCTGAGGACTTTTATCAAATTGTGAGAAGAAGGTTTGTATAGGAGTTTCGTGTTTCGACAGCGTCCAACCGCTTTTTTTGCGGTTTGACGCGTTAATGTTCCATGTTTCGTAATCACAACTCCGATAATCAAAACTTTTTGCTAATGGGGTAAAATGAAAATAATACAAGTAGATTTATGAAATTATATGTAGTGCCCACTCCAGTTGGTAATTTGGAAGACATGACTTTTCGTGCCATACGTGTTTTGAAGGAAGCCGATTTGATTTTGGCCGAAGATACACGCACCAGTGGCTTTTTGCTCAAGCATTTTGGCATCGATACGCCAATGCATTCTCACCACAAGTTCAATGAGCACAAAACGGTTGAGAGTGTGGTACAACGCATCAAGAATGGTCAAATTGTGGCTTTAATTTCCGATGCAGGCACACCAGCCATTTCCGATCCAGGTTTTTTGGTGGTGCGTCAATGTATAGAAAACGGCATTGATGTGGAATGTCTGCCTGGTGCAACGGCCCTGATTCCTGCATTGGTGGCTTCTGGTTTGCCCAATGATCGGTTTTGTTTTGAAGGATTTCTACCACAAAAAAAAGGGCGACAAACCAAAATTAATCTATTGGTGAACGAAACACGCACCATGATTTTTTATGAATCGCCATTCAGACTGGTTAAAACCCTCACCCAGCTTTCTGAGGTGCTCGGAACTGAGCGAAGGGCATCGGTTTCTCGTGAAATTTCAAAGTTATTTGAAGAAACAAAAAGGGGAACTTTGGCAGAATTAATACTGCATTTTACCGAGAAAAATCCCAAAGGCGAAATCGTACTAATTGTTGCAGGATCAGAAATATAACTGTACCTTTGTACAAGTTATCATTATTGAAATTAAACAATATAAGTGGTTAATAATAAGTGGTTAACAGATGTACTTTCTCGCTATTTTCAGTAGATTTGTACATCGTTTTCTGAATGTATTTCTTTCTAATTATTTTTTCAACCGTCACAAAACATTTTAATATTTTCCACATGAAACCAATTGTTTTTTCACTAGCTCTAGCGCTTGTTTTATTTTCTTCTTGCGGAAAACAGTCAGCAGATTATAAGACACTTAAAGCTCAGAATGACTCTTTGATGAATTCTAAATTGGCACTTCAAAGGGAAGTGGATGGTTATTTTTCAGCAATGAACCAGATAGAACAAAATATTGAGAAGATTAAAACCACACAAAACACGATAGCGTTACAGCCAGTTGGGCAGGAGCTTACAGATGATGTGCGGTCTAAAATCAATGATGATATGGCCTATCTGACCGAAATGCTACAGACCAATAAAGACGAGCTTGCACGGTTAAAAACAAAACTTAAGAAAAGTGGATTCAAATCGGCCGAGCTGGAGCAAACCATTTTGCGATTGACCAAATCATTGGATGAACAATCGGAAAAAGTGGCTATTTTGGAAACGAAATTGGCTGAAAAGGACTCACTTATATCGCAACTAGGCACCACGGTGAACGATATGGGGAAAAACATAGAAAACCTATCAACCGATGTGAAAGTAAAGGAAACAAAAATTAAAGAGCAAGATGAAACGATTCATGCAGCTTGGTATGTTTTTGGAACCAGAAAAGAACTGAAAGAGCAAAATATCATTACTTCCGACGGTATATTTAGTTCATCAAAAATACTGCAACGCGACTTCAATAAGAATTATTTTGTACGGATTGATGCACGGAACACCAAGTCAATTCCGCTGTATTCCACCCGTGCCAAAATACTCACCAATCATCCAAAATCATCGTATACACTTGAAAAAGAAAACGGCAACTTTGTATTGCTCATTGTTGATCCTGCCGAATTTTGGAGCGTAAGTAAATATTTGGTGATTGAAGTAGATTAATTGGCTCTATAACACTTTTTGGAAGTTAGCAATAGACGTTTCAATAAGAGAAAAAAACAGAACCCTTTCCTGATAACTTTCAGGAAAGGGTTCTGTTCTTTGGTCAATATATTCTATTTGAACTGCTTCATATACCAAATGAATTAATATATTTTAGTCCAAAGTCAACTTTGGTATAATGCCGATTTAAAATTCCAGAGTTCTCTGTATTTAAAAGAAAGATGATATTAGCAATGTGGCCGAAAGTCCAATCAAAATAGTGATAGTTCCCCAACCAATGATGTTTTGAAATGGTTTGTTTACATATTCGCCCATCACCTCTTTGTTATTCACAATCAGTATCATACAGATTAAAACTACTGGCAACAACAGTCCGTTTGCAATTTGCGACCACAAAGTAATTAAGATAAGTGGCGCATTTGGAATCAAAATAATGGCCGCTCCAATAACAATTATGGCAGTAAATAACCAATAAAACTGTGGCGCTTCTTTCCACTTTTTGTCAATCCCAGCTTCCCAACCAAACGCTTCGCAAACATAAAATGCCGTTGCCACAGGCAATATGGTGGCCGAAAATATCGACGCAATAAATAATCCAAAAGCAAAAGTAACTGATGCCAAATCGCCCGCAATGGGCTTCAAAGCCATGGCGGCATCTTTGGCTTCTTCTATTCTAATTCCATTTACATGAAGTGTTGAAGCACAGGCAATAATGATGAAAAAAGCCACCACCACAGTAATAATACTTCCAATAATCACATCGGCCAAAGTGTATTTGTAATCGGTGATTTTCAATCCTTTTTCTATCACTGCCGACTGCATATAAAACTGCATCCATGGTGCAATGGTAGTTCCAATAATTCCAATCACTATTGCCAAATATTCTTTAGTGTACTGAATATCAGGTTTAATCATTGCCTTGCCAATGTCGTGCCAATGCGGTTTTCCCATAATTGCCGAAACAACGTAGACCAATAGAAATGCGCTGAAAATGAGGAAAACACGTTCGCTAAACTTGTAGGTTCCCTTTACCACCAGCCACCATACTAGAACCGCTGAAATGGGAACGCTAATGTATTTACTGATATCAAAAACCTGCATACTACCAGCCACACCTGCAAATTCTGTGGTTGTATTGCCAATGTCGGCAATTAAAAGCCCCACAAAAATAAAGAAGGTAATTTTGACTCCCGCATTTTCACGAATCAAATCGGCCAATCCTTTGCCCGAAACAATACCCATGCGAGCATTCATTTCCTGCACCACTATCAACACCAACAAAGCGGGTATCATTGTCCAAAGCAAGTTATAGCCATACAAAGCTCCTGCAATAGAATAAGTTGTGATGCCGCCTGCATCGTTGTCCACACTTCCGGTGATGATGCCAGGGCCCAAAACTGCTAGAAAAATAATCAGGTTACGCCATATATTTTTTCTTCTTTTGTTGAATTCTGTGTAATTCACTAACGCCACGACCGGCCTCCTTTCTTGGTTTTGCCCTTGAGCATTAAATCTTCAACAATATCATCTATTACAACCATACCTTTCAACGTATTATCAATGTCTGTAACTGGAATAGCCAACAAGTCATATTTTGAAATGATAGCGGCCAAAGTGTCAATTTTATCTTCATCACGTACGCTAATAATACGTTTATTCATAATTTCGCCCAATGTCATGGTAGGCAATGAAATAACAAGGTCTCTGAGCGAAACCGTTGCAATCAGTTTTTCTTGTTCATCGGTAATAAACAAGGAATAAATGGTGTCTGCTTCGGGTTTCTGCAAGCGCAATTCCTCCAAAGTTTCCTCAATAGTCATGGTTTCACGGAACGAAAGGAAGTCGGTTGTCATAAGACTACCCACCTCATTATCTTCATATTCCAACAACTCGCGAACGTCTTCGGAAGACTCTTTTTCCATTTCGTTGAGCAGCAATTCCACTTTCTCATCTTCAAGTTCATCAAGCAAATCGGCCACCTCATCAGCAGGCATTTTTTCCAAAACGTCAGCCGCTTTTCCAATCGACATACTTTCGATAATCTGGGCTTGTGCGTATGGTTCCATTTCCTCCAATACATCGGCGGCACGTTCCTCATCCAGCGATTCGAAGATTTTGGTACGCGATTTGGCACCCATTTCTTCAATAATATCGGCCAAATCGGATGGATGTAACCGTTGAAGTTTGCTCGAAGAATGTGACAGTTTGATGTTGAAGTTGGTGGTGTCAAACGCTTCCACGTCATCCCACAAAATAAATTGGGTAGGCAAGGTGGTGTTGAACAATTTCAAGGACTTATTGACCAAATCGGCGACTCCCAATCTGCGCAACAAACCTTCGGTGCCAATATCCACAGCGATGGCATAAATGCCCGAGGAAATTGCCACCAATCGAATATCGTTTACACGTACCAATTTTAGTCCGTTAATGTCCACAATCTGCCTGTCGAGGATGTTTTTCTTTAATGGCAGACTATTTTCCAATACCGATTCGGGTAGATCCACCATCTTGTTGCACACAAAAGAAAAGCGATTCTTTTCATTTTCAATCTTGAGAAATTCAAAATTCAAATGCCGAACTACCCCATTTGTCTTGGTTTTTATTCCAATAACAGCAGGCCTAAAAGCCTCTTCGTGAACGTGACCATGATGGTCGGTATTTACTATAATATCTAAAACGGTACCCAGCCGGATGCCGTTAATATCATAAATTTTAGAGCCAATAACTTGGCTTGCATAAAATGTGATTTGTGATGTCATTTTTCACCTCCTTTGTTTGTAGAATTAGAAGGCGTGACTGTTGGGTAAGAATACAGACGACCTTTTAATTCAGGATAATTTTTACTAAATAATACTTCGCAGGGCCATCGTCCATTTTGACTGTTTTTTTAATTTGGGGCAAAGGTAATTCTAATTATATTATAATGTGTTTCAAAGCAATGACAACTTTAGATTGTCATGAAATAAATAGAAAATTGAATGCTGATTAGATTCTTAAAATCAATTTACTAAGTAAATTTCAACTCCGTCTTTATCCGCTCTCCCGATAGCTATCGTGGACAGCAAAATCAGCGTTCTATTCTTAAACTACAAACTACAATCTACAATCTACTAACTACCAACTATCTTAACGCTTTTTCCACCCGATTTGTCAAATCAATAAATGCAGCTACATCCAATCTTTCGGGTCGTAAGTCAAAAAGCGGATCCGCATACATCGGATGTCCACTCTCTACCAATGGTTTGAGCGAGTTCCTTAGGGTTTTGCGGCGTTGGTTAAAGGCTGTTTTTACCACTGTTTTGAAGAGCGCATCGTTACAATCAATTTGAGATACGTCATTGCGAGTAAAACGAATAACAGCTGATTGTACTTTTGGCGGTGGATCAAAAACATCAGGACTAACCGTGAAAAGATATTCAATTTTGTAATAGGCTTGCATCAATACGCTCAAAATGCCATAGGTTTTGTTTCCAGCAGGAGCTGCAATGCGTTCAGCCACTTCTTTTTGTATCATACCCGCCAAACAGGGAATGGAATCCTTGTTCTCGAGCATTTTAAAAAATATCTGGCTTGAAATATTATAGGGGAAATTACCGATTATGCAGAATTTGTCTGGGAAATGGCTTTTTAAGTCCATTTTCAGGAAATCGGCTTCGATAACTTTTAAATCAGGATAATGTTGGTGAAGATAAACCACCGATTCGCCGTCGAGTTCAACGGCCGTGAGGTCAATCAAAGGGTTTTGTAGCAAAAACTGAGTGAGAACACCCATTCCTGGGCCAATTTCGAGTACGGAAGTTTTACCGTCGAGCGTTAAACTCTCGGCAATATGACGAGCCACTCCCATGTCTTTGAGGAAGTGTTGTCCCAAGTATTTCTTTGCTTTTACTTGTACCATATTTCGAATTGTCGTCGGGCATGAGATTTTTGTGTAAATAGTTCAGCAATCATCAAACTAATTGACTGCCAGTTGCTAAAATAAAGTTATCTTTGCACTTTGCTAAAGTAGAGTTTTTTTAGGGAGCACAAAAGTAACCAAAATAGTTCAATTATCCTATTTATAAGGTCATATTTAGCTTTTTAAATATGCAAATTCATTTGCAAGGCAATAAAAATCAGGTTTTTAAACCATTGATTCAACCAATTCTTGAATTGTAATCCTTACAAATTAAAGAAAACAAGAAAACAAATTCTGAATGAGAAAACGTTTTGAAAGTATTGGCAGTTGGATAAGTGCCGTCATCGATTTTTTTTATCCACCATTCTCCAAATATATGACCTTGCAGTTTTTCCGCTACGGTGCATCAGGTGCTGCAAATCTGGTTTTTAATTGGATTCTCTACTTTTTTGTTTACAATTACGTGCTTCAAAAACAAATGTTACATCTTGGCATTGTGACGCTTAGCTCACACATTGCTGCATTTGGAATCACTTTTATTGTGACCTTTTTTACTGGTTTTTTACTCCAAAAATACGTTACTTTTACCGAGTCTGACTTGCGTGGACGTGTGCAACTGATCCGATACCTTTTTGTTGTATCTATTAATCTTATCGTCAATTATTTGGGTTTAAAACTGTTGGTAGACGTGCTTCAATTCTATCCAACCTTATCCAATATGGCTATTTCAATATTTACCACTTTTATCAGTTATTTTTCTCAAAAGAAATTCACCTTCAAAAATTCGCCCCAAGCTTCATAAAGCTGTAAAAAACAATGGAACCCTCAAAACCTTCATATTTCAAAAGACTTATTGCTTCAAAACCTTCTTTTAGGGTTTGGGGTTCGTCCTTGATTCTTGTTGCGTCCTATGCATTTCTTGGGTACAAGCTCATCACTTTCAATCAATACCACGAACTTGCCTCGCAATGGCAACAAATGCCATTATCACAGTTTAGGTGGTTGGCTGGGGTTTTTCTTTTATTGCCTTTAAATTGGCTACTTGAAGCCATAAAGTGGAAGAAACTAACATCCATCATTGAAGATATTTCTATTCAAACGTCTTACAATGCTGTACTGGCGGGAATTTCTACTGGATTTTTTACGCCAAATAGAGTCGGTGAGATGGTGGGTCGAATCCTATATCTGGAAACAGACCATCGGAAAGCTGGCGTGACATTGAGTTTGGTGAATAGCCTTACTCAAAATCTTGTCATTGCTATTGTAGGCGTTCCCGCAAGTTTGATTTTTTTCACTTTCACTACTGGCACTATGGAGGCCGACATTGCCGATTTTATTTTGGTAATGATTAGTTTTGCTTTGCTTTTCGGGTTGCTTTACTTTGCCTTACCTCAATTAAGTAAAAAAATTGAAGGCAGCTCTATTGGGTCAAAAGTAGGGACTTACACCGACTGTCTTTCAAACTACAGAAGAAGAGATTTGATTATAATCATGGCCATTTCAATGCTCCGATTTTTTGTCTTTGCCACCCAATTCTACTTAATGCTTCGATTTTTTGGAATACATTTAGATTTCTGGCAAGCTATAATCGCCATTCCTTCTAGTTATTTATTTGTAACATTCACGCCTTCAGTCGCTTTCTCGGAAGCTGCAGTGCGCAGTTCGTATGCGGTACTTTTCATTGGTGCTTTTTCGGGGCAAGTGGTTGGCATAGCACTTGCAGGAATTTCTATTTGGGCTGTCAATTTTATCATTCCCATGATGGTTGGCTCGGTGGTGATGATGCGGAAAAAAGAGTGAAAGCTTCTCCCAAAATTCATTTTTGCATCATTGATTGTTGAATATCAGTTGTACCGTAGCACCTTTTGTTTGGTTATTTATTACATTAATTTCTGCTTTGTGTGCATCCATAATTAGTTTTATCAACGCGAGATTTAAACCAGTATTTTGGTCGTAGTGTTTATCACCGATTGCAAAAAGACTAAAAAGATTGTCAAGTGCCAGCAACGAAAACCCCAAACCATCATCTATAAATTCACAAACTGTCTGCTTGTTTTTTGAGAAAACTTTCACTAAAACCGTAGCATTGTCTGAAGAGTATTTCACGGCATTGTCTATTAGACATTCAAAGCAAATTCCGACCAACTTATTGTCTCCATAAATTGTATTGGTCGAATTTTCAATTTGAAGTAAAATGTCAACGTTCTTCGATTTCAATTTTTGTGGTAGCCGTTTTTTTGCATTTTCCAAAAGTTCCGAAATTAAAACCTCTTCAGGGTTTATTTTGTAAATTTGTGTCCGTAACTCCATGATTAGCAATGCTTGATATGAGAAATATTCAAGTCTATTTGCGGAAATTTCTAGGTAATCAAGATATTCTAATAATTTTGGAGAATCAATTTGTTTTTTTAGAATTCCAGTAAAACCCTTGATACCATTCAGTGGAGTTCTTATTTCATGACTTATAAGCCTTAAAAAGTCAAGTTTGGCCCGATCAAGGGATTTTAACTCATCATTGATCATCACGATTTTTTCATAAGCTTTCTCCAAATCAGCAGTTCTTTCTTCCACTTTTTGCGCCAAAGTTTGATTTTGCTCTTCAAGTAACTGATGCAAATAACGTGTTTCTAGTAAGTTTTTTATTCGAATACAAACTTCGTTCAAATCAAAAGGCTTGCATAAAAAATCTTTCGCGCCACTAGAAAGTGCCCTTTTTTTTGTATGAAATGAAATATCTGAAGTCAATACCAATATTGGCAAATAAGTATTGGGTGGTACGATTGAACTTAGTTTTTCCATCACTTCATAACCATTCATATAAGGCATCATTAAGTCGAGAAGTATCAAATCTGGATTGAAAACCTTATATAAATCAATCACTTGACGAGAGTCTGTAGTAGATTTAAGGTTTGTGTAACCCGTTTCTTCAAGGATACCCTCCAATAATTCAATATTGGAAACATTATCATCCACAATAAGAATTTTTGCATTTTTAAACGTTGAATTCATAATGTTATTCCTTAAATTTATTGAGTATTTATTTTGCTAAAGTGATGTATAATAGTGAATTATGTACTATTTATTACATATTGGTTGGAATCGTGATTTTAAAAGTGGTTCCTTTTCCTTCTTCACTTTCAACTGACATTTTACCTTGCAGTAAATCCACAAATTCTTTGCAAAGAATCAATCCTAGCCCGGAACCTGTTTCTTGCGATGTGCCATTTCTCGACTGAAGTTTACTGTCTATCCTGAACAATTTAGATTTATCAGTGTCGGAAATTCCAATTCCTGTGTCAGTTATTGTAATCTCCACAACATCATCAATTATGGTCGCATTTACTGAAATTGTACCAAAGGCTGGAGTGAATTTTACTGCGTTTGAAAGCAGATTACGTAAAATTGTTTCCAACATATCCTTGTCTGTTTCCACAATTATTTCTTCAGAAACGTTATTTATTAAGGTGATGTTTTTATCTTTCGCCTGTGCTTTTATAAAGAGATAGCAGTTGTTTACAATATAAGTTAACTGAAACATATCTAAGTTAATCTCTATTTTTCCAGTTTGTGATTTGGACCATTTAAGTAGGTTTTCCAACAATTCGTGGCCTTGATGGGCAGTAGAATAGATTGATTGCAAATTGTTTTCTACTTCATTTATATCATAATTACCAACTTTCAACAATACTTTTACGAAATTTTCAATGCCCACAAATGGATTTCTGATGTCATGAGCAATGATTGAAAAAAACTTATCCTTTGTTGCAATCAGCTTTTCCAACTCTTCAGCATAATTGTTGATTTGTTCGTTTTTAAATTTAATAAGCAAATGTGTATTCACCCTTGCCTGTAATTCATATAAATCAAACGGTTTGGTCAAAAAATCACTTGCTCCACTTGTTAATGCTTTTCGTTTTGCATCTCTCGACACGTCTGCGGTAAGCACTAGTATTGGTAAATAAGCTGCAGTTGGCACTATTAATTTCAATTGATCCATAACCTCGAACCCACTCAAATAGGGCATTGAAAGGTCAAGCAAAATAATATCTGGCTCAAAATCCTCAAAAATCTGTACCACATTACGTGGATCATTAGTAGTTTTAATATGCTCATAACCTTGCATTTCGAAGAAATCATGCAATATATCAACATTAGCTTGTTGATCATCAACCACTAGAATTTTTGCGTTTTTAAAATTTGAATCAATCATAACAATCAAAAATTATTTCAATACTATTATTCAATTAGTTATTTATCAACACCTCATTTCAATAGCTACAAGCTATTGAAGTGAGGTAAAATCATACCTCATTTGTTATCTATACCACTCATCTTTAAACTTCAAGAATTCAATAATCTTTGCTTCAAAAAACGCTTTCTGTATCCCCATTTTTTGATAAAGATATTGAGTTTCCAATAAATTCTTAATTCTCAGGCTAACTTCAGTCATATCAAATGGTTTTGCTAAAAAATCTTTAGCTCCAGCCCTTAAAGCTTTTAGTTTGATTTCGGGAGAAACATCGGCTGTTAAAACCAAGATTGGCAAGTATTTTTCCGAATTGATATCGATAATCTTTTCAGTCTTAAGAAGTTCCATTATGTCGAACCCAGATAGAAACGGCATGTGTAAATCGAGTAACATCAAATCAGGTTGAAACGACTTCACCAAACCAATCACTTTACGTGGGTCTGTAGTGCTTTTAATATTTAAGCAGCCCTCTATGCTGAGAAGTTCTCTTAACAACTCTATATTGGTTTCTTGATCATCTACTATTAATATGTTTGCACTTTTTAAATTTTTATCTACCATAATCTTTAAAAAAAATAGTTTGTATTGGTTTTAATATTTTATAAATTCGTTGATTACACTTAAAAATGACATTACCTCCAATGGTTTAGTTAGATACCTTTTTGCACCAGCAGAAATTAACGATTCTGTTCTTAGTGGCATAGCATCAGAGCTGATTACAACAACCGGAATATCCCTTGTTTCCTCATTTTCCTGTAACAATCTAAGCACTTCGCTACCATGAATGTCTGGCAAATTCAAATCTAATAGAATCAAATCTGGAGCGTATTCAATTGCCAGATTTGTAGCCAATTTTCCTTTTTCATTGCTTATCAAATGAATTTCACGACGTTGAGATTTGAGGATTTGATCTACCAATTCAACATTTGCTACATTGTCTTCAATATACAATATAGTCTTGAGTAGAGTTTTATGTTTTGCATCATGCTTTAAAGTAGCTATCTTTTTGTTTGCATCATTCAATTCATTCGCTCGTTTCACTTTCTCTTCCTTTTGATAAGCCAATTCTACATTTGCAATATCCAGTTCAGATGCACGTTTGGCTTTCTCATCGTTTAGATAAGCCAATTCAATATTTGCACTATTTAGCTCTGATGCTCGTTTCACTTTCTCTTCCTTTTGATAAGCCAATTCTACATTTGCAATATCCAGTTCAGATGCACGTTTGGCTTTCTCATCGTTTTGATAAAGAAGTTCCTTTTCCACTGATATTAAAGCTTCAGAAAGTCTTTCATTTTTTTCAATTTGTAATTTCCAACTGCTATGATTTTCTGAAAGTGGAAGTTGTATCCAGAAATTACTACCTTTACCAACTGTGCTATCTACACCAAATTCACCTTCCATTGCGTCCATAAGTTTTTTCACCACAGCCAATCCAAGTCCAGTACCTTCTGTATGTGTACTTTCAGCTCCAATACGCTCGAAAGGAATAAAAAGTTTTGGAATTTGATCTTGATCAATTCCTAAACCGGTATCATTTATCGAAATTTGTACTACATCCTTTCCACCTTCAGTTTCTTGTCGAAGCTTCGTTTTAACTGTAATTGTTCCACCTTCTCTGTTGTATTTTACAGCATTATTCAATAAATTTATCAATATCTGTTTTAATGCTTTTTTATCACACAATACAAATTGTTCATTACCAGGTGTATCATTTAAAATCAGTGTTAATTGTTTTGCCAAAACTAGTGGTTGAACAGAATCCATTATTTCTTCAATAATAGGTTTTAACTGCACGGGCTCTATTGTTAGTGAAAGTCTTCCAGCCTCAATGCGTGAAATGTCCAACACTTCATCAATTAATGTAAGTAGGTGATTACCACTGTTTAAAATATGATCCACACTTCTTTCTTGTTTCGGGTTAAGGTCGCCCATTCCCAGCAATTGTGCAAAACCAAGTATAGAATTTAAGGGTGTTCTTAATTCATGACTCATTCGCGACAGGAATTCACTTTTCGCCATATTCGCTTTTTCGGCTTCCAGTCTGGCTTTTCGGGTATCTTCTTCCGCCCTTTTTCGCTCTGTAATGTCAATTATTAGAGTTAAAATACAGAGTTTTTCACCAACATAAATTTTTTCGGTAGAAACTAATCCAGTAAGTGCTTCACCCGATTTGGGGTTTAATTGCAATTCTACATCCCTGATTTGTATTTCTTTATTTAGTTTTTGGCTTCGATCCAATACTAAATCCTCAAAAAGAGTTAAATTGGTAGAAGATTTACCAATGATTTCGTCTCTCGAATACTCTAACTTTTTGAGGAATATATCGTTTACGTCTATGAAAACATCATCATCATAGCCAGTTATGGCCATTAAAGCAGAGCTGGAATGAAAAGCTTTAGAGAATTTTTCTTCCGATAGCTGTATTTTTGAGATGTCTTTACTCACACCAAAAATCATTGGTTTTCCATCCCAGAATCCTGGTTTTACCCTCGTTTCTACAGGAATAGATTTGCCAGATTTGGTAAACAATGGAACAGGGCAAAATTCAGCAGTACCTGCCAGCATTTCACCCACAATTCGTCCGGCTTCTTCCCTACGTTCCACTGGATGAACCATTAACACAGAATTGTATATTAATTCTTCGGTTGTGTATTCCAGTCTATCAACAACCAATTTATTGGTGTGTAGCATATTGCCTTTCTCGTCAAGCACAAAAAGAAAATCATCTATTGTATTGAAGAAGGTCTCATAATTTTGGCGGGTTTGATTTAAATTCAAATCATTGCGTTGTTTGTTCAATATTCCTGCAAGCATATTGCTCCAAACCATCAAACTATTTATCTCAGATTCGTTATATTCTTTTTTTTGTGAAACTGCATCTAATCCTACAAATCCAATAAGCGTATTATTTGATGAAATTGGTATATTAATCAAAGAGAGTATTCCATTGGTTTCTAAAATCTCACGTTCAGTGCTCCAACTCTTTGGGAGTTCTTTGACATCGGTTATAATCACATTTTTTTTGTGTTTTAGCGCATTCATACACATTGGAAAAACATCTACAGGTACACCCTTACGGTTGGCTATTTCCGCACCAATACCTTCATTGCACCATTCGTAAGTATTATCCATTGTAGCATTATCTGCTTTCAATTCAAAAATAAACACACGGTCTACATCCAAAAAAGACCCAATTTTAGACAAGGCGTTATTAATGGCGTTTGAAATTTCAGAATCAGCAATTCCATTCATTTGAATAGATAATTGAAGTAATTCGTCTTCAAACTCTTCTGCTCGTTTCCGTTCAGTAATGTCTTCGAAAATATAAAAGCGCCCATAATACTCATCGTTGTTTCCACGAATTTGTGTTGTATAACGGTGTATGGTGCGGTGTTCGGTAAATGGTATTTCATCAGACATTATAATGCGGTTGTCCTCATCTTGAAGTGGGCTACATGAGGCAGCAAATGCTGGAATATCAGCCAATACAGGTAAGCAATACGGTATAATATCATTGTTTTTGAATTCACCATTGTGCATCTGCTCCATTAGTTGTTCAATACCCCAGATTTGGCAAAATCGCTGATTGAAGTATAAAATATCATCAGTTCTGTTATCCACCACCAAGAATCCAAGTGGCGATGAGTTGGACATTAATTCCAGCAGCGATTTGTTCCACAGTAATAATTCTTCCGACTGTTTTCTTTCAGTAATGTCTTGCAAGGTACCATAAGTTCCGGTAATTTCATCGTTTTCATTTAATCCCAATCGAGCAAAAACTTCAATCCAGCGGAAACCGCCATCTTTAGTTAAGTACCTGACTGTGTGTCGATAATACTCCTTTTCACGCAAAATCAATGGCTCAAATAGTTTCATGTTTTGCTCTCTGTCATCAGGATGAACGAAATTTGCAAATAATTGACCAAGAGATTCTTCTATACCAAATCCAGTTATAACCTCCCACGATTTGTTCAAAAACACCCACAATCCTTGTGTATCAGTTTGGAAAATTACGTCATTCACATTTTCCACCACCGTGCGGTAGTTATTCTCACTTTTACTCAACGCATCCTGAATGCGTTTTCGTTTATCAATTTCCTTTGTTAAAGTTGAATTTGTAAGAGCTAGCTGAAGCGTTCTTTCCTTCACTTTCTGTTCTAGCGTTTCATTTAGTTCAATAATTTTCTGTTCAATCAATTTCCTGTCAGTAATATCTTCTTCTATTGAAAGATAATGTGTTATTTTCCCATCGACATCCGAAATAGGTGTAATTAGTGCGCTTGCCCAATATAATTCACCATTTTTCTTTTTGTTATGAAATTCTCCACGCCAATCTTTACCAGAACTAATAGTTTCCCATAGTTCATGATATTCATCAATGTGTTTTTCGCCCGAACTGAGTACCCTTGGGTTTTTACCCACAAGGTAGTCGTTGGTATAACCTGTTATCTCTGAAATTTTAGGATTAGCATATTCAATTTTGCCTAAAGTATTTGTTATCACAATGCTCACAGGGCTTTGTTCCACGGCTTGTGACAATTTTCTTAATTCAATTTCGGCATTTATACGCTCCGTAATATCAGCATCCAAACCACGATACCCCATTAAATTGCCCGATTCTGAAATGATTGGAATTCCGTTGGTTGACAAAATACATTCACTTCCATCAGGTTTAATAATTGCATTAATGAGATTGTGGATACTTTCCTTATTTTGAAATACTTCAAAGGTATTCGTCTTAAATTGCTCGTGTTCTTCAACTTCTGGCCACAGATCGTAAAAGTGAAGTTTACCTACCATTTGCTCGGGTTTGTAGCCATAAATTTGTATCGCCATTGGACTCACGTAAGTATATAATCCTTCCGCATCCACTTCCCACACTACTTCTCGGCTTTGTTCCACTACCTGCCTGAAACGCTCTTCACTCGTTTCTAGTTCTTGCTGTGCAATTTTTCGTTCATCAAGAAAACTTATTTTCTCCAATGCCAGATTTACCTGTTTCCCTACAGATTCCAAAAAGTTAATATCTTCGGCAGTCCATTGTCGAGGCTCAAGAATCTGATTTAGTGTAAACACATGGCATCCATTCTCCTGAAATCTAAATGGATACCACAATAAACTTTTAATGTTCATTTGTTGGTGCAAAATAACACCTGAGCCGTCTTCAGTAAAATGCTCATTTACCGCATCAAATTGACTTACAATGGCTTGCCTTGAATTCCAAAGTGCCGAGAATGGATTCTTAAACATTTCCAATGGGTAAACACCCTTTGTAGTAGCAATTTCGGGATGGTCAAATCTTAACCATTCGCACAAACCTTCAATTTCTTTCTTATCAAACAATACATTGTAAATCAATGTTCTATCAACTTGTAAGGTTATTCCTAAAACATTGTTGACCTTTTCAAGTATTTCATCGGCATTTTCATTAGAAATAATTATCTCAGCAATTTCGTTTAATGCTTTAGAATAAAATAATTGTTGATCCCGGAGCCGCTCGGCTTTTTTGCGTCCCGTGATATCACGAACTATAAATACCATTTTAGTGGGTACACCTTCGTAATTCCTAATAAACTCGGCATTTACATCAATGTCAAATATGCTTTTATCCGAATGAATTGCCTTATACTCTGCAGATCCGGTAAATATACCTTGATGCATGCGGGCAATTTCTATTTGAATCCTTTCTCTATCTTCTAGTAAAATGAAATTGTTCAAATTGATATTTAACAAATCATCAGTACTTTCGTAGCCAAACATAATCAAAGTTTTGGGAGATACAAAAAGGATATTGCCTTCCAAATCTGTAATTGCTATGCTGTCGGGCGATGCCATGAGGATGGAGTGATAGAGAGCTTCACTTTCCTGTAACTTTTTTTCTGAAAGCTTCCGTTCAGTAATATCTTGCTGAATGTATAATATGCTTTCAGGCTTACCATTATTGTATAGTATAGTAGAATTCAATTCAATAGTAAACTCACTAAGGTCTTTTTTTATTGATAGATATTCCGCAACACTATGTTCAACTTCGTGGTTAATTAATCTGTTTATATTTCCTTTGACCTTATTATGATCTGACGGGTCTATAAAATCCAAAACTGAATTTCCAATAAATTGATTTTTTTCATCAACTGAGTAGCCATACATGCTAGCTAATTTATCAGATACAAGTTGTATTTTTCCATCTAGCCCAACCATTCCAATTCCATAAGGTGACGCAGCAATGATGGTTTCCCATTTTTGATTACTAAGGAATAATGCATCTTCGGCTAATTGTCGTTCTGTAATATCCAAACAATGGCCAATGTAACCAATAAATTCACCGAGACTATTGTATCTTGGTGTGCCTTCGTCAATTAACCACCGGAATTCGCCATCGTGTCGACGCAGCCGATAAATCATGCTAAATGATTCTTGCTTATTAAATGCGGTTGTATAAATGTTTAAACATCTGTCTAAGTCATCCTGGTGAACCCCTTCTGCCCAACCATTACCGAGTTCTTGTTCTAATGTTCTACCCGTAAAATTTAACCAAACCTGATTGAAATAATAACATCCCATGTCTAGGTCTGACGTCCAAATTAAAGCCTGCCCTGAGTTTGCAAGTGTGCGATATTTCAGCTCACTTTCCAGATAGGCATTTTCAGCAAGTTTGCGTTTGCTAATATCCCGTAGACTTCCGGTTATTTTTACTGGAAGTCCATTTGCATCAGTGATTAATAAAGATGATACTGCAACTGGAATGATTGAACCGTCTTTATTGTTCAGCAATAATTCATGGTCAATAACCCGCCCAGTTTTAAATAATTCGGAGAAAAAGTTATCCCGAGCTTCAGGCTCAGCATATATACCAGCAAATGGTTTACCAATAAGCTCATTACGTGTATATTGACCCTTTGAAATTGTTTCAATGGAAGGACTGATGTCAATGAGAATGCCATCAAGTGATGCCTCATAATAGGCGTCTTGTACATTTTCAAAAACACTTCGATATCTAACTTCGCTTTGTTGCAATTTCTCATGTTCCAACTTAAAATCGCTGAAATCAACCGCTGTTATCAAGCATTGTTTTTCGTCCTTTGCGATAATACCTGTGAGATGCAAATACATTCGCGAGCTACAATTGGCTGTAATAGTCACATTACTGGTTTCTTGAACTGTGCTGCTAAAGACTCTATCTAAAAAATTATAGAAGATGTGTTTGGTGTCATCGGAAACTACATTGGCAAAAAGCGAGTTTTTTGCCAACGAGCGTTCTTTACAAAGCATTTCTGCTCCGCAAAGATTCAAGTTGACAATTTCGCCTAGATTTGACAGTGAGAAATAGCCAATGGGCGCAAAATCATATAAATCGATGGCATCTTGTGCGGCTAATTTTGCTTGATGAAGTTCCTCATTTTGTGATTCAAGTTCTATTTGATGAACCTCAAGTAAATCAACGGTTTTTAGTAGTTCAGCTTCAATGGTATTAAAGGATGTTGAATGGTTGGGTTGGGTTTCAACTAATTGTACGGCCTTCTGGCGAAGGTTTTCGATTTTTTTCTTGATTATTTTCATCAGATATAGTATTGAAATAATACGAAATTGTTTTTATCGCATTGCTTTTGGTTTATTATACAATTTAGGTATGCTTTGTAAACTTTTTGATGTAGATTTTCACCAAAAATAAATAACTTAGGAT
>JBAXAD010000014.1:0-36691 GCA_037142715.1 Paludibacter sp. | reverse complement strand
CCCTTACTTTCCAAATCTCATACTTTACAACTTTAAGATTTCTAACAAGATATCAACATAAACATGCTTTTCATAATAAAAATCACTAACTTTGGCGAGCAGTTTGGTGTTTTTGTGCATACTGTCTTTAGTGTTCCATTCAAATAAAATACAAAATATTTTATGAATGGGAGATTCAAAAGGAAAAAACACTCACATCGAATATCGAGTAACCGTAATTTAATAATAGGGCTTATAGCATGATTTTGAGATTAAAAAAAAAACCTGCACTCATTACAGCGGTTATATTGATATCACTACTCCTTTCATGGATAGTAGGATCTATTACTGAGCAGGAAATGCGTGATTCATTAATGTTACAAACCCGGATAGGAGCAAATTCGATAGACATTGAACAGATAAAAAATCTCACTGGGACAGCTGCCGATTTAAAATCACCCGATTATTTGCGACTCAAACAGCAGTTCGCCAACATATTGAAAGTTGACAAGCATCTGCATTTCATCTACCTAATGGGTGTAAAGCAGAACGACAAGGTATTCTTTTATGTAGATGACAAACCCGATGGTGACCATGAAGGTTCGCCGCCCGGAAGCCCCTACGATGAAGCTCCCAAAGAATTTAACCAGGTAATGCAAACTGGCATTCCCGTGGTGCAAGGCCCTTCGTCAGATAGTTGGGGCTCCTATGCCAGTGGGTGCGCACCGGTTATCGACCCCAAAACAGGGAAAATAATAGCCATTTTTGCAATAGATTTCGTTACCAGTTCATGGTATTGGGAAATTATTTTACGCTCGGCTTTACCTGTTGGGTTGGTATTACTTTTCATGTTGGGGCTAATCTCGTATATGGTTTCGAAGCAGAAGGGAACATTGCTAATAAATAGCGAAAAGAAATATCGATTTATGTTTCACAATAATCCACAACCCAATTTGATTTATGATTTTGAGACACTCTCATTTCTAGAAGTAAACCAAGCGGTAGTTAACAAATATGGCTATTCAAAGGAAGAATTCTTGTCGATGACATTAAAAGACATTCATCCAAATGAAGACCTACCCGCTCTGTTGCAAGTCATCAATGGTGTACATGATCCAATAAATGATTCGGGTGAATGGAGGCAAATTAAAAAAGATGGAAAATTCATATTCGTTGAAATCAGTTCACATAAAGTGATTTTTAATGGCAGGAATGCACGACATGTTTTAGTCCACGATATCACAAAGCGAAAACAGGTGGAGATTGCATTGTATGATTCGGAGGTGCAGCTACGAAAATTTGCTTCGCATCTGCAAAATGTTCGTGAGGAAGAAAAAGTGGCATTGGCACGCGAAATACATGATGATCTTGGTCAGATTTTAGTTTCCCTAAAAATTGATATGGGCTTATTGAAACAAAAGCTGATAAAACCAAACACCTTGGCAGACTCGGAGGAATTCTTGCCTAAATTTGATAATATTCTGGATTTAATTGACAATACAATTAAAACTACCAGAAGAATAATGAATGGACTTCGACCCGAGTTACTTGAATTGTATGGCCTTGCGAAAGCAATCAAGGAATATCTTCGAGAATTTGAGGACAGACATCAAATAAAATGTGAATATAACTGTGATATTTGTAATATAGAGTTGAATCCACAACAATCACTAGCCATTTTTCGAATTTTACAGGAAGCCATGAGCAATATTGCCAAACATGCCAAAGCCAATACAGTCAAAATTCAGCTTAAGTACTTAGATAATAAGTTATGTATGGAAATTATCGACAATGGGGTTGGGTTTGAGAATAAAAAATGTGGCCGAGAAGACTCTTATGGGATATTGGGTATGAAAGAGAGAACAATTTTGCTGCATGGCAAATTGGACATTTCGAGTGAAGTGGGTTTGGGTACCAATGTTCGGGTCGAGATGCCATACAATTCAAATCCGTTGATGACCAGCACTTTGTAAAGAACAATATGACAATCAATTTGACACCGAACACTCACATCAAGCATTATGAAGTCTAATTGGCTTTTTAATTGTATGGTACCAATTTATTAAAAAAAACAGACTAACAAAATAGAAATACACAGCCAAATAATACATAAACAAAATGACTTTAGAAGAAATAATACATTACAGACGTTCAGTTAGGCACTACAAAGATCTTCCGATTGATGCCGAGAAGGTGAAGCATTGTATAGAGCTGGCCACTTTGTCTCCCAACAGCTCCAACATGCAACTTTGGGAGTTTTATCACATCACAAACCCAGAAATGCTGAAGGAACTTTCGGTGGCTTGTTTAAGTCAATCTGCCGCCACCACAGCCCAGCAAATGGTGGTTTTTGTAACCCGGCAGGATTTGCACAAAAAAAGAGCAAAGAAAATAATGGAGTTGGAAACTCAGAATGTTCAGAAAAACAGCCCAACGGAGAAACAGGAGAAAAGAATCAAGACTTGGAAATTATACTATGGAAAAGTAATGCCCTTTTTATATACTCGCTTTGGGGGAGTTTTGGGGTTTGTCAGAAAACTATTAGTGAACATAATTGGCATTTTCAGACCCATCACTTATCAGGTTTCTGAAAACGATGTGAGGGTGGTGGTTCATAAAACCTGTGCTTTGGCAGCGCAAACTTTTATGCTGGCAATGGCCAATGAAAAATATGACACTTGTCCCATGGAAGGTTTTGATGGCAGAAAAGTGAAAAGCCTCTTGAAATTGCCTTGTGGGGCAGAAATCAATATGATTATTTCTTGCGGAATAAGAGAAGATAAAGGAGTGTGGGGCGACAGAATGAGAATTCCGTTTGAGGAAGTTTATACCAAAATTTAAAATATCCTGTAGAGACGCACGGCGTGCGTCTGGTAAACAATTTGTGAAGCAGATTATAATCCTTTAATTCCTCCGTAGATTATTCGTTATTGTGCAACAGGTACAATGGAGCATTACATCTACAACAAAACAGAAGAAAGACTTTATAAGTAATTGATAATTTTTTAAAAGTGCGGCGTCAGCACCATAATCACTGACAACAATACAATGAAAAAAATGATTTTACTATTTGTAGTACTTTGTTCATCAATAAGTACATGGGCGTATGATTTTGCAGTGGCGGGTGTCTATTATGACATCACCCACTCCACTTCTCCTTACACGGTTGCTGTAACAGTTGCCACCAACAATGCCAACAGTTACGCTGGCAATGTAACCATTCCAGCTTCAGTCACTTACAATTCAGTAAACTATTCAGTCACATCGATTGGAACTTATGCATTTGCTCTTTCGGGTGGTTTAACATCGGTTTCTATTCCATCGTCGGTTACCTCGATAGACAGTTGGGGGTTTCTTAGTTGTTATAGTTTAACCACCATTAGTATTCCATCATCAGTAAATTCGATTGGCGATGGAGCTTTTTGGGGTTGTTTGGGGTTATCTACAATTGGCATTCCGGCATCTGTGCAGAAAATTGGAACCTATGTTTTTGTAGGGTGTACCAACCTAACAGATATCAATGCAAATGCTGCCAATACCCATTTTTATAGCGAAGCTGGGGTTTTGTATAACAAAGATAAATCCACATTATTGGCATATCCAGCAGGTAAGCCCGAAGTGAGTTATACCATTTCGAGTTCCGTTGACACGATAGGTGCTTATGCATTTAGCTATTGTAATCATCTAACTTCCATTACCATTCCTACCTCGGTAGTGTATATGACCCATGCTACTTTTACTTCGTGCAATGGTTTAACATCGGTCTTTATCCCTGCTTCTGTTACATTTTTAGAGAACAATCCATTTTATGATTGTGCGGGAATGAAAGCAGTTACGGTAGACCCTGCAAATCTATACAATGAGAGCGTAGATGGGGTGATTTTCAAAAAAGGTTTGTCCACAATAATATATTATCCTCCGGCAAAAGTGGGAAGCAGTTATGTTATTCCATCCACAGTCACTTATGTAAGGTCGAGTGTTTTTCTGAATTGTACCAATTTAAAATCAGTCACTATCCCCGCATCTGTAAGAACCATTCGTTCGGGCATGTTTACCGGTTGTACAAGTATGACTTCTATCAACGCTTATTCTCCAACACCTATCGATTTAGTTACAGCCAATCATCCTGGAGAAAATTCAGATGCTGTTTTTAAAGGCGTAGATACAACAACTTGTGTATTACATGTGCCCATAGGGTCAAAAAGTTTGTATGCATCAGCTTTTCAATGGAAAGGATTTAGCAATATAGTTGAAGGTTTTTCTACAGGTCTTTCATCATACACTGCTTCAAATTTAAAAGTGAATGTTGATAATGGAATAATACAGGTGTGCGGTGCGACTTTTGGTGAAACGTTGGTTGTTTATTCGCTACAAGGCATTGCAGTATATAGCCAGAAGGTGAGTTCAGCAACAATAGCTTTCCGCTTGCCAATGCATGGATTGTATATAATACGAGTGGGAACGGAAAATGTAAAGGTGGTTTATTAATTGAAAAAATAGAGACGCCACAGTGTGCGTCTCTATTTTTGATAATTTGTGACTTCAGGAGATTATATTTGAAGTACAAACGGTTAGAATTTAAATTCCTTTACAATAATGACTATTGAATACAAACCCATTACTAATAATAATCGAACATGAAAACAAAAATAATTTCCACCCTATCAATACTATGTTTCTCGTTATCGCTATTTGCTGTGGCACCCATTTCAACAACTTCCAGTACCATGAAAAAGAATATTTATATCGATGCATCCTTTGCTGAGAATGTTGCCAAGTCAATTACTGCCAATGTGGGGGAAACTTCGCGATTTCGTGTAGAGCGCGGTGTGGCGCAGGTGGCTGGCTTGTGGCGAAAGGAAGATGGAACTCCCGAGGAT
This sequence comes from Paludibacter sp., assembly GCA_037142715.1. Classification (GTDB taxonomy): domain Bacteria; phylum Bacteroidota; class Bacteroidia; order Bacteroidales; family Paludibacteraceae; genus Paludibacter. The sequence continues at coordinate 31,832 of JBAXAD010000014.1, read as the reverse complement.
TTCAGGGCGTTTTGCAAGAATGGTTTTGTGGTGAACAAAGCGCCACTGGATACGCTGTTCGAGAAACTACAGCGGAACTTGGAAATTATCAGCGGATATTATCACAAGATTGATTTGCAACTGAAGGAGCCGGTGCAGCTTACGGGTTCGGAAATAACACCAGTAGATGAACTGTTTGGTGGTTACGATATAAGTACACATTTGGATGATGACCTTTTTGCCAACAAAATAGCATTTATGGCAGCACTAAATTTCCCATATTATTCGTTGGCAGAAAAAACCGAGCTTGGCAAACAATGGACACGCAAACAATGGGCGTATGCCCGTATGGGTGACAGGTTTACCACCCGAATTCCATCGGATGTGCTGCAAAATCTCTCGCAAACACTAGCTACTGCCGATGCATATATTTCGGGTTATAACATCTGCATGGGCAAGTTGCAAAACGACAAGGGCGAGTCGCTTTTCCCTGCGGGCATGAAGTTGATCAGTCACTGGGGTTTGCGTGACGAGCTGAAATCGGATTATGCCGACAAAAAGCGAGGAAAGGAAAAACAGGAAATGATTTATTCGGTGATGAAACGGATCATCGACCAATCCATTCCTGCCGATGTGATTGATAATAATAAATACACATGGAATCCATTGACGAATGTGCTGGCGGCGGATGGAAAACCTTATGCAGCAAAACCAGAAAACAACAAACGATACGAGGTATTGCTTGCCAACTTCAACGCAAATAAAAAAATGGATGCCTACACACCACAACTACCGAATGCGTTGGTGCGAAATTTTGAAGGTGGCGTGGAGATACCTCAACAGGATGTGGAAACATTGTTCAAGGGCTTGCTCACATCGCCAGAAGCAAAAAAGGTGGCTGCGCTGATTCAAAAAAAATTGGGTCGCAAGCTTCGTCCGTATGACATTTGGTACAATGGTTTTAAGTCGAAACCTGATATTTCTGAGGCGGAACTAAACGCGATTACTTCCAAGAAATACCCCAATCCGAAAGCCATGGAAGCGGACTTGCAAAACATATTGCAAAAACTGGGTTGGTCGGCCGAGAAAGCCGCTCAAATAGCTTCACTTGTAAAAGTAGACCCAGCGCGTGGTTCTGGTCATGCTTCGGGTGCCGTAATGCGCAACGATTATGCGCATCTTCGCACCCGCATTGCTCCTACTGGAATGGATTACAAGGGCTATAACATTGCCGTTCATGAATTTGGACACAATACCGAGCAAACCATTACCATGAATGATGTGGACTACTGGATGCTGAACGGCGTACCCAATACCGCTTTCACCGAAGCGGTGGCGTTCGTGTTCCAGAAACGCGACCTTGAATTGCTTGGCTTTAAGAACAATAACCTGGATGCTGAGAACAACCTGGCGCTGGATGATTTCTGGTCGTGCTACGAAATTATGGGGGTAGCCCTTTTGGACATTGCCACTTGGGAATGGATGTATGCCCATCCGAATGCTACTGCTGCCGAATTAAAGGCAGCCGTCATGGCCAAATCGAAGGAAATATGGAATACCTATTATGCTGGAATTATGGGTGGAAAGGATGAACCAATTCTGGCCATCTATTCACACATGATTGATAATCCGCTGTATTTGTCCAATTATCCCATCGGACATTTAATCAGCTTTCAGGTGGAAGGCCAAATGAAAGGAAAATCGATGGCAGATGAAATGCAGCGGATGTACACCCAAGGGCGCATCATTCCGCAAATATGGATGCACAACAGTGTGGGTGTTGATATTTCTGCCGAGCCATTGTTGCAGGCTGTGCGGAAGGCCTTGTAGAAATGCACGGCGTACGTCTTGCTTACTCACAAAATGTGTGACATATACATTTATGCATATTAGACAAGATATTAACCATTAAATCAGATGATTATGAAGGTGAAAATAGGTTTCAGGGTACCATCTCTCACAAAAAGAATTGCAGCAAGAACGAGTGTAAAACGATACGTTCGCCAAAACCTTGGACTAAAAGCACCCAGAGGTTATGGCTGGCTTACTAATCCCAAAAAAGCAGCTTATAATCGTGTTTACAATAGAACCACAAAAGGTTGTGCCCCAATACTTTTGATTGCCTTAGTTATAACTAGTGCATTGGTTTGGTTGGTGATAAAATAATTAAAAAAATTACTAACTTATAGATACAATAGGTAATAATTTCATCTAACGGAAAGTTAACCAGAAATTAATTGTACAAAAAAGCGCCAATCAATAAGCTAAAATGCTTATTGATTGGCGCTTTTGTTAAATATGAAATATCCTATTTGTAATCTTCCCAGTTGGTACCCAACATACTACCTGTTTTCATGAATTGAGTATGCATTCCAAAACAGGCATGCAAATCGGTAGGTGTATGGCAAGGACCAGACAGAGCCAAATAATCGGTTAAGATTTGTTTGTATTCTGGAGCAACGCAGTTTTCAATAATTTCTTCGGCACGCTGAATTGGTGATTTACCACGCAAATCGGCCACACCATGTTCGGTGATAAGAATATTTACCGAGTGTTCGTTTTGGTCAACATGCGATACCATTGGTACAATAGCACTGATAAGTCCCTTTTTGGCAGTGGAAGGTGTGGTGAAAATTGAAATATAGGCACTGCGGGTAAAGTCGGCAGAACCACCAATTCCATTCATCATTTTTGAACCCAACACGTGTGTGCTGTTTACATTTCCAAAAATATCGGCCTCCAAAGCTGTGTTGATGGTAATCAATCCCAATCGACGCGCCAATTCTGGACTGTTCGACATTTCTTGTGGACGAAGTACGATTTTATCACGGAAGAATTCCAAGTCCTTGTAAAGTTCTTTCAATACAGGAGTCGTGATAGTCAACGAGCAACCGCTGGCAAACTTGATTTTGCCGTTGCGCAATAATTCAATCACTGAATCTTGAATTACCTCGGTGTACATTTCGAAAACAGGAATATCGGCATTTTTGCCCAAAGAAGCCATAACCGCATTGGCTATGTTACCCACGCCCGACTGTATTGGTAAAAACTCTTTTGGGATCCTACCCGATTTAATCTCTGCTGCCAAGAAGTTGGCCACATTATTTCCAATTTTATCGGTAACGTCATCGGTTGGAGTAAAGCCACCCACTTCATCATCACGGTAAGTTTCTACCACACAAAGGATTTTAGAAGGATCAACTTTAACCACAGGAACACCCATTCTATCCGAAGGTGTCAACAAAGTCATTGGTAAACGGTGGGGTGGATCAAGCGGCTCAAAAATATCATGAAAACCACGTAATTCCTTTGGATGATTGTGATTCCATTCTAAAATCACATAATCGGCAAGCCCCACAATGGTTGGAGAAATACCAACGCCGGTAGTCAATACCAATTCTCCATCTGCAGTAAAATCACAAACTTCAATAACTGCAAATTTTGGTTTTGGCATAAATCCAAAACGCAAATGCGGTGCCAAAGAAGATAAATGCATATCGAAATAAGGAGCGCGATCACCATTCAATGCACCACGTAAATCCTTGTTGGATTGATACGGAGTGCGGAACAAAATGGCATTGGCACGTGCCAAAGCACCATCCAAAGAATCGCCGGTGGAAGCTCCAGTGTAAACACCAATTTTGAATTCTTTTCCTTCTGCGTGAAAGGCCTCTGCCCGTTTGGCAATAGCCGTGGGTACTTCTTTGGGACATCCCGCTGGTGTAAATCCGCTAAATCCTACAATGTCGCCGTCATTAATGTAGCTTGCGGCTACTTCGGCTGTTACAAATTTAAAAGTCTGTTTCATATTGTGAGTTAAATTACATTTTTCGTTTTGGAATTCCAAAAACGAATTGTGCCAATATCTTATTGTACACTATATATTGTTTTGAAAATAAGCGGTTTAGTCAGCATAATCGCATGCTGAAATAGAACGATTTTTAAGGTTTCAATTTGAGCACAAAATTACCAAATATATTTCAATTTTCATAGTATTTAGCGGTCTAATTACAGAAATATTTCTCTAATTGTAATACACACATAATAAGATATATAGCAATAATAGTAGTATAGAATCCTGAAAATTCATTAGACCTTGAATATAGAATGGAAAATGGGCCTATCAAAAATAATTGAAAGTATAATGTACAGAATGAGCTGGTATTCTTAAGAAAATACAATCTGAATATTTGCATTCTCAATATTATAAAAATAACAATGATATGAACCTATATTCCAAAAAAAATGTTGATATTTGCATGTTGTATGGATTGTATAAATATTCAATATCTAGGTAAATTTATTTGTTGGATAAAATCCAGAAAACAATATAATAACCATCATACACAGTGACTTTTAAGTGACTGTAAATTACCAATACACAAAATTTAAAACAAATAATAATGACTGCTAACGACATTCGTCAATTAGAGCCAAAAGCAATTTGGCAAAACTTTTACTCACTGACACAAGTCCCTCGCCCTTCGCATAAAAAAGAAGAAATTGGTGCTTTTCTTGAAAATTTCGGTAAATCATTGGGTCTGGAAACCCTGCGTGATGAAATTGGTAATGTGCTGGTTCGCAAACCTGCTACCCCTGGGATGGAAGACAGAAAAGGAGTGATTTTGCAAGCACACATGGACATGGTGCCGCAGAAAAACAGTAATGTGGCACATAATTTTCAAACTGACCCCATCGACGCATATATTGATGGTGAATGGGTTACAGCTCATGATACCACTTTGGGTGCTGACAATGGTATAGGTTTGGCTGCTGCTATGTCTATTTTACAATCGAATGACATACATCATCCTGCCATTGAAATGTTGGTGACTGTAGACGAAGAAACAGGTATGTTTGGAGCTTTTGGCCTGCAACCTAATTTCTTGAAAGGCGATATCCTCATCAATATGGACTCGGAAGATGAAGGTGAATTATATGTAGGTTGTGCCGGTGGAATTGATGCCGACATTACTTTTAGATATAAAGAAGAGGAAATTCCGGATGACGATGTGGCTCTAAAAATCTCATTGACAGGACTGAAAGGTGGTCATTCGGGTGTGGATATTCATTTGCAACGTGCCAATGCCAACAAATTGATGTTTCGCTTTTTGAAAGAAGCGGTAGCCGATTATGAAGCACGATTAGCAAGTATTGACGGAGGTAGTTTGCGCAATGCCATTCCACGTGAAGCATTTGCCATTATTACCGTTCCGGGAGATGGAGTGGACGACGTGATTGAATTTGTACATGAATGTGAGGAATTATTTATAGAAGAATACAAATCGGTTGAGGAAAACATATCCTTTGAGGTTGAACTTGTGAATTTGCCGACAGGTTTAATTCCTGAACAAGTGCAAGATGATTTGATTAACGGAGTAACAGCCTGCCCAAATGGTGTAGAGCGGTTTATTCCTGAATTGCCAACTGTTGTGGAAACATCGAATAATCTGGCCATCATTAAATCTGATGGAAATTCAATTATCCTTCGGTCGCTCATTCGCAGCTCTGTAGAATCGCGCAAGGAAGAATTGGCATCGATGGTAGAAAGTGTGTTTTCTTTGGCGGGTGCTAAAGTAGAAATGGTAGGCGGCTATCCAGGCTGGAAACCAAATTTAGATTCCCCAATTTTGAAAGAAATGACCAAAGTGTACGAAAATAAATATGGTATTACACCCAAAGTCATGATTATACATGCCGGATTGGAATGTGGCATCCTAGGCACTCATTATCCTAATATGGACATGATTTCTTTTGGTCCAACCATTCGCTATCCACATTCGCCCGACGAGAAAGTGAACATTGCAACGGTAGCTAAATTCTGGGATTTTCTATTGGCAACCTTGGAAAATATTCCTGTAAAATAAGAACCCCTAGCCCCTAAAGGGGAACTAGGCAAGTATATTTGACATGATTTTTCCACCAACTAAACGGTTAAATTTAAATAGCTAATTAAATAAAACATACTAACTTAATTCTCCCCTAGATGGCGGATTAGGGGTTCTTATTATCAACATTATGAACAAACTATTCATCATTATTGCATTTTCGCTAGTCTCTTTGGCTGCATCAGCTCAAAAAGACACAACAGTTGTAGACAGTTTTAAATTCAAAATTGTCAAAGAAAACAGAATTACTTCAGTGAAAAACCAAGCCAGTTCTGGCACTTGCTGGAGTTTTTCTGCATTGGGATTTTTTGAAGCCGAGTTGTTACGCATGGGCAAACCGGAAGTGGATTTGTCCGAAATGTTTGTGGTACATCATTCTTATTCGGATAAAGCCGTAAAGCATGTCAGGATGTATGGAACAAGTAATTTTGCCGAAGGAGGTTCTTTTGGCGATGTAGCGTATGTGCTTAAAAACTATGGAATTGTGCCAGATTCAGAAATGACTGGACTTCACTATGGTGAAGACAAACACCGACATGGCGAACTTGATGCACTCACAAAAGCATACATGAAAGTGATTACTTCTAATCCCAATAAAAAACTGTCTACAGTTTGGCTTAAAGGGTTTGATGGCATTCTTGACGCATATTTAGGCGAATGTCCCAAAGAATTTAAGGTGGATGGCAAAACTCAAACACCATTGACTTACGCAAAATCATTGGGCTTGAACATGGACGATTATGTGTCATTGACTTCATTTACACACCACCCCTATTACAGCAAATTCATTATCGAAATTCCGGATAATTGGCGTTGGGAAGAGTCTTACAATTTACCGTTAGATGAATTAATAAGTGTTTTCGATAATGCCATTGAAAATGGTTTTACAATTGCATGGGCATCAGATGTGAGCGAAAAAGGATTTAACAGAAAAGGAATTGCCGTCAATCCTGAAATTAAAATTGACAATATGCTAGGTTCTGATCAAGCACATTGGCTAGGTGTTTCACAAAAAGACATGGAAGCAAAAATCTATAGTGTACTAGCACCTCAACCTGAAATTAAGGTAACACCTGAAATTCGTCAGACATCGTTTGATAATTTGCAAACTACCGATGATCACGGAATGGTTATATACGGTACAGCGAAAGACTTAAACGGATCCAAGTATTATCTGGTGAAAAACTCTTGGGGAACTGATAGTAAATACAAAGGAATCTGGTATGCCAGCGAATCTTATGTAAAGCACAAAACCATAGATATTTTAGTGCACAAAGATGCTATTCCAAAGGCTATTCTAAAGAAGTTGGGAATTAAATAAGTTTCCCTCTTTGAACGAAATAAAATGTAAAGGTGTTTCAATGTGGAACACCTTTTTGATTTCTAGGCTATTTTTAAAAAGACCTAACAGTAAAAAAAAAAACCGTTAGAACTAAATCAACTGATATAAAAGTTGATTGGTCGGGAAAATAGTATTGTTTCATCGATTTTGTCTTTTTTCAAGGTTTGCTTTCCCTTATCTTTGTGAAATAAATTTTAAAACAATATTATTATGGAAACAGAAATGAAAAATTCTTATTCTTCAGGCCTCAACAAAGGACTTGGCTTCGGAATGTTATTAATGCTGGTAGGCGTTTTATTCCTTGCATTTAATTTTGGGCTTATTCCTTTCCCACTAAAAAGTGTGATTTTCTCATGGCAAATGTTACTGATTTTTATCGGATTGGTTAACCTTACAAAAAGGAAACTTATATCTGGGGTTATTCTGATTTTTGTGGGAGGTTTTTTTATTATTCCAAAAGTTTTTCCTGTTATTGGTGATCAGTTTATTCATATTTATTGGCCATTGTTGCTTATTGGGGCTGGAATTGTAATTTTACTGCAACGTATTTTCAGACCCGATTGGGGCTTTGAGTCGTGGGAACGTAAAATGAATCATCATTCACATCCTCATCGCCAGAAGTATGAAAAATGGGAATACAATCCAGATGGTTTTTCCAAGAATAGCATTTTTGGAAGTGGAGAACACATAGTCCTAGATCCGGAATTTAAAGGTGGTGAACTTAATGCCATATTCGGTGGACTTACATTGGATTTGCGCAGAACAAATTTGCCAGTTGGCGAAACCAAATTGGATGTAAATGCCGTTTTTGGCGGCATTACTATTTTTGTTCCAGCCGATTGGTTAGTAGAAACACATCTTGATGCAGTTTTTGGTGGATTTAAAGACAATAGAATGCCCAAAGAACCCCTTGATGCATCTCGTAAATTAATCATCACTGGTTCATGTGTTTTTGGTGGTGGAGAAATAAGAAATTAAATTGGATATCAGAGCATTTTTGAACTCTGATATTTTCAAATTACAAAATAGCAAATTGAAATGATACAGCAATTTCTTGGAAGTACATCTAAAATCATACAATTTGGACTTATATTGGTAGTTTATACCTTGTTGCAAACTTATGTTGTCTATTGGTTGCTACCAATTCCACTGTGGCAAATTCTATTGGATAGTTTATTTCAAGGCATGTTGTTTGGAATTATTGCCGCATTACTTAGGAATGTGTTCAAGTACGGTAATTTCGAGGCATTAACTGTCTTCCAAAGGATTCTAAATCACATTGCCTTAGGCTTAATAAGTTTATCGATTTGGATGAGTGTTGGATTTGGGTTGTTTTATTGGCTTTTTGGAAATGAATTAGCTGCACATTTAATCCCCATTTTACCTTTGCGTGGATTTATTGGATTGTTGATATATTTACTTGTCATTCAGCGGTTTCAAATTGAATTATTAGATGCTAATCATACAAATAATGAAATTGATAATTCGCTAGAACTTGAAAAAATTCAACCAGTAAACAATATTAAATCCGAATTATTGGAACGAATTGCAGTAAAATCTGGATCAAAAATTCACGTGATTATGATTTCAGAAATACTCTTTCTTCAGGCAGATGGGGATTATGTTCAGATAATTACGATAAATGGAAAATACTTGAAAGAACAAACTATGAAGTTTTTTGAGGAACATTTACCCGAGAATCAGTTTGTAAGAGTTCATAGGTCGTGTATTGTAAATGTGGAAATGATTTCCAGAATAGAGCTTTATGAAAAACAAAATCAGTTGATTTCTTTGAAAAATGGAATTCAAATTAAAACAAGTCCTGCAGGATATAAGGCTTTGAGATTGGCGCTGAAATTATAAAGCACTTCATAAAAATGGCTGTAATTCGTAGGAATTACAGCCATTTTTGAATTTACCTATATAATGAAATCAATAAGCGTGATGATCATTATTTATATCATCTATATCAGTTCTTTTTTTCTCCATTGCGTTCCATGTATAAAAAATATATCCTAATACCACAGGAATAAACAACGAAACAATCGACATTGCTTTCAAGGTATAAAAACTTGAGGAAGCATTGAAAATAGTCAGTGAGCTTTGCAGACTGGGTGTAGCTGGATAGAATGCTGTATTATTATAACCGACAATCAAAAACATACTGCAAACAGTCAAAACCGTTCCCACTCCTGAAAACCAAATACCACTTTTGAATTTCGCCGAAACTAAACTTCCACCAATTCCAAACAACACTAAAACTACGCCCAACAAGAATAAACCTAAAATGATAGGCATTTCAATCAAGTTAGTAAAGTATTTATATTTTTCCATTGCAACAATTCCAGTAGCTGGGTCAACAGCAAAACCTTCAGAAAAAAGTGTCCAGATGACGAAAGTCAAGAAAAATACAACAAATGGAAGTGCATTGAACCACAAGTTTTTTCTTGAGCGTTTCTCCATTTCTGGATGATTTAACCTGTTGATAAAAAACAACAAGGCTTGAGCACGTGACAAAAAGAAAACAGCCAATCCAAGTGATAAATTCCTAAGACTCAATAAAGCTTCCAGTCCATTCCAAGGATTTTGCCACTGGCTGATTACTGGAGCCAACTGATTGGTAATGTTGCCTTTGTTCACAGCAAAATCAGAGCCTGTGAAGAAAGTTGCAATTGCCACACCGATTAAAAAAGTAGCCAGAAGACCATTTATATAAAGAAACGAACGATAGGTTTTTGCTCCATATACATTGCCTGGTTTGGAATGAAATTCATAAGAAACCGCTTGAATTATGAAGCAAAATAGAATGGCCATCCACACCCAATATGCTCCACCAAAACTTGTGGAATAAAATAATGGAAAAGAAGCAAAAAATGCGCCACCAAATGTAACCAAAGTGGTAAACGTGAACTCCCACTTGCGACCAAGTACGTTCACCAATAAACGACGTTCGTCTTCGGTTTTTGACAACGAAAATAACATGGTTTGACCACCTTGAATAAAAAGTAAAAATGCCAATAGACCACCAAGTAATGATATTAAAAACCACCAGTAGTGTTGTAGAAAAGAGTATGTTATCATAATATTGAATTTTATAAGTTATTGAAAATAATGAAGAAAATGAGTTGTAAAAAATATTGGGAAACTGTTATTGAACATGAAACCCAAAACATGAAACTCAATTTGCTTCTGGTCCTTTTTTAATTTGATTAAGCATAATACGTATTTCTGCCACTAATAATGCCGTGAAAAGAATCAAGAAAAGGAAAAAAGTAATCTTAACCGAATCGGTGGAGATACTTGAAATGGCTGCTTGTAATGGCAATATATCCTGAATGGCCCATGGTTGTCGACCAACCTCAGCGACAATCCAGCCTAGTTGTCCGGCAACATAACCAAGTGGAATACTCCATAAACTAGCTTTCAATAACCAATTAGCAGTTTCAATTTTCTTATTATAGGAATTGTAAATTAACAACGAGAAGAGCAAAATGAAATACATACCCAAAATTACCATTATATGAAATGTGTAGAAAACCGTTGGAACATTAGGTATTAATTTCTCGGCTTTTTCTAAATATCCATAACCAAACTGGTCGTAATTTGCTTTTAATTGTGCCTTATGCAAGGTTGCAGCTGCCGTATCTTTGGCCGAAACTGCCAGTTGATAGTTTGCTAATGATTGTATAGCTGCTTTTCCGCGGGTCTGTTTTTCGGTAAATGATAAGGGTACAATTCCATTTTTGGTTGGATATCCGCCATCTATCAAATTTTTAACTCCAGGCACAAATGCGGTTATATCTCTGTAACCCAACATAGAAAGCATGTAAGGAATTTCAATTTTAAATAAATATGGGTTTTCGTTGTCATTATAAGATTTCTTGTTAGGATTAAGAATTCCAAAAGCAACCAAACCTGCACCAGCTTTTCCTTCGTAAAGCCCTTCCATTGCAGCTAATTTCATGGGTTGGCGTTGCGTTACGTTATATGCAGAGCCATCGCCAGTGAAAGCAACCAATAATGAAGATACAATACCAAAAATTGCACCTACCATCATGCTTTTCAATGCAAAATCTACTTGACGTTTTTTCAATAAAAACCATGCACTAACTCCAGTTACAAATAATGCACCCATTACCCAACCTGACAATACGGTATGAAGAAATTTATTTAAGGCCACCGGTGATAACAAAATACTCCAGAAATCAATCATTTCATTTCTCACTGTGTCTGGATTAAATTGCATTCCTACAGGATATTGCATCCAGGCATTGGCTACTAAAATCCACAATGCCGAAAGTGTTGCTCCAAAAACAGTTAACCAAGTTGAAGCCAAGTGAAACTTTTTGCCCACTTTGTTCCAACCAAAAAACATGATAGAAATAAAAGTGGCTTCCATAAAGAAGGCAAATATTGCCTCGATAGCAAGCGGAGCACCAAAAATATCACCTACAAACCAGCTGTAGTTCGACCAATTGGTTCCAAATTGGAACTCAAGAATAATTCCGGTAGCCACACCAATTGCAAAATTAACTCCAAAAAGAGTCATCCAAAACTGAGTTGCTTTTTTCCATGCTTCATTGCTTGTTTTTACGTACAAACTTTCCATTACACACATAATAACACCTAAACCCAAGGTGAGTGGCACAAAAAGCCAGTGGTACATTGCAGTCATGGCAAATTGTGCTCGTGACCAATTCACTAAAGTTACATCTAATAAATCCATAATCTTTTCAAGTATTTAATTAATAAAGAATTTTGTCAATTTGAATTTTTAAGTAATTCTTGTCTAACGTGATTTGCTTTACCTTCCTCACTTTTAAAGTTGGAATTCAGGTAATTGGGAAAGAAAAAAATTCTCAGCACCACAAACATAATAAAGAGTTTGATAAATATAATTAACCAGAGTGTCTTTCCTACAGTCATGTTTTTAAATCCATCACGGTAAAAAGTGTAAAGATTAAATGCAAATTTGGGAGTTTTCATTATGATTGCAGAGTGTGAGAATAAAGTTCACAAAAATAGCAATTAAATTGGAACTTTTGTGAAAATGTATTGATTTTATTTGATATTTGATTAAATAATTTTTATTACCTGAGATGTCACATTATTTAATTTTTGGCTGGTAGTTGATTGATGTAAAAAACGCCGAAAGAGAAACTCTTACGACGTTTTAAACAATGTCTATTTTAGCTGCAGATATCCGTTAATTTCCTATCTCTGATAGAAATTTAATTCTAACCAATCGGATTTCGGTTTCGTCAAAATCATTTTCGCCAAGTTCATTCAATGCTGGTTCAATTTTATCTGTTTCAGCAGTATTAAAATAATCGAAAATTTCGTCTATATGATCGGCATCCATTATTTCGTCCAAGAAATAATCAATATTTATTTTAGTTCCTGAATAGACTATTGCTTCTATTTCATCTAGCAATTCACTAATATCAAGTCCTTTTGAAAGTGCAATATCATCCAAAGCAATTTTACGGTCAATGGCCTGAATAATAGACACTTTCAGCTTCGATTTATTAGCCACGGTTCGTACCCGCAAATCCTCTGGACGAATAATTTCGTTTTCCTTTACGTGCTCTTTTATGACTTTTAAGAATTCGGCTCCATAACGTTTCGCCTTTCCTGCACCAACTCCAGGGATATTTTGCAACTCATCCATCGTGATTGGATAGCTGGTAGCCATTGCTTCCAACGAGGGGTCTTGGAAAATCACAAAAGGAGGAACTTCAAGCTTTTTCGACAGTTTTTTCCTCAAATCTTTAAGAATCGAAAATAACACATCGTCCGCTGCACAGGTGCCACCACCACTTTTCACATTGGCTTCTTCATCATCTTCGTCATACTCCTTGTCTTTGACAATAGGGAACGGTTGCGGTTTCTTCAAATATGCTTTACCTTTTGGTGTAACACGTAAAACCCCATAAGTTTCAATATCTTTCGATATTAAACCAGCAATCATAGCTTGACGAATCACTGCATGAAGCAATCGTTCGTCTTCATCTGATGCTGAACTAAAGTTCTCAAGGACATCGTGTTGATAGGATTTTACCGCCGAAGTTTCGTTGCCTTTCAAAATGTCAACAATATGTTCAGCTTTAAACTTTTCTTTTACAACCAAAATGGTTTCTAATACCAAGGACAATAATTCTTGTCCTTCTACAAATTTTCGTGGTTTCATACAGTTATCACAACAGCCGCAGTTTTCTTCCATGTATTCCTCTCCAAAATAATGGAGAAGCATTTTACGTCTACAAATAGAAGATTCAGCATAAGCTTGTGTTTCCAATAATAATTGATTGCCAATTTCTTGCTCGGCAACGGGTTTGCCTTGCATAAATTTGCGTAGTTTGTCTAAATCTTTATAGGCGTAGTAAGCAATGCATTGGCCTTCACCACCATCACGCCCGCCGCGTCCCGTTTCTTGATAATATCCTTCTAAGCTTTTGGGCATGTCATAATGAAGCACATAACGCACATCGGGTTTGTCAATCCCCATTCCAAAAGCAATTGTTGCTACAATAACATCCACTTTTTCCATCAAGAAGCTGTCCTGATTTTCACTTCTTACTACTGTTTCCATTCCAGCATGATATGGAAGTACAGAAACACCATTCATCCAAAGTGTTTCGGACAATTCTTCTACTTTTCGTCTACTCAAACAGTAAATAATACCTGATTTGCCTGCTTGTGAGCGAATATACTTTATAATATCTTTGTCAACATCGTTCGTTTTAGGACGAACTTCGTAGTATAAATTGGCACGGTTGAACGACGATTTATAAACCGTAGCGTTCAACATGCCTAAATTTTTCTGAATATCATGTTGTACTTTTGGTGTAGCAGTTGCTGTAAGTGCAATGAGTGGAGCAGCACCAATGTCGTTAATTATTGGACGAATTCGGCGATATTCAGGTCGGAAATCGTGTCCCCATTCTGAAATACAATGCGCTTCGTCTACTGCATAGAATGAAATCTTCAGTTTTTTCAGAAATTCAATATTTTCTTCTTTGGTTAGCGATTCAGGTGCAACATAAAGCAACTTCGTTTTTCCAGACAAAATATCTCCTTTAACTAAATCTATTGCTTGCTTGGATAATGACGAATTGATAAAATGTGCTATTCCATCTTCTTCGCTAAAATTACGCATTGCATCAACCTGATTTTTCATCAAAGCAATCAACGGAGAAATTACAATGGCTGTTCCTTCCATCATGAGCGATGGGAGTTGATAGCACAAGGATTTACCTCCACCTGTCGGCATCAACACGAAAGTGTCTTTACCGTCAAGCACGTTTTGAATAATCACTTCTTGGTTTCCCTTGAACTTGTCGAAACCGAAGTTATCTTTCAACTGCATTGCTAATGCAGAAAGTTTGGCCATATGAATATCTTTTGTGAAAAAAATGTATGCGAAAGTAGTATTTATTGTCGAATTATTAGCACGGATTATACTATATTTTTACTGTTTATTGCAAATAAACTGTAAATTGATCCATTAGACTCCTAATTATTTTCCGAACAAAATTATAAACAGATTTCAAATATACAGCATGTTTTGAAAAAAAAATCAGGATATTAACTAATAAAATTAGTTAATATCCTGAGAATATACGCTATATATTTATCAATCAGAGACTAACAGAGATAAAATTATGCTGTTTTTAATCGATTAATATTTGCTTTTTCAATTTTACTTTGAGCGTATGGAAGTGATATGCTCAATTTTTTCACATTTTTAGAGGGCATCTCAAACATTTCGTCCATCATTATAGTTTCGGTAATCGAACGGAGTCCACGCGCACCGAGCTTAAATTCTATGGCTTTGTCGACAATATACTCCAAAACATCTTCATCAAAAAGCAAATCAATGGCATCCATTTTGAATAATTTGGTGTATTGTTTGATGATTGAATTCTTTGGTTCAGTTAATATCCGACGAAGTGCTACCCGATCAAGTGGTTCTAAATAAGTGAGAATTGGTAATCTTCCAATAATTTCGGGTATTAATCCAAATGATTTCAAATCTTGAGGAGCAATATATTGCAATAAATTATGCTTGTCAACTTGTTCGTTTTCTTTTCCAGCATTATAGCCTACTACTCTGGTATTCAACCTAGAAGCAATTTTTTTCTCAATTCCATCGAAAGCTCCACCGCAAACAAACAAAATGTTCTGAGTATTTACTGCAATCATTTTTTGGTCTGGATGTTTCCGTCCGCCTTGTGGTGGTACATTCACAATTGCCCCCTCGAGTAATTTAAGTAAACCTTGCTGTACTCCTTCCCCGCTCACATCACGTGTAATACTTGGATTGTCTCCTTTACGTGCTATTTTATCTATTTCGTCAATAAAAACGATACCACGTTCGGCAGCTTTCACGTCATAATCAGCCACTTGCAGAAGTCGAGTGAGAATACTTTCAATATCTTCGCCCACGTAGCCAGCTTCGGTTAATACAGTGGCATCAACAATGGCAAAAGGCACATGCAGTTTCTTTGCAATTGTCCGTGCCAAAAGTGTTTTGCCAGTTCCGGTATATCCAACCATGACAATGTTCGATTTTTCAATTTCCACATCATCATTCGTGTTTTCCTGCATCAGTCGTTTATAGTGATTATAAACTGCTACCGAAAGATACTTCTTGGCTTCGTCTTGTCCAATCACATATTCATCCAGGTATTGCTTAATTTCAATGGGTTTTGGCAATTGCTCTTTTTTTAAATTGGGCAGATTACTTTTGCTGGCAGTAGAATTTTCTTTTACTATTTCTGAAGCTTGTACAGCGCACTCGTTGCAAATTTGGGCATTATCTATTCCCACTATAAAAAATCCGACTTGCGATTCGGGACGTCCGCAAAAACTGCACTTCTTGATATTTTTAGCCATTCTTTATTATTTGAAAGTCTAATCCCGATAGCTATCGGGACAAAGGTCGAAAGTCGAAAGACTTATGATTGACTTTTATTGATTAAATATTTTAGAAAATTAATTTCGGTGAAAGTTGTACAAAACTCAGAACGCGAAACACAAAACACGGAACTCAAAACTACTTCTTTCTTTCGTTAAATAGCATTTTATCAATCATTCCGTATTCCAAAGCTTCGGTTGAAGTCATCCAATAATCACGGTCTGAATCTTTTTCAATACGTTCGAAGTCATTTCCAGAATGCTCAGCAATAATGGTGTATAATTCCTTTTTCAGTTTTTGAATTTCGCGGGCTGTAATCTCTATATCAGAGGCTTGACCTTGTGCGCCACCCATTGGTTGGTGTATCATCACGCGTGAATGCTTCAGTGCTGAACGTTTACCTTTGGCACCTGCCACTAAAAGCACTGCACCCATAGATGCTGCCATTCCAGTACAAATTGTTGCCACATCGGAACTGATAAATTGCATGGTGTCATAAATTCCCAGACCTGCATAAACCGATCCGCCCGGAGTGTTCAAATAAATTGAAATATCTTTACCCGGATCGGCAGAATCAAGATAAAGTAACTGAGCCTGAATAACATTGGCCGTATAATCGTCCACTTGCGTACCCAGAAAAATAATACGATCCATCATCAGACGGGAAAAAACGTCCATTTGTGTAACGTTCAATTGACGTTCCTCGAGGATAGAAGGGGAAATGTAATTGCTGGTTATATCGACATATTTGTCGAGCGCCAATCCATTCATGCGAAGATGCTTGGTTGCAAAATCGCGAAAATCGTTGTTTATCATATTTTTAAGAATTTAATAAATTATAGCTTTGAAAATCAGTAACTATTGTAAGTAGACATTTTTATATGAATAGCTGAGATTTTTAAAAATCATTTTGAATTGTGTATCTATCGAAAAAGGCCTTTAACCATTATCCAAAATCAAACAAAGATAGAACTATTTTGTTTATTTTTTTATGAGTTAAAAGCCTTTTCGGCAAAATATTCTAGATAATTGTTTTTAACAACAATTATTTTCCTTCAAACATTTTGTTGAATTCTTCTATTGATATTTTTTGGTTGTCAAGTTTAATAGCTTCTTTTACTGCAGTGTAAACTTTTGTTTCAGCCACCCTTTCGATGATATTATTGCGAGTATCTTCTTTTTTCAACATGTCTTTTGCATAATTGGTGATGATATCGTCTTCCATACCAATCATTCCATATTGCGCAAATTGTGCTTTCGCCATTTTCTTAGCAAACTCTTCTACATCAACCGCTTCAACTCTAATTTCATAAGTTGTCATCAGTTTATTTTTGATTAATTGCCATTTTAAATCAGCAATCATTTTTGGATAATCTTCATCCAGTTTTTCAGCTGTCAAGTTCTCATTACTTGACAGTACCCAACGTTTCAAAAATGTTTCGGGGAAAGTTAGATGATCGAATTTGTCAATCAACATTTGTTGCGCATCCATACCAAATTTATATTCGCTATCAGAAATTAAACCTTCCTGAATGTTTTCGGTAATTTTGGCACGGAATTCTGCTTCGCCATTTACAACGCCTTCTCCGTAAACCTTGTCGAATAATTCCTGGTTAATTTCCGATTCGTGATAACGGGTAATGCTTTCAATTTTCAATTGGAAATCGGCATCAATCAATTTGGCTTCATCCTTTGATACTTTCAACAGAGAACTGATTTCCGATTCGTTTTCAAATGCTTTTGCAGGGTTAAAAGTAACCAAGTCACCTTTTTTTGCACCAGCAAAAAGTGCTTTCTGTTCATCATCTTTCATGTAGGCGATGGTAAGTGTTGCGTCTTGAACTTTCAGTCCATCTTCTTTCACTTTGCCATTTGCCATTTCTAGCAATTCTCCTTTGAGCATGTCTTTTTCTTCAACAGCTTCTTCCTGAATATATTTACCGTAACGACCTGTATATGACTTAATTTGATTGTCAATCATTTCGTCGCTTACGGCAATATTGTAGTATTTTACAGCGTCTTTTTTTGTCAGTTCTACATCAAATTCTGGAGCAATACCCAAATCAAAAACAAATTCGAATTCTTCTTGCGAATTCAAATCCAATGTTTGTTGTTCTGTTAAGCTTGGAAGTGGTTCTCCAAGTGTATTTATTTTGTTATCACGAATATAGCTCATTAGACTATCAGAAACAAGTTTGTTAATTTCATCCGCCAATACAGCTTTACCGTACTGTTTTTTTATCAAACCAGCAGGCACCATGCCCGGACGAAAACCAGGTATGTTTGCTTTTTTGCGGTAATCGCTTAAAGTTTTGTTTACTTTTTCAGCATAATCTACTTTTTCAACGCGTAATGTTACTACCGCATTGTTTTGATCGAGGTCTTTTCTGACAATATTCATATAATTTTTAATCTAGTAATTTTCTGATATTTATATTTCTGTATTGGGGCGCAAAGGTACAAAAAAAATGAGACACCCGAAACATTTTATTCAAAAAAAAATCCCAATACTTACATATTGAGATACAGATAGTTATTGCTGCGTGAAATTTAAACTGTATCATTTAAAATATACAAGTAAAAATACTTCACATACGAAGATGTTTTCAATTTGAAATGAGTGGATAATAAAAGGAAATACTTTTTTGGGTAAATTCAAGTTTCAAACAGCAAATTAGTTTGACAAAATCAATTCAAAAAAACACAGCTGGAACAAAATTCACAAAAAAAATAAATATCACAAAATGAACAAATCACACAATACGGTTTCATTTTCTTTCATTCAATCCTAGCAAAAAACGCACACAGAATAATGAATTTCAAAGGAAATGATGAGCAAAACACCCACCATTTCTCTTGAACTATTTCATTACTCTCTCATATTTTCTATTGTTTTATTCTATATCACCAAGTCCTGGCAGATTACCGTTCAATAGTGTCGGTTTTTAATTATAACTATCTACCAATGACATCATTTCAAGTTTTGATGCTGACGTGTTTAGGTCTTTTGGTGTAAAAGTCACTTTATATTCTTTAGCAGGAAGCACATCAAAATAATTATCACTAAAAAAGCCTTCAACTCCTGCAAAATTCAGATAGAGATTCTTGGCCAACACATTAGATTTCAATGTTATTGTCCAGATAGAATTTTGTTTTTCCACTTTGGAAACGATAGTCGGTTTGGTCAATTCGAGATTTTTGGGTTGAGTGAAAAAATAAGTCTTTTCAGCTAAAACCTCATCTTTCGATTTCAAAGAGAAACATAAATACGTACCGGCAACATTATCTGTAAATTTTGAGGATGCTTCGTCCAAGACTGAAGTTACAGCATTGGCTTTTATTACGATAGGAAGTTTGCGGGTTTGCATCACTTTTCCATTAAAATCGCAAACAGTCATTTCCAACTGAGCTGGAATATCTTTCAATTTATCAGAAACAATCTTAACACTGGTATTTTCGCCCTTCACGTAGGCCGAGATGATAACAGGTTCAAACGAACGTTTTATTTCATATTGCAACGCTTTCCAACGATGATAATAATCGCTGCTCGACCACGAAGCTACCGGCCAACAATCGTTAATTTGCCACACCAACGAACCCATATTATAAGGCATGGCACGGCGATGAGATTCGATAGCAAACTGAATACCATAGGCTTGCAGCACCTGACCAACATAAATAAATTTCTGGAAATCAGTTGGTTTTTGGTAATACATATCCATGTAGTTTTTTATAGTCACATTCCCAATTTTACTACGTTGGTGATGCCGCATCACTTCCGACTCGATATCATAATCTTCGATAGTAGCATACTTTTTAATCGATTCAAGTTCTGGAAACGACTGAAAGCCATATTCGCTCATAAAACGACCAATGTTGTCGGCATATTTCTCAAAAGGATGTTTTCCCCACCAAACACCCCAATAATGCACATCACCATTTTTATTTTGGTCGTTGGCATGTTGAAAGGGAATAATCGATGACGGTGATGATTGCCAATAAGGTATTTTTGGTGCAAGGGTTTGAACAGTTTTTGCCAAAATATGATTGAAAATGGTATCGTAGGCCATCCAATTTTGTTGATTTTGAGCTTCGGTATAGTCCTTCTTCCAGCCCCAACCTCCAGTTTTGTTATAATGTTGTATGGCCACATCAATCTCGTTATTTCCACACCAAAGTGCTATACATGAGTGATTTCGCAAGCGTTTTACTTGATAATTTGCTTCTTGAGTTACAGAATTCAAGAACTTTTCATTGCCAGGATAAATTCCGCAAGCAAACATGAAATCTTGCCAAATCAAAATTCCATTACGATCGCACAATTGATAGAAATAGTCATCTTCGTATATTCCTCCACCCCACACACGAAGCATATTGAGATTTGATTTCACGGCTGTTCCAATTTCCCAATCATACACTTCTTTGGTAACACGGTCGGCAAACATATCATTCGGAATGTGATTTTCACCCTTGGCAAAAACCGGCACTCCGTTTAATTCAAAATAAAAAGAATGACCGATACTATCTTTTTTCTGAATTAGTTTCAAAGTACGCAAACCAATTTCACGCGTTTGTTTATCCTCCGAATTCTCAGTACGAACCGCAGCCGTTAATTTATATAAGTACGCCTCGCCCAATCCATTTGTCCACCAACGCTTTGGGTTTATTATTTCAAATGGCAAATTTAGAATGTTTGAGCCCTGTTTCAACGAAACAGTCAGTTTAGAAAGTAACTTTCCATTATTGGAAATTTCTACGATTGAAGTTTGATTTTTAGTGGATTGAACTTCAATTTGACCATTTAATTTTGCCAACTTATCGGTCAATGAGGTTTGCTGCACATAGAAATCTTGCATTTTCACACTGCTCCAAGCACGTATAAAAACGGGTTGCCAAACCCCTGAAGTGACAAATCGCGGACCCCAATCCCAACCGAAATGATAAGGAGCTTTTCGAATAAAGGAACTTAGTGTTTCGTCCTTTTTCAACCCGCCAGCCTCTGCTTGGTCATTTGACCCAATAAGTTTGAAGCCATTTTCTTTCTTCAATTCCAATCCAATGACAATGGGCGAATGGAAATAAATCCTCAAATCATTTTTTCCAACATGTAGAAACTTCTTGGCATCAACCACCCATTCACGAAACATATTGTCGGCAGAAAGTACTTTCTGCTCATTCAAATAAACGTCAGCGAATGTATCCAACCCTTTGAAAACCAATTCCAGATTTTCATTTTTAATGGTTTGCTCTGAAATTTCAAAAGTTGTTTTGTACTCCCAATCCTTCTTGTCAATCCACTGTAAATCCTTTTCGTTGGTACGATAAAAAGGATCCGGAATCTGTTTATTGCGAAGCAAATCGGTGTGCACACAACCTGGCACAACGGCATTTTGCCAATTAGAAGTAGAGGCATCACGCATTTTCCAAGCCGTTGGCAAATTTATTACATTTACCGAATTGGCGGCAGCTGTTGTTGAAAGCGAAATAAGACAAAATAAACCTCCCACTTTCTTTGCAGTTTTCGAAAATCTATTTTTTCTTTGTTTTAAATGATTGATTAAATTCATTTCTTGTAGTTTTAATTGTTGCTTAATATTTTTTTAGAAACTCATTATAAAAGTAAGTCCAAGGAATTTAAGAAAGTTGGATTATTTAAAATCTGACCATTTCCCCGAATAATATGCTTTGTCCAATTTTAATTTCAGCGACTTATCTCCCTTAATCAAAGCCACATGACACATATCTTTGTATAGATAAAATGACAGCCAATAACCGTATTGATAACGTTCGAAAACAGTTCGTGGTTGTTTCCAAAATGCATACCAACTAGTATTTACCCCAAGTTTATGGGCTACTTCAATGACTTTCTGAGAGCGTGTCCAAATTGTATTCGTCAGTTTCACGAAACATTTATTCATCGCTCCATAACTCATGTTTTTGGTATCAATTATCGAAACTTTATCATCTATTCCCAAATCCAACAATGAAGCTTTATCTTCAAAAATGCTATCGCCATCCAAATCGTATTCAATACAATCTATGAAACCATTATTATTGGTGTCGGAATATCGAACCGTAGCAAATTTTTCAGGATCCTTACTCAATCGTTCATTTGTTTTACTAGGCGGATATTGCCCTCCATAACCCTGATAAACAGCTGCATTCATATCAATTCGCCATGCGCCCCACTCGGCACCATACAAATGTAATCGACCGTCAAATGCTGCGATATATAACTTTCCATTCCCCGAATTATCATTATCAAACTCGCCCCTATCGCCAGCTGTATCGGCCTGTTTATTGTTATCAAGACCGCCCTTTTCCATCCCAATTTTCCAAAGGCTCTTTGGTTCGTAAAATTCGACTCTTTCCCAGCGGTTGCAGTCGTCATCTTCATCAAAAACGAACCAACAATAATTCCATTTCCCTTCATTGAAAATTTTATTATAGGCCAATTTTGGGTCGGTATAAATCAATTCATCGTTTTGCCGCCAACGTGCATCGTAGAAATATTTATCAGCTTCGGGCAATCCGCGCATGTGTTTGAACTTATGCACCTGATCTGAATAATCAAAACCAGGGCCTGAGAACTTCAGCGACATATCGAAATCAAATTCATTGCTTTGTCCGTTGTCATTATCCAAATCCCAGGTTATGCCTGCCCAATCAATTTTATGAGTAAAAAGCACATCGTGTTCGGGATTTATTTTATCGAATTTTGAATCCGTTGGCTGATTTGCTTTGGGTCTGAATTTTGGAGAATCGACCAACCGAATAGCCATTTCTGAAAGTCCATCACCATCTTTATCATAAAAGATAAACGGGTTTTCCC
The DNA here is from genome assembly GCA_037142715.1 of Paludibacter sp. Classification (GTDB taxonomy): domain Bacteria; phylum Bacteroidota; class Bacteroidia; order Bacteroidales; family Paludibacteraceae; genus Paludibacter. The sequence goes on along the minus strand of JBAXAD010000014.1, from coordinate 8,871 downwards.
AACTGTAACGCATATCACTCATTCTAAATGCAGAAGCGTGCATTTTCAGAAAAAGTGTATTCCCATGATAATCGGAAAAGAAATCGCATTGTCCATTGTGTTCCCAAGCCCTGAGAACCAATTGATTCCAATTAATGAAGTTTTTAATGCCATCTTTTTCGCCATAGTCGATGATATACATAAAATCGGCCGACCAGTCGAAATAATTTCGAGTCAATAGTTTACCATTAACAGTTACCAGTTGCACATCGGCTATTCCATCACCATCGGTATCAGTCCAGTCAATACACAAATCGCCTGGGCCGGCATAAATTCCATCCTTATTAATATCGACCAACAAACAATCATTATCCTGATCACCTTCCAAATCACCATATTTCATGTCGTCATCATCGTCAATCCACATAATTGGAATGCCATCCAGAATTGTGGTTTTCAGCACATCAGGGTCGCCGTCGCCATCCAAATCGATATATTCGATGTTTTTAAGGTCGGATACAATTGGAAGTCGCCAAGGAATGAGTTGCGTTTTTTCATTCCAATATTTGGTTTGAGCAACAATCGTTATTGGCAATAACATTATTATTACAAGATATTTCTTCATCATATTTTCAAATCAAAAAAGTAAAAAAGCAATCTTATTTCAATAAAAAAGCAGCCTAACAAGAGAATCGTCAGACTGCTTTTTCAAATAATCACATTACCAAAAAATAATGTACTCAATAATGGCAGCAATGATAAGAAGAACAGCCAAAACATGGAAATTTTTATACCAAGCAATGCCTTTGTGTTCCTTCAAATCATCAATTAAAAGTTGCTTACTCCAAGTATTATCCTTTACTTTCACTATATCAGGTTTTCCGGTCAAAAGACTAACAACCACATTCACCAAACTACTCATTAAAAGAAGTATAGGTGCCCACATCAAAAAGTGGATAGGAACTTTAATGTCAAAACCAAATTTCAAAGTCATAATAATGGCGGCTGTCAGTAAACCAACCATTAAACCCGAAAAAGCACCGTGGGCATTTGAACGTTTCCAGAAAAGACCAAGCAAGAAAGCACTTACGATAGGTGGTGCTAAATATGATATAAACTCCTGATAATAAGAAACTAGCGAAGCAAATCGACCAATAAATGGAGCCCACAATACAGCCACTACCAACACGATAAATGAAGTAATTTGACCCACTTTAACCAACTGTTTACTATCCGCTTTTGGATTCATTCGTCTGTAAAAATCCATTGTAAAAAGTGTAGAAACGGAATTTAGCGTTGCGCTCAAAGCTGATGTCAGCGCGGAAATCATGGCTGCCAATATCAAACCCATCATCCCAACAGGCATCAAACGCATTATCAAGCGTGGATAAACCTCATTGGTATTTACTTTGTATAAATTGCGAAGTGTATCACCCGAGATAATTTCTTTTGGCAATTCCACACCAAAAAGATTGATCCCGCGAGCAATAATTCCTGGCATTATGAAAATGAATAGCGTAAAAAGATAAATGAATGCCACAAACAAAACACCTTTACGACCTTGATCGATAGATTTTGCGGACAAAACCCGTTGCACCATAACCTGATTATTACCCCAAAAATAGAAGCCCAAAATAGGCAACGATAGAAAAATAGCAATCCATGGCATGGTTGGATCGGCAGCTGGACGAATAAGACTCATCCAAACGCCATCGTCAAATCGGCGCATAAATTCATCCCAACCACCAATTTCGTTGACACAGAAAAATGCTAAGAAAATAGAACCAACAATTAAGACAATGGTATGAATAATATCGGCATAAATAGCTGACGATAAACCACCTACAATGGTATAAAAGCCTGCAATACCAGCCATAATCCAAATAACCCACATGGTATCAACTTCCGGAAAAATCACTTTTAGAATTAATGCACCCGTGTACAAAGCTGCTGCTGCATCCAAAAACACATTGCCAATAATGGTAATGAATGAGAAGTAGACACTTGATCGTCTGTCGAAACGTCGTTCCAAATAGCCTGGAATGGTGTAAATACCTGTTTTGATATAAAAAGGCAGGAAGAAAAGAGCAACAAAAACGATGACAAAAACGGCACCAATATTATAGTTGAAAACTGCTATGCCACTGATAAAACCTTCGCCCGAATGCCCGAGTAAAGTAGAGCTGGAGACGCTTGCTGCAAACAATGAAAGGCCTACAACAAACCAATTTTCACTTTTTCCGGCTAAAAAATAACCGGCTGCATCTTTATTTTTGCTCTTTTTTAAAGCATAAGTAATGGTGAAAACAAGAAAAATAACAATACTAACGATATCAATCCACGAAAGACTAGTCATGAAAATACACTTATTTTAAGGTTAATCAATAAATTATTTTAATCGGCTGTAAAATTATCAAATCGAAGCGAATTCTATCTTAGGAATTGAATTATTTTTACTTTTAGCGGATTCATTTGTAGAATTTACTTTTATGAAATCGATTAATTCATGGATATTGGCTGTAGACACACAGCACCATTGGTCTGAGGCACCATAATAAACGTATAAAATATCATTTACTATAACGTTACCTGTTGGAAAAACAACACCCCATTTATACAAACCGTTCTTTTCATATTCAGTTTCAGGCTCCATAATAAAGTCTTTGGTGCGATACAGTATTTTAGTTGGATCTTCCAAATCCAGCAAGCAAGCGCCCACCCGATAAGTATGCATTTCATCAACACCGTGGTAAAGCATCAACCATCCATCAGCAGTTCTTAAAGGTGGAGTATTTCCACCCACTTTCAGTTCCCACCATTCATTTCCTTTTAAGAAAAGTTTACTTGGTACGTTCCATGTCATTAAATCGTCGGAAGTTTTAATCCAAATAGCGGGTTGATTGGTGCCATAATTGCCGCCAACATAATTTTTGGGACGGTGGAGCATATAAAATTTACTGTTAATTTTCTCAGGAAAAAGGATCACATCTCTGTCATCAATGCTCGGTTCAGTAAGTCGTCCTACTTTTGTGAAGTTGATCAAATCTTTGGATACCGCCAATGCTGTATTTCCTACATTTTCTTTCAAGCATTTAGGCGCGTAAATATTATGTTTTGGAGCTTTCACACCATCGTACACATATTTCCAATACTGTCCAGGAGGATATGGTCTAAATGCATAAGTCATATAATACTCGTCTCCAAATTTCACTACACGAGGATCTTCTACGGATCCACCATCATAATTACCAACTGTTGGCGACAAAACTGGTTTATCCTGTACCCTCACAAAATTAAAACCATCATCACTAGTTGCTAATCCTATGTGTATGAAGTGTTCTTCATCATTTCCGGCTGCTCTGTATAGTAAATAGAACACTCCATTTTCGTACCAAGCAGCTGGATTACATACAACCAGATTTTCCCAACAATTGGCTGGATTTGGAGATAATATCGGATTTCCCGTGTATTTTCTAAGCTTCATTATATTAATTTTAAAATACCTATATTCTGTTTTAAATCTTGTAACAAAATTACATATTCCGAATATCGAATCTGTATATTATTTTGCTTCATAGTAATGATATTGTGAGGTGTTTGAAAATATATAGACATGCCTTTTTGGGTTAATTTAAAAAACATACAACCACGCTTTCATTTAATATCAATTTAAAGTGTAATATTTCCCAATACTATTTTGCTTGACACATTATTCGTTTTGCGACCACAAAATACAAATAAATAATATATTAAAACAAATAATGTTATATAAGCATGAAATTGTTGATATTTCAGGATTGAAAAAATTTATTTTAGAAATTAAGATTACATTTGCATCCATAAATCTATACAATCACTAATACTATTTTGAGTTTTATAACTGTATATTATGAAAAACATAATACATGAGGTAACACCACTCACAAAAGAAGATTTTTTTGTAGTTCTGTATCATCCCAACGCAAAATTTGATTTCCCCACCCATTTTCATCCTGAATTTGAAATCAATTATGTCGAAAATGCAAAAGGCAAACGAATTGTTGGTGAGTCACTGAACCATTACGATGGAGTGGATTTGGTTATTACTGGACCCAATGTTTATCACTCTTGGCAAAGTGAAACAGGTGGAGCTGAATTAGTTGTAACTATCCAGTTTCAAAAAGAACTTTTACCTTTGAGTTTCCAAAACAAAAGGCTTTTTGTGCCCATCAAAGAACTTTTAGAAAATTCAACTCGCGGTATTGAATTCAGTAAAGAAACCATCGAATTATTGGCACCACGAATAAAATCGTTGAAAAATCAAAATGGATTTAATTCTTTTCTTGATTTCTTGTCAATACTTCATGATATGGCGGTATCAAAAGATCAAAAAGTGCTCTGTAGCCAAACATTTATGGCCGATGTAGACATGTTTAAAAGCCGTCGCATAAAATTAGCTTGCGATTACATCAATAAAAACTTCGAAAACAAAATCATGATTAGCGATGTGGCCGATTTGGTAGGTATGGCTAATTCATCGTTTTGCCATTTCTTCAAAAAAAGAACCGGGAAATCGTTTGTGGATTATTTAAATGATGTGCGTATTGGTCATGCTTCATTACAACTTATAGATACAACCAAAACAATATCAGAAGTTTGCTACAATAGTGGATTCAATAATGTGTCAAACTTCAATCGGTTCTTTAAAACAAAAAAAGGCCTCACTCCTACTGACTTTAGGCTGTTTAACCAGCAACAAATATTGAAGTATTAAAAGTAATATCAATCATAAAAAAATCCAGCTAGAAGTGCTTTAACTTCTAGCTGGATTTTTTTTGATAATGAGATTTCTATTCCGCAGTTATTTCATACACATTACTTGTGAGAGGAGTATTTGGAGAAACCGATAATCCAATTTTCATCAGATAATCGCCACTAAACGACTGACCATCTTCTGCAAACTTCGACTTTGTATCTGGGAACAAATTGATTTCCTTCACTTTGTATTTTTTTGTTTCATCAAGCCCTCTTAATTTTACTTTTTGATGAATTTCCTTGAAAAGTGTATTTAATGTATAGCTAAATAATACCGCTTTGGTTTTTGAATCATTGGAATACATCAAAACTGCACGTTCACCTTCGTAAGGAGAAACTAACCTGTACATATTTCCAAACCAAACCAAATCACTGATTCTTTTGTAGTTTATCACTGCATCCTGACTGAATTTCAGTTCTTTATCAGAAAAATGTGAAATCTGGATATCATAACCCATTTTTCCCATCATCGCCACATCGGTTCTATACTTCAGCGACTGTTTCCCCCATGAAGTGATATGGTTACAAGTGGCAATTGACGGCATGTAATAAGAATAATTCCACTGAATAAAAACGCGTTCGTATCCGTCGGTATTGTCTGTTGGCCAATATTCCGTAAAGTATTTGAGGGCACCATAATCTATACGACCTCCGCCACCAGAGCATAGCATTATAGGCAAATGCGGATATTTTGCGCGAACTCGGTCGAGAATTTTGTAGAATGCCTTTACATAATCCACATACATTTGCGACTGATTATCTTTTAGATACGGAGAATAGCTGCTCGTCATTGGGCGGTTACAGTCCCATTTCATGTAAGCAATATCCGGATTTTCAGTCATCAAATTGTCCACCACTCCAAAAACAAAATCCTGCACTTTGGGGTTTGGTAAGTCCAACACCAACTGATTGCGCATATAATTTTCTTCGCGGTTTGGCAAACGCAAGATCCAATCGGGATGTTTTTCATACAATTCACTTTTGGGATTCACCATTTCGGGTTCTATCCAAATGCCGAATTTCACTCCTTGCTTAGTGGCTTCTTTTACCAATACAGCAATGCCGTTGGGTAGTTTCGTTTTATTCACATCCCAATCGCCTAACGAAGTTTTATCATTATTACGCGGATATTTGTTGGCAAACCAACCATCGTCGAGCAAAAACATATCCACACCTAGTTTTGCCGCATCGCCAATAAGCCCCGTTAATTTCGTTTCATTGAAATCAAAAGCTGTTGTTTCCCAATTATTTAGCAAAGTCATTCGCGGTTTATCGCCATCGAGAAGAGAATATTTGCGTACCCAGCGATGTAAATTTTGACTCACAGTTTCTTTGCCCGATTTACTGTATGCAAAAACAAACGAAGGTGTTGTGAAAACCTGATTGGGTTGCAATTTATATTCCGAAGCATAAGGATTTATACCCGAAATAATTCTTAAAGCGTTTTGATTGTCAACCTCAAAGGTGAATTTGAAGTTCCCTGTCCACGCCAATGTTCCGGCAAATGCTTCTCCTGTATTTTCTTCGGCAGGTTTGTTGGGTGAAATGATGAAAAAAGGCGTTTGATATACATTGGCACGGGTGCCTAATTTGCTATCAATAACCTTAATGCCAGATTGCAATTGTTCTTCTACTACACGCATATCTTTTGCCCAATCGCCATGAAAATGTGTTAGATAATATTTATCGGCATCAAAGAAAATCATGGACGAAGCATAATTTGCTAAAATGAGCGCCTTCTTTTCGTGATGTACAATTTCCGCCCATTGTTCCATCACATCTTCCTTATAATAAGACTTATAATGCAATTTTACCTCAAACGGATATTTATCGTCAGTAAGTCTAATGATTGTTTCAGTTACATTACCATCGAGAACTTTCACATCTCTTCCTGCAAAATGAAGGTCTAATGAAGGATTACCATCGTTGTGCATGGTTTGGATAGCAGATTCGAAAAGATTACTGGTACCTGCACCAATATAAATTTCGTGGTCGGTTTTAACTTTCACGAATTCAGCTTTATTTTTCAGCTTTTCGCCCAAATAAATCTGATACACTTTACTGTTATTCTTTATGGAATAGATGAGTTGACTGTTTTGGGTCTCAATAATTATAAGGCTATCGGTTTGAGCAATAACCAATGAATTGAAAAGGATGAGAACCAAGAAGGCTAAAAATGTTTTTTTCATACAGTACGATTTGTTTATAATGTAAAATTAGTCAATTATTTTTTAATTCATTTATTTTATTGTCCATCAGAGGCCATTATTTTCCGCGATTTCAATAATCATCACAAAAACAGAACTTCGAATTACAACTTAATCTCTTTTTACAATCGAAATTCTTTCTTGTGATTTATCTGAATACAACAATTTCATCACATATATACCTGATAAACAATTGGTACTTAAATCAACATTAACATTATTAGAATCCAAATCCAATAATTCAGAAACCTTTTGACCTTGAACATTATACACCTCAACACTTTTTATTGGAGATTCTGATTTTAAATTGTATATACCTTTCGAAGGATTTGGGAATGCAACGGCTTGAGGTTTTTGAGTTTTTAAATCAGTAACGATATTGGGCAAATTCATATCTCCCACATACACATTTTGAAATGATGAACCTGCATAGTAACCAGTTGGCATAGTACAATTTACAACTGTATTGGTGCCAACCAACGAGGCATTTTTTCCAATCAAAGCCTTATTGGTAATGGTCAACTTTACGCTATTACTGGCTACATACAAAGGATCGGAAACCGTAATGGTATAATTTGGCGCTTGGCCAGAAATTAGCACTATTGCAGCTTTATCCACCGTTATCACTAAATTACTATTAAAATCTACCGTTCCCGCTTTTTGAAATACGGCTCCATACAAATGTTTGGAATCTGATTTTACTGCCTGAACAGTGGCATCATTTGCAACAGTTTGATAAATAGGATTCTGGATATATATTTTCACATTAGTAAGTGTTGTTCCTGGCATAACAATGTATTCGTAAGTATCATTTGCCGGTGCCACGCCATGATCAAACCAAATACTGAATACTTTATTTGTGTTAATTTGAGTACCATACGTCAGATTAATATCTTTCCATGCACCAGTTTGATTATCATTTTTTACAACAATATTTCCACTTTTTGGAAAAACATAGCCCACATTTTCATGAAACGCCCACTGCAAAGTATTGCTGAAAGTGGTTGTTTGGTTGGAGTTAATCGTTTTTTCGATTCCATCAAAAATCACGGCATTATTGGCACTAAAACATTGGTTTACAGAAGTTACAACATTGTTTGGTCTAGCAGTGGTAGCAGAAATTCCATTTCCCAAACAAATCATAGCTCCATCGTAAACAAAGTACGCTTTTTTATACACAATACCACTTTCGGTGTCGTTTTGTCCATAGCTCATCGAAAATGCCGCAATGCCTGTAGAACCTTGCGAAAGCCCACCCGCAAAAGGATTCAATGTTGCTTGCACCCAGTAAGTTGAAGCATTGTAAGCAGGAATAGGCATGGCATTCAGTTCTGCGGTTGTGCCCGGTATGCGATTCCAATCCCAAGTTGGATAAATATTGGCATATTCCGTTCCCTTGGTCATAATGGGAGTTGAGCCCAGTGCTATATTTTTGTTTTTCAGCCCCGCACTCGTCATACATTCAGTACCTTCCACGCGAGAGGAAGTCATTTTTACATTCAAGTGGTAATTAGTTCCAGAGCTTGCCAGCGTTGCCGATTTAAAGAAGAATTTACTGCCAATGGGATTTAACAACGCTTGATTGGAGTTGGCCACATAGTTAGCAAAGTTGTTGAATTCTGTAGCTTTAGCAGGAAAAACAATGGCGGCATCGGTCAAAATACTGGCAGGTAATTCTATATTGCTCAATGTAGGGCTAGAAATTTGTCGTCCAGCTGTGTTCCAATCATAGTTTTTATGGAAAACAAAATATTGATGGCCCTCGAGTATCAATTTAGAGAACAAATCCATTCCTTCTGCCGGAAAAGCTGTTTTTAAAGTTGTTCCATCGGCAAGTTTGAGGTTTTTTAAAACGTCTTGTATAAATCCTAGCCCATAACCTGCCATATAC
>JBAXAD010000013.1:0-37583 GCA_037142715.1 Paludibacter sp. | reverse complement strand
TACTCGATGAATTACAAGAAGTTATAATGAAACACTAACTAAACGACATTGATTGGTAAATTGTAAAACTTTATTTTATGGGATTTCAAATTGGATTTAAAGATATAGTAGATATTTTTTTGGTGGCAATACTGCTCTACCAAATGTTTAAACTTCTGAAACGAAGTGGGGCTGTAAATATTTTCATCGGTATTCTGGCCTTCATAATCTGCTGGTTTCTGGTTTCTTATGTGTTCAAAATGGAATTACTTGGGGGCATTTTCGACAGGGTGGTAAGCGTCGGAGCATTTGCATTAATAGTTCTTTTTCAAGATGAAATTCGCAGATTTTTCTCGAGGATTGGAACGACACAAAAGTGGAGTTTGTTAAATTATGTCAAGCGTTTTTTTGGGAGTAACACGATAGAAAAGGAGAAAATCGATTTCGATTTGGTTCAAATTGTATTGGCATGTCGCAACTTGGCAAAAAGCTCAACCGGTGGCTTAATAGTGCTTACCCGAACCAATGATTTAGACTTTTACGCGCAGTCTGGTGAGCACATTAACGCATCTATCAATTCACGACTATTAGAATGCATCTTTTTCAAAAACAACCCATTACACGACGGAGCATTAATTATATCTCACCGACAATTGAAAGCTGCAGCATGTATTTTGCCAGTTTCAAAAAATCAAACCATTCCCAAAAGAATGGGATTAAGACATCGTGCAGCACTTGGAATCACAGAACAATCCGACTCAATAGCCATTATTATATCCGAAGAAACCGGACATATATCTTGGGCTATGAATGGTCAACTTACAGTAAATGTGAAACCTGAACAATTGGAGCATTTTCTTTCCGAAGCAATGGCTGATTAAGCATTTGGAATGGAGAAAGTTAGATGAAAATCGATACAACTAACAAGTGGAAAAATTATCCTTTGGAGTTGTTATTTCCATCTTACCGATTTGCCTTTTGACATAAACCTACCAAAAGTAAGAATATACATACTAACCAACGGAAGAAAAACATCAAAAACAGGGAGTGAAAATATGTATTTTTGACCACCAAAATGCTTTGATGAACTGTTGAAAATTATCAACTGAGTTAAGTAGCGGAGTAAAAATAGCACTGATGCTGATACAATTGTAATAAAATTACCGATAGACATTGCTGCAATCACCGAAGCATAAAACAATCCACGAGTCATAGGTTCTACTGACAAAATGAATTTACTGGAACCTTTGTAATACGAAGAAACCGACAAATGACGTTCTTTTTGGACGAACCAACCTTTGTAAGTTTTGTTTGGCTCAGACCACGTAATACTGTCGGGAGCTATTTCTATCCTTGTGTTTCTAGCTGTTGCAGCTTTATTCACCATCAAGTCATCGTCGCCAGAAGTCAAATGCAAAGACGAAGCAAACCCTTTTTGATTAAAGAAAATCTGTTTCCTGTAAGCCATATTTCGCCCCACACCCATATATGGTTTTTTGGCAATGGCCATTCCCATATATTGCAATGCAATGAACAAAGTATCGTAAGTAATCAGCTGATTTACAAATCCTTTCTTTTTAAAATAAGCTCCATACCCCAATACAAAATCAGTTTCATTTGTAAAGTTTCTTGCCATACGAGCTATCCAAACTTTATCCTCGGGCATACAATCTGCATCGGTAAAAAGCAGCAACTCATTTTTTGCAGCTTTGATACCCAAGGTCAATCCCAATTTCTTAGTACTCAAATTATTCGCACCGGTTGGCACAAATGTGGTTTTCAAATTTGGATGTTCCTTGCACAAATCGCGCAAAAGTATTTCAGTTTCGTCGGTTGAGCCATCATTTATAACTATAACTTCAAAATCGGGGTACTCTTGCTCCAATACAAAAGGAAGAAATTTACGCAGATTATCCGCTTCATCTTTGGCACATATTATGACTGAAATAGGTGGTTGCTCATTCAAAAATGATAACCCATTTGAATTGATTTTCTTTTTCAGCCGTAAAACACCACTTAAGTAACGAAAATAAAAATACAATTGGTACAAAAAAGTGACGGTCAATAAACCCAACACTATCAGTTCAGCCAAAGAAAAGTAAAATCCGATAATTCCCATAGAAAATAGTTTGTAGTTTGAAGTCGGTAGATGGTAGCTAGTAGATGGTAGTTGGTAGATTGTAGTCGGTAAATTGAAGCTAGTCGTTTGTAGTTTTTAGATTGTAGTCGGTAAATTTATATTGTAAATTATGAAAACTTGGTCTTTACTACAAACTACCGACTACAATCTACCCACTACCGACTACAATCTACCGACTAAATCAGTTCGTCAGAAGTATACGCTTTGGGCAATTTGCGCAAATTATATTGAGAAGCCATAATTTCACCATAAGCTCCTGCCGAACGCAATGCAATAATATCGCCTCGTTTGGTTTGGTTCAATGGAAATTCTTTGGCAAAAGTATCGGAAGATTCACAAATAGGCCCAACCACATCATAATTCTCAACTGGAAGTTCAGATGAAAGGTTTTCGATGCGGTGATAAGCTTGGTACAAAGCAGGACGGATAAGTTCTGTAAATCCAGCATCAAGAATAGCAAACTTTTTGGAAGAACCTTGCTTGATGTACAAAACCCTGGAAATCAAGCTTCCACACTGGGCCACCACGGCGCGTCCCAATTCAAAATGCAGCGTTTGCCCTGGTTTTAGCACCAAATGATCGCGGAAAATTTTGAAATAAGCGTCGAAATCTGGAATTGGAAAATGGTTGGGATGTTCGTAGTTGATGCCCAAACCACCACCCACGTTGATATGGTCGAGAATTACGTTTCTGGACGAAAAATGCTCCTGAATTTCATTCACACGTACGCACAAATCCTGAAAAGAAGTCATGTCGGTAATTTGCGAACCGATATGAAAATGCACACCAATCAGTTTCACGTTGGACAATGAAGGGAACAAATCAATCACCTGGTTCAATTCAGACATGTTGATGCCAAACTTATTTTCGCTTAGCCCAGTGGTTATATAATGGTGAGTATTAGCACTTACATTCGGATTGATACGCAAAGCCACATTGGCCACTTTGCCTTTGGCAGCGGCCAATTCATCGATTATTTCCAGTTCTGGAATTGACTCCACGTTGAAACAAAAGATATTGTTCTCCAACGCCATGTTTATTTCCCAGTCTGCTTTTCCCACACCGGCAAAAACCACTTTGGAAGGAGAAACACCTGCATTAAGTGCAGCTTCTATTTCGCCACCACTAACGCAGTCGGCACCAAGTCCAGCCTCTTTGATTACATTCAAAACACTTGCATTTACATTGGCTTTCATGGCATAATGCACATGAAAATCTGTTTTGCTCGCTTGAGCGTTTATTTCAACCAATGTTTTACGCAATACCTCCAAATCATAATAATAAAATGGAGTTTCAATATCTTTAAATTTATTTACGGGGTAATTTGCTTTTGTCATGTGAATTGTAGCCCCCTCAATCCCCCGAAGGGGGAATAGAAGACCAAGTCTGTTAGTTAATACTGTTGCTAATTTGGTAATAGTTTTATTTCATGTAAATTCAAATAAACTCTTAATTCCCCCTTCGGGGGATAGGGGGCCTTTAATTGAATAGTTTTTCGCTTAAAGCGTTCAAAGCTCGTTTTTTATCCGCAGATTTTATCAGAAACGAGATATTATAATTACTTCCACCGTAGGAAATCATACGGATAGGAATTTCTTTGAGTGCATCCACCACTTTGGCTTGGAAGCCGATGTTTTCGTAAGGCATATCGCCCACCACGCAAATGATAACCATATCTTTATCAACGGTTACCGTTCCGAATTTCTTTAAATCGTTCACTATTTCGTCCAAGCGTTTTGCATTGTCGATAGAAACCGAAACGCCCACTTCCGAAGTTGTTACCATGTCGATTGGCGTTTGGTAAGATTCAAAAATTTCGAACACTTTACGCAAAAATCCGTGTGCCAATAGCATTCTTCCTGATTTAATCTTGATGGCAGTAATACCATCTTTTGCTGCCACGGCCTCAATTTTTCCTTTCTTACTTTGGGTAGAAATCAAAGTTCCAGACGCGCTTGGATCCATGGTGTTGAGCAGTCGAACTGGGATATTGCCCAGTTTAGCAGGCAAAATGCAAGTTGGGTGAAGAATTTTAGCTCCAAAATAAGCCAACTCGGCAGCCTCTTCGAAATGCAATACAGGTACTGGTTTAGTTCCTTCCACAAAGCGAGGATCATTGTTGTGCATTCCGTCAATGTCAGTCCAAATCTGAATTTCACTTGCCACCACCGCAGCACCAATCAGCGAAGCAGAATAGTCGCTACCACCACGTTGCAGGTTGTCAATTTCGCCATAGAAGTTTTTGCATATAAAACCTTGGGTGATATAAATCATTTTATCTGGGTCGGCAGCCAATACTTTTGCCAAGTTTTCGGCAATATAAGCTGTGTCAGGTTCAGCATTTTTATCAATGCGCATAAATTCCAATGCAGGAATCAAAGCACTGTTTTCGCCTATTTCTTTCAAATAAAGTTGAAAAATAGAAGTGGAAAGTAATTCTCCGAGTGACAAAACGGCTTTTTCTTCAAACAATGTGAAAATTGATTTTGAAAAAGAGCGAAGGTAGTCAAAATGAGATTTGAGTATTACTTTGGCTTCAGATTTATATTCTTGTGTCGTGTAAAGGGCTTCAATTACATCAAAGTATTTTTCTTCCAGCGCGTTGATGCGTTCCATTGCGCCTGCCGTATTGTTTTTATATAGATAATCGGATATTTCAACCAAGCTATTGGTCGTTCCCGACATGGCTGACAATACAACGATTTTTTGATCACCATCGCATATTAGCTTTGCAACTTCTTTGATGCGAGCGGCTGAACCTACGGATGTTCCTCCGAATTTTAATACTTTCATTTCTTTTGTGTTATAATGTATTTGTACCAAATATTATTGACCACAAAAGTAATATTTTTTTCTCAATAATTTTCCATTTGCCATTTCGATTATTTGCCTTACATTTGCATAAAAAAAAGTGACTTCAACATGACAAAAAGAATTCTCTTGATTTTCTTTTCAGTATTCTGTATCAGCACATTATCTTATGGTGTTGACGCATGGATACGCATCAACCAACTGGGATATTTGCCCAACGCTCACAAAAAAGCAGTATTTATAAGTGAAACTGTAAATCAATTATCAAAATTTACCATACACGATGCGTTAACCAATGAGCAATTGGTAGAACTGAAAACCTTGAAATCTTTTGGTGAGTTTCAATCATTTAAAAGTACCTACATCCTCGATTTTTCCAGTTTTAAATACGAAGGCGCATTCTACATAAAAGCTGGACTCGTCTATTCTCCAACCATTTACATCAACAAAAACACATACTTAGGCACAGCAGATTTCTTGTTGGATTTTTTGCGGAACAAACGTAGCTTTTACTCGCCTCCAATTACTGACAATAGCAATAAATATGGTTTTATCGACAATGATGATGGACAAAATACGCTTATTAATCAAGATGTTATTCCAAAAACACGCAAAAGAAGTGCCAAGAGTTTAATTACCGAACAGACAGGTCAAATTGGAGTGAAGTGGCAAACCGTGGATGGTGGATGGCAAAACACGTCCGACAATTTTCAATATGGCGCCATCTCGGCTTCGGTTGTTTTCCAGCTACTTTTTGCATATCAACAAAACCCGTCCACATTCGCCGACAGGCATGATGCCAAAGGAAATTTAAAGGCAAATGGCATTCCAGATGTACTCGATGAAGCCAAATGGGGTTTGGATTGGCTACTGAAAATGAATCCCGAAAAAGACGTATTGTACCATCAAATCTCAGCACTTCCGGACATCTCAGCAAGTAATTCCACAACAGAAGACAGGGCAGAATATAAAACGGACACAAAATTTGAACGTTTGGCATATTTGGCTACTGGAAGGCCGCAAGGTCAGAAGAATTCTAAAAATCATTCTACAGGAATTGCCTCCATTGCTGGAAAGTATGCAGCTGTTTTTGCTTTCGGTGCTGATTTATTTACAAAATTCTATCCAACTTACGCAGATAGTTTAGCTGTCAAAGCAACGGAAATATATGATTATGGAAAAACAAAACCAGGTGTTTGCCAATCATTGCCCGAAAAAAAATCCTATAATTATGAAGAAGAAAATTGGACGGACGATATGGAATTGGCTGCCACACAGCTTTACAGGCTAACTTACGAAGACAATTATCTGAGGGAGGCTGTCAATTACGGCCGAATGGAACCCGTTACGCCATGGATGTGCTCGGATACTGCGCGCTATTATCAATGGTATCCGTTTTTGAATATCGGACATTTAATGCTTGCCAGCGTAGAAAATCCGCGGTATCACAAAGAGTTCATGCAAAATATGCTCAATGGCATACAAAGGGTGAGTTTACATGCATCAGAAAACCCTTTCAACATGGGCGTACCAATGATATTAGGCTCCAATAACTTGGTGACGGCAATGGCTTCACAATGTTTGTTGTATCGAACAATGTCGCACGACACCACCTATGTCGACATGGAAAACTCACTGACAGACTGGCTGTTGGGTTGCAATCCTTGGGGAACGAGTATGGTGGTAGGTTTACCAAAGTCGGACAATAATAAATCGAGCGTAAATTCTAGTTTATCGCAAGATGCTACGAAAGTAAATACTGGCGGAATGGTAAACGGCCCGTTGAGCGAAAAAAACTACAACAGCCTGAAAGACTTGAATTTATCCAAGCCCGACGCTTATGCACGTTTTCAAACTCCATTTGCTATTTATCACGACGACAATGACGATTACGCAACTAATGGGACTTCTTTGGATGGAACCGCGGCTTTGGCTTTTCTATTTGCCAACAAACAAAAAGAGGGTGTTCCAAACAAAACAATTGACTACAATGAATATACAAAAGGTGGAATAACACGGACAGACATCAATAAGAAACAAATCACATTGGTTTTTTCAGGCCACGAATATGCAGATGGTTATAAAACTATTCGTAAAGTATTGAACAAGTTGAACATAAAAGCATCGTTCTTTTTCACGGGTGATTTTTATCGAAATACTAAATTTAAGTCTGTAATAGAAGGACTTCAGAATGACAAAAACTATTTGGGAGCAAATTCGGACAAACAATTGATCTATTGCAACTTGCAAAATCAGGATTCATTGTTGGTCGACAAAACCACTTTTCTGAATGATTTAAGCGTAAATTACTCTGCCATGGAAAAATTTGGCATCAATAAGAAACAGGCACCATTTTTTCTGCCTGCCAACGAAAGTTACAACGACAGCATCAGTAAATGGGGTAAGGAACTTGGCGTAACGATTATAAATCCTACATCAGGAACACTTTCGAACACCGATGCAAGCATTCCCGAAATGCGCGATAAGTATTTTTCGACCACAGAAATTTTCAATCGGATAATGGAAGTGGAAAAGAACCAAGGTTTAAATGGATACATTCTCCATTTCCATATTGGATCTGATGATAGAAGGCAGGATAAATTCTACGCCCGACTCTATTCATTATTAATTGAATTGTCGCGTGCGGGATATAAATTTGTTGACTTATATAAATCCACAGATATTGTTGACAATGATTTGAATAAGCCCAATAATAAACAAAAAAGGAAGAACTTATTAGAGTTCTTCCTTCATGAGCATTAACAATGGGTGGGAGACGGGGCTCGAACCCGCGACTTTCGGAACCACAAACCGACGCTCTAACCAACTGAGCTACAACCACCGTATTTTGCGAGTGCAAAGATACGACAGCAAATGATTTTGTGCAACTATTTTTTTGAAAAAAGCTTACTAATTTTTCAAATGCCTAACTACCAACGAATAAAAACAGAAATAAAATGAAGTATTTACTTACCACGCCCATATTGGATGCCCAAATTGATGAAATTAAGCGTAAAATCATGCTATCAATGAACGGAATTGTGTCCGAACAGATGAACAAAAGTGGCATTCTTTACAAAAAGAATTACGGAGTCACCATTCCGCGCATCAAGGAAATTGCAACAGGTTATATCCCAAATCACGATTTGGCACAACGACTTTGGGCGCTCCAAATACGTGAAACAATGATAATGGCCACTTTGCTGGAACAAACCGAAAAGTTTAGCACTGAAACAGCTCAGGATTGGGTAACTCAATTTAATCAAATTGAAATAATTGAACAAACTTGCATGAATTTGTTTTGCAAACTAGATTTTGCCAATTCATTGTGCTGCAAATGGGTTCAATCGGATAAAATATGGATTCAAACTACGGGATTTATTCTGGCAGCAAGAGTATTGGGCAAATTTAATGCTTCGGAAATGGCTGCTATCATTGAGAGAGGGCTGGAATTGTCGGCTATTGAAGAATTTCATCTTTACAAAGCAATTGGACTTTGCCTGTCGCGCTTTTGTAGAAAAAACAAGGAAACGGCCACCAATATTTTGAAAGAAACTGAAGCAATTTCACACTTCAATTCTAAAAGCCAACAATATATTTGTAACGAAGTGAAACAAGAAATAATATTTTTGGATATTTTATAGCTATAAATAGCACAAAAGTTGTACTTTTGTTCGTCAAATTTTCATTAAATGAAACAATCATGTTTTTCAGAACAGATATTCCTATGAAAAGGCAAGTTACAGTTATTTTCTCATCAGTCATCAATTAATATGCCATCACCAAAGGAAGAGCTTACTTTTGAATCAGTCAAGGCGCTATTCACGCAATATATGATTGATCATGAACACCGTAAAACGCCTGAACGATATGCCATTTTGGAGCGTATTCATTCTTATGTAGGTCATTTTAATGCTGAATTATTGTACAATAGTATGAAAGATGACTATCGTGTTAGTTTGGCAACAGTGTACAACACGCTTGAATTGCTGCTTGATTCAAAGTTAATTATCAAACATCAACTTGGCGGACAATTTGCTCAATATGAGAAAAACTTTGGGAGCAACATTCACAACCATCTGATTTGTACCAACTGTGGAAAAGTAAAAGAATTTTCTGACAAACAAATTAAAATTTCAATTCAATCAAAAACGTTTTCGCTTTTTGAAACAACGCACTACTCTCTTTATTTATTTGGACTTTGCAGCAAATGTAAAGAGTTATTGCACAAAAATAAGGTTTAGTGGGTAGTAGGTAGTGGGTAGTGGGTAGTTGGTAGTTGGTATTGATGTTAGTTGAGTTACTATTATATGAGACCGAAGACCGTAGTCCGAAGACTGTAGACTGTAGACCGGCGACCGTAGACTGTAAAAAAAAATAAATTATATACAATTAAAATCGAATGAAAGTAGATGTTTTATTAGGTCTCCAATGGGGGGATGAAGGAAAAGGAAAAGTGGTTGACGTACTGACACCAAACTACGATTTGATAACTCGCTTTCAGGGCGGTCCAAATGCAGGTCACACCTTGGAATTTGAAGGAAAAAAGTTCGTTTTGCGCTCCATTCCTTCAGGCATTTTTCAGGGCGACAAAGTGAACGTGATTGGAAATGGAGTGGTTCTGGATCCAGCTTTGTTCAAAGCAGAAGTAGACGCCCTCGAATTATCTGGTCATCCATTGACCGAACGATTGAAAATATCGAAAAAGGCACATTTAATTCTTCCTACACACCGATTGCTGGATGCAGCTTACGAATCGGCTAAAGGAAACTCGAAAATTGGAACAACTGGAAAAGGTATTGGTCCAACTTATACTGACAAAATCAGCCGCAACGGAGTTCGTGTAGGTGACATTCTTTACAATTTTGAAGAAAAATACAACACTGCCATTGAACGCCACAAAGAAATACTGAAACAATACGATTTTGAATATGACTTGCCAGAATTGGAAAAAGCATGGTTTGAAGGCATCGAATGTATCAAACGTTTCGACTTGATAGACAGCGAGCATTTTATAAATGACGCACTTAGAACCGACAAAAAAGTATTGGCAGAAGGCGCACAAGGCACCATGCTTGATATCGACTTCGGTTCGTATCCATTTGTAACTTCTTCCAACACCATTTGCGCTGGTGCATGTACAGGATTGGGCGTTGCGCCTAATAATATCGGACAGGTTTTCGGTATCTTCAAAGCTTATTGCACGCGCGTGGGTAGTGGTCCATTCCCAACAGAACTTTTCGACGAAACTGGCGACAGTATGCGTAAGATAGGTTTTGAATTTGGCTCAGTGACGGGTCGTCCTCGCCGCTGTGGCTGGATTGATTTGGTAGCACTGAAATATGCAGTAATGATTAACGGTGTGTCGCAACTCATCATGATGAAAAGCGATGTGATGGACGGATTTGATACCATCAAAGCTTGTGTAGCTTATACAATCGACGGACAGGAAGTAGAACAATTCCCTTATGATTTGAGCGACGGAGCTGAACCAGTGTATGTTGAATTGGCTGGTTGGAAAATGGACATGACCAAAATGAAAAGCGAAGATGAATTCCCAGAAGAGTTCAATGCTTACATTAGCTTTTTGGAAGAAGAACTTCAAGTTCCAATCAAAATCGTATCGGTTGGTCCCGATCGCGACCAAACGATTATTCGTTACGTAGAATAACCCCTAGTCCGCCAGCTGGCGGAGAAAAATGCAAGTATTGATTTACTTCAACACAGCTTTTTATCGAAACAAATAAAAATAGCATGCTGACCTAATATTTAAAGGGACAGCGTGCTATTTTTACAATACTCTTTCTGAGAAATTTACAGCTTATTCAGTTCCGCTTCCGCATTGCTTTGATCTATCACTTTTACATCATACAAAATCGAAATTTCGTAAGGTTTCTTCTTTATTGCGTTATACAAATTCCTCACACCATCGCGACCCATGGAGCGAAAATCTTGTTTCATGGTAGCGCAATTCGGATTTTCCTTGATATATTTCAGCAAGGGTTTTGACACATCGAAAAACACCGAAATGCCACCCGCTTTCATGAACTTCTTCAGCGCGGGAATACTGTCTACACCATTCAAAACAGGCACACCCCACAACATCTGAAGACCATTGATTTTGCGATTGTGATTCAAATTAAAAGTGACCAATTCCTTTCCGTAATCGGGCATTTCAAAAGAGTACAGTATATCGGAAATGACTCCTTGATTCAAAGCCGAGCGAAATCCAGTAAGCCTTTCACTCATGTTCAGTGCACCTGGGCCTCCACACAATACTATAATTTCGTTGGGTTGCTTGTGCGCTTTTTCGTACAGACGCATCATGGTTTCTGCACACATCCTTCCAGCCTTATTATGATCTGTTCCCACATAAAATATCCTATCACTCTTGGGGCAGTCAGAATCAAAAGTACCCACCTTAATCCCAGCTTTAACAGCCTCGTTGATAGGGTCTTTGAGCATTTCCACATCATTACAGCTAATCAAAATTCCATCTACTTTATAATGAATCAGATTTTCAATCAACTCTTTTTGTTTATTTCCATCAATGGAAGTTGGAGCCTCCCAAGTTAACACAATTCCCAACTCTTTGGCCTCATCAATAGCACTTTGTTTTACCTGATCAAAGATGGCATTGTCAATTTTGGGAATTACTGCTATCACAAGCACTTTCTTGACATGTTCTTTTTTGTTGCATGAAACAAAAACTCCTGCCAAGAGGCAAAACACGGTAAGTAAAATCCAATTCTTTTTCATAATGTAACTATTTAAAGATGAATCGAAAATCTAATTATTCATTCAAAAACATACAATTACAATTGGTCAAACAACGAACAGTCAAATAAAAAAAATCGTGATAATTGTTTAAGGTGAAACAAATCTAAACAACACTTTGTTTATGTTATGTTGATTAAAATACTGTATTTTCATTATATATTCGATTACTTTCCAACCTCCACAGCAACAGTATTTGTCGAATTTGGTACTAATCATTTTTGCATGGACCCATCAATTACTTAAATAATTGCGATTCAAAAAATAGGAGGAATTCGGCTGGAGAAACCATTAAAATTGGCACAATAATTGTAAAAGGATTTAAAATCAAAAAAGTACCAGAACCATTCCCGTACTTTACTAACAACACTATGAAAAACAATGAATTATAAAACCAAAATCAATAGAATCAACATCAAATCACTGGCCGCATTGGGTTCACGTATTATGTTGACCATAAATAAATCGGGCATCCCAGCAGCTAAGGAAGGTAAACACTACCTCCAATTAAAAGAAATAAATTCACTTTACCATAAAGCTGGTGAGCTAGATGACGAAAAATTGGTTTCAGTTGCCATTAAAGCAATATATATTAATCGGCGTGTATTATTCGGGGAAATATTTGATTACTTAAAAGGACTTCGTACATCGCCAAACGATGAAGTGAAGGCTGCAGCAAAATTACTTTTCATTGAAATCAATAGGTATGGTAAAAATTTCAGGAAATTACAAATTTTAAATCAAACAGCGCAATACACAATCATTATTAGATCATTATCAAATCCAGAATATGAAGCTGCGATAGCATTAACGCTACTAACTGATAAATTTAAAACCTTGGCCCAGTTGCAACAAGACTACGAAAGTACGTACATGAAACATAGAAATGCCAAAGCAGCAAAAGTGTCGCCCAGTAATTTGCGTATGCAGATGGAACATGCCATAAAATTGTATGTTGACGAAGTTCATTGGATGGCAGGACGCATGGATTCAGAAGAATGGACAACATTAAAGAGGAATTTACTAAACCGGTTTGATGAAGCAAGTGTTGCAAGGAAACGAAAACCAAAAAATAAAGGATTGGACGAAAACACTTTGTCACCAACCACTGTATAATTGTGGTTTGTTGACCATTTGACTTTTTTAAATCAAAATTTAGAACAACAATTGTATTTCCTCACTATCAAAGTATCAACCTCAATTAATTGAAAGCCTGTTTTTTAAAACCAACAGCTTTACTCCTATTAATATTGGCATCCGCTAGAGTTGAATGCGATTCATTCGCACGATTTATCCATTCCGCTGGCAAAACGAGGCAAGTTACAGATTGATTACAGCTTACTCCGTAGAATTTTTGCTAATAATCATCCACTTATAGTAAAAATAATTGCAATTGATAAGCTATGTAAACTTATGGAGCACATACTTCTTGAAACTTTTCAACTCTGTATACTTACAGATGCTATATATTCTAAATTATATTTATTCTGTATATTTACAGAATAAATATATTTAGATTAAAATATAGTCCGTAAGCTTACAGACTAATAATATATAAAATGAAATTGCTTCTGTAAGATTCCGGAAGCTATTTATTCTTATACGTAGTAGCTCTGTAAAGTTACAGCAGCTAAAATCTAGAATTATAAGGTAATTCTTCATCAATTATTATCTGATGCAAAACTGCGGAAGCCATACTGCACACAAGAAGTGTAAACCATTTTATAGCGAACGGTAATTATCACTTGAAAGTTATAAACTTATGTGTGCGGAAGTCATTTCTCACTTGATATATCTAAAATATATTTGTGGGAAGACCACAGTATTCTTCACAAATACCTCAAAGCGTTCAACCATTCATTAAGTTGGTTTGACAATAGCGAAACCATTGTAATTAAAATTAGTTTTATTAAAAAATAGTATCTATCTTTGGTGCTGTTTATACTTACATCAAATTAATATATGCGAACGTAGGAAATTTCACTATCTTTGCGATTAGCTTACTTAGCTTAATCTTTCTAAAACAACAATCTGTATTTTAAGCACGAATAAAATAACTAAATAACAACAATCAAATAAATCAAAATTTCATCGAAATACTCTAAAATGCAAAATAAATACGTAAATTTTATATCTGACGAACACATGCTATATTGTATTGCCAATCTTCATAAAGCATACCTGAAAGCAAAAAGCAATCTTTCTAAAAAGAATTTTTATAGCAATAAAGTAGATACTATAAAGCTTACATTTGATGCTAAGTTTAATGACATTGAAGAAGAGGATTTAATACAGTCGGAGATATTACGTCAAATTGATAAATCGATAAACAATTCAATCGGTACCTTTCACGAACAAATACTGGGTGGAATAAAAGGATTTGAAGTTGGGAATTTAAGCGGTTTTGACATTAAGGCGGCAGATGATACCTTGTTTGCGGACATCAAGAACAAACACAACACGATGAACAGTAGTTCGGCAGAAAGCCTATTCCAGAAACTGGCTCGATATGCTGACACCTACAAGAAATCAAATTGCTATTGGGTACAGATACTTGCAAATGGCAGTTTTAACGAGAAATGGTCGGGGGTTATAAATGGCAAAGAATATAGCCACAGCCGAGTTTTCAAAATTTCTGGAGATCAGTTTTACGCTTTGCTATCGAAACAAGACGATGCACTTTTTCAATTATACAAAGCCCTTCCCGTTGCTATAAAAGATTACATGAAATCTATAGATGATAACGCCGATGCGGCAGAAAACTCTGCATTAGGAGAAATTAGCACACAAATTAAAATAACGAAAAGAAGTATTTTGGATGAAATTACTTTTGAGAACTACAGTTATTATTTAGGTTTTGATAAGTTGTAGTACTTGTTCAAGAACTTTACAATAGAATATCCGACTTCTTTGCCCAAATTCACAGGTACAGCATTGCCTATTTGCTTATATTGTTGAGCTAAAGAGCCGTCAAAGCTCCAATCATCTGGGAAAGTCTGTATACGTGCATACTCACGTACGGTGAATGGACGTGTTTCTTCGGGATGACACCTTTCAGTTTGCTTTTGTGCAGGACTACACGTGAGAGTGAGGCAGGGTTCATCCCATCCAATACGGCGTGCAATTCCCGTTTTTCCACCCCCTAATAGATAACTGCCTCCCATAAACTCTTTCTGAATATCGATGGGTAGGTCGCGCCAGTATCCTTTTTGTGGTACCAAATCCAACACATCTTTCTTGCTTTTTGGATATTTAGCACCATTCGATTTTGGAACATCACAATCAAAGAGTTCACCTTTTTTCAATGCGTCTACCAGATTGTAGATTCTGGGAAAAGGTTTTGGGTAATCATACTTCAAATCAATATCTTTCCTTATGCCGACTAAAATAAGACGTTCCCTTTTTTGTGGTACATTATAATTAATTGCTTTTAGTACTTGAAAGGGTACCACATTGTAGCCAATTTCATCAAGTATTGAAATCATACCTTCTAGAGTTTTGCCATTTTCATGACTCAACAGTCCACGTACATTTTCTCCAATACAAATTGGAGGGTTTACTTCCTTAACTACGCGTGCGAATTCGTAGAAAAGCGTACCTCTAGCATCTGCAAGCCCTAACTTTTTACCCGCATAGCTAAAAGCTTGACATGGAAATCCACCGGTAACTACATCCACTTTATTATTATATTCCGTAAAATCAAAAGTTCTTATATCACCTTCCAACACCTTCCAATGAGGACGATTTGTCCGTAAGGTTTGACACGCCCACTTATCAATTTCGTTTAAGGCTACACATTCAATACCCGCCTTTTCCATGCCAATTGCCAAACCACCTGCTCCCGCAAATAATTCAAGAACGCTGTATTTATTTTCAGCTACAACAAAATTTGAAACAGTTTCTTGTTTGATTTCATCAAAGAAGTCTGGAAATAACGATTGTACATGCTCTCTTTTATAGACTCTATAATTACTCATAGGCTCACGAACAGCAGTTAGCTTGCCTTCCCTATCCCAACGTCTCAATGTTTCTTTATTTTTACCTAGTAATTCGGATGCTTCCGACAATGTCAAGTATTCTTTCATAACCATATTATATAACCTTACACAATGGTTACAAATTTACGACAAATAAATTGAACTTACAAGTTAAAAGAAATCATAGTTAGAATATGGTTTAACTATCAACACTTTAATTCAAAATAATTTTTATGCAATTACTAATTAAAATAATGACAACTAGTAATACACCTGCAGATGTGGGCTATGACAAGTACCAAAATTGAAACAAGACAAAAAACTTTCTTTTAGTATAGCACAAATTGCAGACCCAACAGGTGGGGTGTAAAAAATCTTGGTTTTCAAAAAAATAACTTCACCCTGTTTTTTTGTATAGCTTATTTCTTTTCTGGAACAAAGTCTCACCTATGTTTTTTTCTTTCCAATCTTTAATTTTGACTATTTTTATTTTTGCCATAGATTGCATTGTTTGTTCAGCATCATTTTCACCCATTAGACAGGAAATACACAAGCAAAGATCTGTAATTCCAACATATTTATTTGCTTTAACAATGCTTTTGTATTTCCCAAAGCAAGATTCCATAATATCTGAGCTACAAAGGATTGTTGTTTCATTACCCATTTTTGAGGATGTTTCGCAAAAGTATTTAGAGATTTTCTCTTTTACTTTTAAGCTCCTTTCATCGTTGTGATTTTCTAACAATTCAAGGGATTGATTAATGGTTTGCTCGCTAAAACCTTTGTTTTTAAGTAATTGTTGTATTTTGTTTAGTGTACTAAGTAGCTGATCCGTATTATAAATCAATTCTCTATACTCATTCACAAATGCGACTTTTTCGCGCTCATCTTCAGTCAATTGATTTTTATCCAGCAATTTAATCATTTTGCTTCCCCACCTAAATAACGGCGTAAGATTCATAAAACGACTTACAATACGTTGATTTGGTGGTATAATATGTGCAAATTTGCTCAAAGACAACTTACCTCTCATACCAGACAGATGCTTGGTATAAGCCTCAAAATCGTCTTGTTTTTCAAAAGTTTCTTTCATTATCCATGAAAATTTATGCCCAACATCTTCTATGTGCTTTAATCCCATTTGGCTGTAAGTACTTTTTAGGTTATTCCCATTATCTGATAAAGCATAAAGAATTTGGTCTTGATGTATACAGCTATTTATTTCAGATTCAATATCATTTGCTTTCCAAGATTCCGATGACTTTAGAACAAGAGGAACTAAATCTTTGTAAGTTAATGCCCGTCCTAAATTCTGTTTACTGGCAGGCACTCCAAGTATTGCCAATAATTTTTTATTCCCAAACTGAATGCTTTCATCAATAATTAAAATCCATTTTTCATTATTGAAATAGTCTTTATCTCTAAAATTTGCAACACCCTGCTTCTTGACCCAATTCAGTACCGTTACATGTGATGGCACTCTTAGATTCAAATCAAAACTCATATTCATAATTAGAAATATCTTATTCACTGACCGGAAACTAACGCCACTACAATTAATCAGCGTAATTGCCATTTGTATGATAGTGCTAGAGTAAGTGTGATATTTAGGACGCTCTTTTAAAAGTATTATTGACTTATTATTACGTTCAGTTTTTCTTTCACTTTTTTTATATCTGCTTCAAATTTATCTGCTCTTGATTTATTTGAAATTGATTTTATCTTCCACTCATCTCTGCTGATAGTCAGTTCTTTTATTTTCTTTTTCAGCTGTTTATTATCCTTAGTCCGTTGAATTGATTTTGCTTTCCAATCTGTTGTTTCCATATGTATATTTTTTCTGCAAAGATAAATAAATGGAACGAATAAATTATTCAATTATAGCATATTTTTTACACCCCACCCAACAGGTTTTAAAAACCTGTTAGGTATAATAAATACTCACAAACGCAGCGTCCATCATTAGAGTAAAAAATGAGGGGTATATCAGTTATTACGATTTACCCCTATTTCTTACCCTAAAAATCAAATGTCAAAACAAATCACTATATTTGCTTTTGATTTTGCAAGTTATGAACTCTAGGCTTACACCTATTGACTCCAGCCAACTTCGCAGTGGAAAGAAAGATTCTGATTTCCATATTAAATGATGAAGGGCCGGAAAAAATAACGAAAGATTTCGAAAGAAAAACATTAAGTAGTGTGCAAATGTGGTTCAAAATTATTTTCATCCTGTATTTCGTTTCTATTGCATCATGTGATTTAGCATTTGCACAAATGACTCCTGCCCAAGAGACTCTTGTAGAAAATGATTCAACCCCAATCTATAAGGAAATTGAAAGCTATTCCAAAGGAAACAAATATACCAATTATTTATACCAGTTGATCTTTAAACCGATTGAATCCAAACCGAAAACAGCAGTTGAAAAGATGATAGAACATCCTTACAGTGCATTCGAAGGGAAAATCATTAGGTCTATCAACATCGAAACACTCGCCCCTTTTGGGAATTCAATTTCTGACAATACCGATGCCCCGAAAAATCTATTATCTAAAGTCGGAAATAATCTGCATGTAAACTCGCAGCATTTCACAATTCGAAATCTGTTACTTATCCAAAGAAACCAGCCTTTCGATTCATTACTTTTAAAAGAATCTGAACGTTTGGTACGTGCCAGAGGATTTGTGCGCGATGTTTCATTTTCCGTTCTTTCTACTAAAAAAGGGTCAGACTCTGTCGATATATATATCCGTGAATTGGACAAATGGAGTATTATTCCATCAGTTACAGCTTCCAGTTCCAGTTTTACGGTCAATTTTTTGGATGGAAATATTTTAGGGTTGGGGCACGAATTTAATGCTGGATATACCGGCTATCTTGCTAACGGAAACCACGCTTACAGTGCAAATTACTTCATTCCCAACATTCGCAACAGCTATATAAACAGCACACTGCATTTTGGTACCGACGAGTTCGGAAATTTCACTAGAAGTATTGCAATTGACCGTCCGTTTTTTTCGCCCTTGGCAAAATGGGCAGCGGGCATAAATTTAACGCAGCAATTGCGCAGGGATTACCTCCATACAAACGATTCGCTTGTGGGGACACATCGATTGAAATTTTACTCTCAGGATTATTGGGTGGGTAGTGCTATAAAACTATTTAAAGGCAACTCAGAAAACAATCGTACCACTAATTTTATTTCGACAATCCGTTATTTGCAAATTCGCTATCTCGAGAAACCAAATGAGCTGTATGATCCGCAGCATTTCTTTGCCAATGAGGATTTTTATCTGGCAAGCATTGGCATTTCGGCACGAAAGTATGAGCAGGACAGATATATTTTTAACTATGACGTTATAGAAGATGTACCCATTGGGAATGTAATTAGCATGACAGGCGGTTATCAGATAAAAAATAATGTCGGTCGTATCTATTTAAGTCCACGTATTTCTTCAGGTCATTATTATCCTTGGGGATACCTTAGCTTTAATTGTGAATATGGATCTTTCTTTCATAATGCACATACCGAACAGGGAGTTTTGACAGCAGGGGTGAATTATTTTACCGGACTGCTAAAAATTGGAAAATGGAGATTCAGACAGTTTGTAAAACCTGAACTTGTAATTGGCATGAACCGCTTGGCTTACGACAGCTTAACGCTGAACAGTGGTCATGGTCTGGACGGATTTTCCAGTACATCCTTGATTGGTACCCGCCGACTATTATTTACGATGCAAACACAATCATTCAGTCCGTGGAAATTTATCGGATTCCGTTTTAGCCCTTACTTTGTAGGTTCACTTGGCATGCTTGGCAATGATGCCACAGGATTTAAAAAAAGTAAGGTGTTTTCGCAATTTGGGGTTGGAGTTTTGATTAGAAATGACAACTTGCTAATTAATACATTTCACATATCCTTTGCGTTTTATCCTTCAATACCCGGCATTGGGCAAAATGTTTTTAAAGTAAACTCATTCAATACCAGTGATTTTGGGTTCAGAGATTTTGAAATTGGAAAACCGTCAGCAATTGTATTTGAGTGAAATTTACTACCAAAATACTTTGTCATTCAGTCGATAGAAATTAATTCGTATAAATAGGTCTGCTGAGAAACTCATGATTAAGCCATGAATTAAAGGCACAAAAAATAATAAAAAGGAGGGTAAACATCAGCTTCGTGCCGTGACAGATTTCCACAATTCTCGGTAATAGCATTGTAACACAAACCACAGCTTAGTGTGCTAAATACATATTCATTTATTAATACGGCCGTATTTTTATGCAAAAAATGAAATAAAAACCAAACAATGCTTTTGTAATCAAAACATATTTCCTACATTTGCAGCCCTCAATATCAAAAAAAGAGCAATCACTATTCAATACTTACTTTCAAATTTTTCAGTTTATGAAAAAACTTTTCTTTCTTTCCCTGCTATTGCCACTAGCATTGTTGGCACAACCCAAAGCAGGCTATTACGATGCTGCTGTTGGCAAAACCGATGCCGCACTCAAAACACAACTTTTCAGTATTATATCTACCGGAACTGCTAATGTAGGTTACGATGGTTTATATACGGTTTATCCTACCAGCGATAAAACGGCAGATGGCAAGGTTTGGGATATGTATTCCACTTGCACCTGGACGCATGGCGTGGCAAAGTGTGGAAATTACTCTAATGTATGTGATTGTTATAATCGCGAACATTCAATTCCTCAAAGCTGGTTCAACTCTAGTTCTCCTATGGTAAGCGATGCACATCACATCTACCCTACCGACGGGAAAGTAAATGGACAACGCAGCAATTACCCACATGGCGAATGCACTGGTGGTGTAACTTTGCCTGGTGGAAAAGGGCGTTTGGGTTCTTCTACTTTTTCGGAGTACAGTGGTACTGTTTTTGAACCAGATGACGAATACAAAGGTGATTTTGCCCGTACTTATTTCTATTTTACAACTCGCTATATGAACACAACTGTGACAACTGGCGGAGGTGTTTTTGGAAGTACTTTTGGTTCAATCAATACATGGGCTATAGACTTGTATTTGAAATGGAGTCGCCAAGACCCAGTTAGCCAAAAGGAAACTGACAGAAACAACGCAGTTGAAGCGTTCCAACACAACCGAAATCCATTTATTGATTATCCTGAATTGGTTGAATTTATCTGGGGAACAAAAAAGGGTTCACCTTGGTCGTTAACTTCGGCCGTGGAAGAATTGAAAGTTGAGTTTTCAATCTCGCCCAATCCTGCGCAAAACGAATTGACAATTAAATCGGAGGAAACAAATTTGAGTTATACCATTTTCAATCTAAATGGACAGATCTTGCAAGAAGAACAATTGAATCTTGGACGCACCATTTCCGTGAATCATCTTGAGAATGGAATGTATCTACTTCAATTGAAAACAGGAAATAGAAAATCAATCCAGAAATTTATTGTCAGTAAATAAGAAAGCATTAACTCCCACCCCATAATAGAGAGAAACTGCAAAAGTAATTAGTTGCAGTTTCTCTTTTTTTGTATCATAATAATTAGTTGTCTCATGAAAAGGTTTTTACTTTTAATCTCAACATTTCCAATATTAGCTTTCTCTGTTTTTGCACAAATCCCTGCCGGATACTACGATGCAGCCATTGGTTTAAAGCAAGCTGAACTGAAAACGGCACTTCATTTAAAAATTATGGTGGCCAATGTGCCCAGCTATGGAAGTGGTGCAGGAAGTACATGGGCCGCATTTGCAAAAACGGATGTGCGCCCTGAAGATGGCACCGTTTGGGATACCTACAGCAATAACCATGTGGCTTTTAATGGTACTTCGGCAGCCAGTGGTATGAATATCGAACATTCATTTGCCAAAAGTTGGTGGGGCGATGGTCGCCAAGCAGCTTCGGACATTCAACATTTAAAACCTTCAGATAGTAAAGCCAATTCAGCCAAAGGAAGCTGGCCAATGGCGGTGGTTGATGGTGCAACAACATATAATAATGGATGTATTAAAGTGGGAAAATCGAGTAGCAAGCCCGGCATGACCTTGGATGCTTGGGAACCGGCCGATGAATACAAAGGTGATTTTGCAAGAGCTTATATGTACATGGTGACGGCTTACGAAGATTATGCAACGCTTTGGACTGGAAATTCTATCAATCAATTGGACAATAATACCTATCCGGTATTTGAGCAATGGACGGTGGATTTATTGCTAAAATGGTGCAGACAAGACCCAGTGAGTCAAAAAGAAATTACGCACAACGACGAAGCTTATAAAATTCAGGGTAATCGGAATCCTTTTATCGATTATCCGTTGATGGACGAATACATTTGGGGAACAATGATGACGGTGCCTTTTACACCCGACGGAAATGTGAACTATCCATATATAAGTGCTCCTACCAACGGCGCAATTGTTGATTTTGGCAAGGTAGTTTACCAACAAACATCTAGCGCAACTATAAACCTGAAAGCATTGAACCTGACAGGCGATTTGACTTTGGCAATAACTGGAACTGATGCTGCAAATTTTTCTATAACCAATACCACAGTAACTAAAGCAGATGCCGAAGCTGGAATTACATTGATGGTAAATTACTCTGCTCAAACAGTGGGTACGCAAACCGCACAGCTCAATATTAGTGGCGGTGGAATTACAACCACAACCATTAATTTGAAAGCTATTTCGTCGGATGAATTTTTGGCCTTGCCTGCCAATAATATTTCTCCAACTGCTTTCACTGCCAACTGGACTTTATCAGCCGCAGCAACGGGTTATGATTTGAATGTATTTACGCTCAAAAGCGACGGGGCAACCGCAACAAAAACATTGTTGGAAGAAGATTTTCTGAGTGGATTACCAAGTACTTGGACAAGTGCACCTTATATAGATAATACCTTGGCAAGCAATATTCGATTGGCATCGAGTGGAAGTGCAGGGAAAATTATGACACCGTCACTCGACCTATCAACTTCGGGTGCTGTATTAACAGTGAGAGCCAAAGAATTTCTTAATGATGCAGGAGCGCAATTAACAGCAACACTTGACAATGGCCCTTTGACAGTTTGGACTACCTCAGTTACCAATCAAGATTTCACTGTAAATATCCCAAAAGGCACTTCTACTTCTAGTATTGGTTTGTCGGCTGCTACGGGAAGTCGCGTGTATGTTGATTACGTAAAAGTGGCTACACAAGGTACTGTACTTACGCCTGTTTCGGTTGCTGGTTATCCAAAGTCGGTTGGGAATGTATTGAATTATACCGTGGATGGATTACTGATTGGCACCCC
Organism: Paludibacter sp.; assembly: GCA_037142715.1. Lineage (GTDB taxonomy): Bacteria > Bacteroidota > Bacteroidia > Bacteroidales > Paludibacteraceae > Paludibacter. The sequence continues at coordinate 14,617 of JBAXAD010000013.1, read as the reverse complement.
TTATTATTACACAGTTACTCCACAGGGCAATAATGTGGCAACTTCCAATCAAATTCTGGTAAATATGCCAATTGCAATTGGATTTAAAGAGCTGTTTGAGAACAATTTGGTAAGTTGGACTGTTTTAAATAACGGTATTTTAGTTCGAAATCTGCCCAAAGCTTGTACTTTGAATTTGATTGATTTATTGGGGAGAAACGTGCAAACAATTCAACCTAAAACTCCTGAAATAGCATTGACAATTCCCAAAAAAGGAATATATTTGTTGCTGGTAAAAAACAAACAAGAAACTAGAACCCTTAAGATTCAGTATTAAAAATAAGTGATTCCAATATTCAGAATTTTATTGTTCAATCAAGATTTACGAGTTTATCCTTTTGCTTTTCTTTTTATAAATTACACAGTCCATTTTTTTGATATGAGAATGTGTAATTTAATTCCCGGTTTTTTATGAAAAGATTTTTATTATTAAGCTCATTATTTTGTTTTTTTTATTTCTCTGGTTATTCCGTAATACCCACAGGTTATTACACTAGCACTGAAGGAAAAAAAGCTGCAACTCTCAAAACGGAATTGCACAACATTATATGTCAAGACACCTCACAATATCTCGATTATGGCTCGGGCAAGGGAAAAACCTGGGAAGGTTTTTATACAACTGATAGAAACCCCACTACCAATGCCGTAATAGATATGTATTCTGATTCGCTACGGTACTACCCAGTCCCCAACCCTAACTTCACGGCTTTTGGGTCGGCGGTTGAAATAGAACATTCAGTTCCCAAAAGTTGGTGGAAATGCGACATAACGCATCCCGACAGTCCTGCCAAGGATTTGAACCATCTTTTTCCTGCCGATGGTACTACCAATATGTCGAAAAATGACAATCCTTTGGGCGTAGTTACCGGAACACCCACCAAAAATAATGGAGTAAGTAAAATTGGTCCAGCTGTTTATGACGGTTATGTAGGCGCTGTATTTGAGCCTGCCGACCAATACAAAGGTGTTTTTGCACGTGCCTATTTCTACATGGCTACTGCTTATGAGCATTATGCAAAGAAATGGGATACCGCCAAACCCGAGAACATGATGGAGAGCAATACTTATCCTGTACTCAAACCTTGGGCAATAAAATTGCTACTTCAATGGCACAGGGATCATCCGGTGAGCATCAGAGAAATAACTCGGAACGATTTGGTATATAACATTCAAAAAAACAGAAATCCGTATATCGACTATCCTTTTTTGGTGGAATATATTTGGGGAACACGGACTACCATTCCTTACAAATTGGACAATAACATCATATTTCCCTATTTGAATTGGCCAAACGACAATGACACTTTAAATATAGGGAAAGTGCTCTACAGCGGCACAAAAGACACAACCATTAACGTTCAAGCTATGAATCTGACGGGCGATTTGACATTGTCGCTGGGAGGACTTAACGCTGCTAATTACTCGGTTGATAAATCAATCATTACCAAAGCGGAAGCGGAAGCAGGAACTGTTATTCATCTCCATTACAAAGCATCATCCGTAGGAACTCAAACTGCTTTGCTATCTATTTATGGTGGTGGAATCAACACTATAACATTGAAATTAAAGACCTTTACATCCGATGAATTTGGGGCATTGCCTGCTTCAAATACAAGCAATAACGGATTTGTTGCAGATTGGACTCCTTCATCCGGAGCAAGTGGATATAGTATAAATGTTTACACCATTGAAAAAACTGGTTTTGCTTTAGACACCCTATTGAAGGAAAATTTTAAATTACTATTAACCAATTTGTGGCTTAAAGAAGGATCCACAGAGAATAGCGTGGGCGGTCCTCTCAAATTGGCTACTGGATCTAACTATGGAAAAGTAACCACGCCGCCTTTAGATTTAAGCAAAACAACAAGCTCTTTAACAGTAACAGCGAAACAATTCAATACTGATGCTGGAGCAAAACTCACGGCAACATTAGACAATCAACCTTTGGCAGTTTGGACAACAGCAGTTGCCAATCAGGACTTTACGGTAGAGTTACCAATATCAACACCTGTTTCAAAAATATCACTCTCTGCAATTGCTGGAAAACGTGTATATATTGATTTTATGAAGGTGACATCCCAAATTCCAGTTTATGGACCAGTTTCAGTTGCTGGCTATCCAAAATCGGTAGGAAACGTGCTAACTTTTTCTGTGGATGGACTTAAAAGTTCATCTGATTATTATTATACCATTACTCCCATAGGAAATGGCGGTTCAGTGTCCAATCAGGTTTCCGTACAAACGACAACCAAAACGGGTCTTGAAAATCAAGCAGACAATCATATTGTTTGGAATATGACAACAACTGGAATTAGCATTTCGAATGTAACGGTGGGCTCAAAAATTCAATTGCTGGACATGATGGGAAGGCAGATTCAAAGATTCACGTCAACTGCTTCCGACTTTACAATTAACATCCGAGAAAAAGGGATCTATTTGTTGCGGATTCATGAGCATCAAGGATTGAGTACTTTTAAAATCACATACTAAACATGACTGCTAACAGGCTCAAATCACTAATATTTTTTGCAATTACCTTTCTTTCAATTTCCAGTGCTTTTGCAGCCATTCCTTCTGGCTATTATTACTATGCCAAAAATAAAAAACAAGCAGCCCTGAAAACAGCTTTGCATACCTATGCTGCCCCAATGAAGGAGTTTGAATATGGTGGCGGACAGGGATTTACGTGGGAAGGGTTTTTCTATACGGACCAGAAAAAAGACAGTTCGGTGGTGGATATGTATTCCAATACTGTTCGGAAATTCAAGGGATTTAGTGCCGTAAATGGAATGCACATTGAGCATTCATTGCCAAAAAGTTGGTGGGGAGGACTCTACAACAACGCCTACAAAGATCTTTTTCATTTGTATCCTGCCGATGCCATTACCAATATCACCAAAAGCAATTTGCCGCTGGGCGAGGTGACCGGAACACCCACGCTCGACAATGGCGTGACAAAGATTGGTGCCAATGGCTTTGAAAGTGCTTATACTGATAATTGTTTTGAACCTGCCGACGAGTTCAAAGGCGATTTTGCCCGCTCCTACTTTTACATTTCCACCATTTACGAAGACTTTGCGCCGCTTTGGCAGTCTCCCATGATGAACAATAATACCTATCCGGTTTGGAAACCGTGGGCGTTGGATTTGTTGTTGAAATGGCACCATCAAGATCCGGTTAGTCCGAAGGAATTGGCTAGAATAGAAGCCATTTACAACCTGCAGGGCAATCGTAACCCCTTTATCGATTATCCTGATTTGGCAGATTATATTTGGGGAAAAGACACAGCGAACATTTTCCCATTTCCTGACGAAACTGAACCTTTTTTGCTCACTCCACGTAGAGGATACTCCATTGATTTTGGCGTAATTCTGGTCAATGACGTTCGAACTCAAAAGCTTCACATTCAGGGTGCAAATATAAGTTCAGATATTTCGTTGAAGATAAACAACAGCAGTTCAGCACTCTCGTTATCAACACCAATTATTACTGCTGCCAATGCTATTGACGGAATTGATTTGTCAATTTCATTCTCACCCTTGGTTGCAGGAACAATCATCGATACCTTGACCATCCAAGGTGGCGGATTGGCTGAAGCATTGCGGATTCCTTTAAAAGCACTTGCTGCTGCCGACTTTATCACTTTGGAACCAACAGAAATTTCCCCAGTGGGCGGAACTTTGAACTGGATTTCAGACCCCAAAGCCACTGATTATAAACTGAATGAATACCAAGGCGACCAGCAAGCCGGCGATTTGATTATTGCCACATACATCGAAGGCAGCGGTTGGAACAAAGCCATCGAGCTATACAATGGTACTGGAAAATCTGTAGACTTGTCGAATTATTCACTTAAAAAACAGACCGACGGTGCTGGCGACTTTTTGGCAAAAATTCAACTTTCGGGAATTTTGGAAAACAACAAAAGCTATGTGATTGCAAATAATAACCATACTGTAAATGCAGCAATTGTAGCTCTTGCACAGCGACTTGACTCACTCATAAGTTTCAATGGAAACGATGCCGTAGCCTTGGTGCGCAATGGAGTAACCATTGATATGGTAGGTTCTGCCAATGCCGGAGTTGGCACTGTTTGGGGCGCTGACATCACGCTGCAACGAAAATCGAGCGTCACGCATCCTATTTCAACATTCAATCCTGCAGAATGGACAACTTTTCCGATGGATACTTACAGCATGTTGGGCAGTCATCCCATGACATTGACCGCTTCATCCAATTATATTTTGCAAAATGCTTTGACAGGAAAAACGACTTCCTATACAATCCAAAATCTTTTACCTCAAAACACCTATACTTACACTGTGGAAGCCATCCGAAATGAAGGAAACGTGGCAGCGCTCAACAGTTTACAATTGCATACCTCGGCATTAGACATTCCAATTTTGATGGAACCAACCGACATTCAGTCCAACCATTTCACTGCCAATTGGGAAGAAACACTTTTTGCAAAGGGGTATTTGCTCAATGTATTTGAAGTGAGTGGAAAGGCAGATACAACAGAAGTGGAAGGGTTTTTGGGTGTTGGAAGTTCTGGAACTCCGTTACCAAGTGGTTGGACAGGTACAATCAGTGGAAACTACACTTCAACAACAAGTTTTGGAGTTGCTACCCCATCGGTGGCGTTCAAAAATGCCGGTGAATGGTTACAAACTAAAATATACTCACAACCAGTGTCCACACTGAAATTCATGTATCGATTTGCGACAAACATAGTTGGTGCATCTTTTCTTCTTGACGGACTTAGCAATGGCAATTGGATTAGAATTGACAGTGTAATATGTAAAAGCAACACTAAAATAAATGCTGAGTATACTTTTAACACAGCACAAGCAATCAATAGTTTCCGTTTCACTTTCAATAAAATGCCAGGAGGAAATTTTGCAATAGATGACGTGCAAGCTACTTATGGAAATCAGAACACACTTTATGTATTGAAAGATGTTCCTTTTACTTCCAACTCGGCTTTAGTTTCCAATTTGAAGGAAAATAATTCATATTTCTATCAAGTGCGGGCAACATTGGGAACTTCAATTTCGTCACCTTCTGAATCGGTTGCTGTACATACTTTATTGAAAAATGGAATTCCTGAAAACAATGCTTCTGCAATAAAAATCCATGCTAACAATGGACAAATTAGCATTGTAGGATTAAGTGGCGACGAATTGATTCAAATCTATTCACTTACAGGTATTTGCATTTATAAAACCAAAGCAGTCGCTGCCGAAATGAATATTGGACTAAAACAAAAAGGAGTATTCATCATCCAAATCAAGAATAAAAAGGAAGCAACAGCATTTAAGTTTTTAAACCTTCAATAATACCGCATTCCAAAAACCAATGCCATATTGTACACATCCGACAAACCGCTAAAAGCGGTTGAGCGGATGTGTACTCATAATTTATTTCACACATTCATCTTTTTGACTTGCGCAGTTTTCAAAACTCATACTACATTGAATTTTACAGATTCAACTTTTTGACCTGCCCAGTTTTCTGCTTGTGTTTTTTTTAGTACTTTTGCAACACAACTCAAATCAACACATTACAATGAACATTCTTCTACTCGGTTCGGGTGGTCGCGAGCACGCGATGGCTTGGAAAATTGCCCAAAGTCCCAAACTTACAACATTATATGTAGCTCCAGGAAATCCCGGAACTGCCACCGTCGCCACCAATCTACCCATTGCGGCAGATGATTTTCCGAACCTCAAAAAGGCAGTCATCGAAAATAATATTGATATTGTGGTGGTTGGCCCCGAAGACCCTTTGGTGAAAGGGATAGTCAACTTTTTTGATGCAGATGCAGAATTGAAAAACATTCCAGTGGTTGGGCCCGACAAAATTGGCGCACAATTGGAAGGAAGCAAGGATTTCTCCAAGCAATTCATGTTCCGCCACAATATCCCAACCGCAGGATATTTGAGCGTTACTGCCGATAATCTGACCGAAGGAATTGAATTCTTGAAAAGTCTGCCAGCACCTTATGTATTGAAAGCCGACGGACTGGCTGCCGGAAAAGGCGTGTTGATTCTGAATGATTTAGACGAAACCATTTCCGAACTAAGAGCCATGCTCGACGGGAAATTTGGTGCAGCCAGCAAAACGGTGGTGATAGAAGAATTTCTTTCGGGAATTGAGTGTTCGGTATTCGCCATTACCGACGGAAAGAACTACATTATTCTGCCCGAAGCCAAAGATTACAAACGCATTGGTGAAGGTGAAAAGGGTTTGAATACAGGTGGTATGGGTGCTGTTTCGCCAGTACCATTTGCCGATGCCGACTTCATGCGCAAAGTGGAAGAACGCATTATTAAACCTACAGTTGACGGGTTGAACAGTGAAGGCATTGTTTACAAGGGATTTATCTTTTTTGGATTGATAAAAGTGAACGGCGAACCTGTGACCATAGAATACAATGCACGCATGGGCGACCCTGAAACCGAAGTGGTGATGTTGCGTATCAAAAGCGATTTCGTGGATTTGCTTGAAGGTGTTGCTAAAGGTAATTTGAATGAAAAAACGATAGAGATTGATGAACGCTCAGCCGTCACAGTCATGTTGGTGGCTGGTGGTTATCCTGAAGAATATAAAAAGGGCGACGTGATTTCTGGTTTGGAAAATGTGGAAGGAAGCATTGTATTTCATGCTGGAACAGCGCTTAAAGACGGACAGACTGTAACCAATGGCGGACGCGTAATGGCGATTAGTTCGTATGGCAATTCCAAAGCCGAAGCATTGGCAGTTTCATTTGCCAATGCTCAAAAAATTCAGTACCAAGGAAAGTATTTCAGAAGTGATATTGGGTTTGATTTATAGAAAACCATGGCAAAAATACTAGTAATTGATGATGAGCGCAGTATCCGCAACACGCTGAAGGACATTCTGGAGTTTGAGAAACATCAGGTGACTTTGGCCGAGAATGGAAAACAAGCACTTGAGGTTGCACACAACGGTGTTTTCGATTTGATATTTTCGGACATAAAAATGCCCGAGATTGATGGTGTGGAGCTTCTGAGTTTGCTGGTTGAAAAAGGCGTAGAAGCCCCAATCGTTATGATTTCGGGACATGGGAACATTGAAACGGCCGTGGAATGCATCAAAAAAGGGGCATTCGACTTTATCGAAAAACCGATTGACTTGAACCGTCTCTTAATAACCGTTCGCAATGCGCTGGACAAGAACAATTTGGTAGCCGAAACCAAGACGCTTAAAAAGAAGGTTGCAAAAAAGCATCAAATGATTGGTGTTTCACCCGCCATCGAAAAGGTGCGGATGATGATAGAACGCGTTGCACCAACCGATGCCCGTGTGCTAATTACAGGCGACAATGGTACTGGAAAAGAAGTGGTGGCTCGACTACTTTTCGAGAAGAGCAACCGCACCGAAGGCCCATACGTAGAAGTGAACTGTGCAGCCATTCCTTCCGAATTGATTGAAAGTGAATTGTTTGGACATGAGAAAGGCGCATTCACGTCAGCCATAAAACAACGCATCGGGAAATTTGAACAAGCCGACGGTGGTACCATTTTCCTAGACGAGATTGGCGACATGAGTCTGTCAGCACAAACCAAAGTACTACGCGTGCTGCAAGAAAGCGAATTGACACGCGTGGGCAGCGACAAAAGCATAAAAGTGAATGTTCGGGTATTGGCTGCTACCAACAAAAACTTGAAAAGGGAAATCGAACTTGGTAATTTCCGTGAAGATTTGTTCCACCGCCTCAACGTGATTCCCATTCACGTGCCCAGCTTGGACGATCGCAAGGATGATATTCCACTACTAATCACCCATTTCTGCGAATTGATTTGCAGTGAGCAAGGCATTCAGCCCAAGAGTTTTGAAGAGGCTGCCATTGAAAATTTGAAAAACCGCTCCTGGACTGGAAACATCCGTGAACTCCGCAATGTGGTGGAACGACTGATAATTTTGGGAGGAAACAGTATTACGAAAGATGATATTGAGATGTTTGCATAAAATCTATTGCACTATTACTCTGAAATGAATAACAAAGCCGTCACACACCAACTGGTGAAAGTGACGGCTTCGTTGTAATAATCAACTCTTGCTAGTATTCTACATATGCGTTTTAGTGAGCTATAATCTTTTTTGTCCAACTCTTTTCACCACACTGTATCTGAACGGTATAAACGCCAACTGCATTTAACTTGATTTCCATTGTATTGCCGGTGGCAGTTTTATTTACCACCATGCGCCCAATGGCATCGTACACACGTACATTTGCTATTCCGTCCAAATTATTAATTATTAATTTTGCCCCGATAGCTATCGGGGTAATTAGTATTTGAGGTCCGTTCTTTTCTGTTGCTACAACATTCTCAGTTAGTATTCGTTGTGCCGAAATGCTAAAACGTGTATTGTTTGTTCCCGAAGCGGTTGGAGTAAATTTGTAACTATTAGTGAGCAAGTCTGTTACTACACCATTGCTGGTATCTGTCAACAATAAACTTGATAAACTTGGAGCAGTTGCCACAGCGCTAATAACAGTTTCTGTTGCCGTTTTGCTGTAAAAACCAAGTGCCAAATTGTTCACGTTGGCTATTGGCAAGGCATTATAGGCATAGTTAATACCATTCAATTGTGTATAAACCTGCGGTTGTGCAGTACCTGTGCCTATCATTTTTTCCAAGTCCTTGTTCATCTCGTAGGCTGTTGTTTGGCTGTCGTCCATCACCAAATTGGTGTTGTCGGTACCAGTGGCGGTAGTGAAGTTCAGTTGTACTCGGTCGGACAAATCTGTATCCACTACCGACGGAGCAAGATGACGACCACCCACTGCGAATGAAAGTCCAGTATTTGCCAAATCAGCATCTACTTGTATAAAATAAGCCGAGAATGGTTCAATATTATTAAAAGTCGCTTTTACTGACTGCGAATAGGTTGCACCACTAACACCAACTGGAACAGATATATACGTCAACGCATTTCCGCTAGCACCGCCCGAAGCATTGGCACCACTGAATTTGCTCAAGAAAGGTTGCCCCACCAAGTTCCATCCTTTGTGATTGGAAGCCACTGCAGCATTTGCTCCATAAGCTGTAATGACAGGATTGCTAATTGTACGGGGTGCATTTTCGGCAGCTTGCACCAAAGCTTTATCAAGTGGAAAAGAAATATCCTGCGTTCCTTTGTAACTTTCCAAACCAATGATATAACCTTTGTTAGCCACTAAAGTAGTGCCCACGATAGGTTTCCAATTGGAGATAGTTCCAAGGTTAACGATACGCGATGCGCCATCATATTCTTTAATGTACCAATCTACACCTAATGTTCCCAAGGTGCCACCCACTTGTTTAATGGCATTGGCATCCACATTACAGGGGAATGACATGAAATACCATCGGTTGGCATCCATGGTTTTGATGTAATTTAGAGTGCCACTCACAGTTAATCCTGCGGCTATATTGGCACTAAATGAACCAGTATTGTCAGCTTTTAGGTTTACATCGCCGCTCACAGTCAGGGCATTGGTCAAGTCGAGTTTTCCACCTGGTTGAACGGTTATGCCATGTACCGTTTGATCAGCCACATCGGTTGCGAATTTAGTTCCTGAGGCTACCGCAATGTCTTTTATAGTTGGATCTACCAAGCCAGTCAAAACTATATCAGCATTTTTATAAATAAAACTTACTTGATTACCATAATAAGTACCGTTGCTGTTGGTGGAGTATGCCCGCACATAATAGCTTGTACCTGCAGTAAGTCCGGTGATAGCACTTTTAAATGACCCTACACCCAAACCATCAGTTGTATGTGCATCCGAAACTGTTGGCAATGTGCTAGTACTCCAGCAAATACCGCGTGCCGTAACCGAAGCTCCGTCTGTGCCAGTTACATTTCCGCCATAAGTGGCAGTAGTAGCAGTAGCATTGGTTACAGCATCGGTGCTGATTCCAACTGCAACTTCATAAGCACCAATATCTCTTGTTCCAATTTTAGAATATCCACGTTGGTCGGTTGTAGGCACAAGCAAACCTGTTGTTCCCGCATTAATTGCTGGGCTACCTGCTAGCAAAGCACAAGTTTTGGTTGAACCGCCATTATCAGCCAAAGTACCCAAAAGTGGATTGACAGCTACTTGACAATTGTTATACACACCATTTAAACCTCCAGCGGAGGTGTTCTGAATAATACAATTGTCAAAAGTATAATTGGTAGTCTCCGTTGTGAAAAGTTGCGAACCTGCAACTGAGGCAATGTTGCCGTACATGATACAGTTTTTGAAATAAGTTGGCTGTGGATTTGTTGTACCCTCACCCGCGAATGCTCCACCATAAGCTGCCGAATTGCCCACAAATGTGGAGTTAACAATATTGATATCTTTTGCTACGGTTTGTTTTACAAGAATTGCTCCACCAAGGTTCCCACTACTATTATTGCTGAATGTTGAATTAGAAACAGTCATGTAATTCACAGCGTTATCACAAGTAAAAGCAATGGCGCCACCGCCCATCCAAACGCCGGGTTTTACTGGACTAATGTGTCTGTTGTCGGAAAAAGTTGAATTCTCCACAAATAAGTTAGAGGTACTTGCATACACACCACCACCGCCATCACCAACTCCACCTCCACTCGACATGGTGGTATAATTTGATGTTATGGCGCAGTCTTTAATCTTCAAAGTTGTGTTGTTTGCATAAATACCAGCTCCACCATTCCACCAAGTACCATTTCTGACGGTTACATTTTCAAATACATGGTTGTTTTGTTCCGAATAAGTGGAGTTACTAATATTAAACACGCGTTGGTTGACGGCAGTAGCTGGTGCAGCATTGGGTTGTATGATGGTTAGCCCTGCGCCTTGTCCAATAATACTCAATGATTTATTGGTGATATTGACCGTGTTTTGAGTGAAGGTTTCGGCAGACAACTTTAAAATATCTCCATTACCTGCAGCATCAACCGCTGCTTGAAGGGTGCTATACATTTGCCCAGTTCCTACAGTTATCTCCTGTATAAAGTTAACGGTAAGATTGGTATTGCTTCCAGTAGTACCAGCAGCATCACCATTTGAAAAAGCAGTATTCTGAAATTGAATATTCAAATTATTAATGTCATTTGCATTTGTATGCGATGTGGCAGTACCTGTTACTGATAGTGTAAGTTGTAAGTTGTTATTTCTTATCACCGAAACCGCAAGACCAGCAGGAATATTAGTCACCACCACTTTTCCGCTTGCTATAAAGTCCTCATCATTGGTCCCTGCAAGTTCATTCCCACTGTAATTATTGTGGGTAATGGTCACAGATGAATTGAATGTACCCACATTGGCAGGTAATTCGTTGATTGTAGTAGCACTGTAAGTAAGGTTAGGCCCTTGTCTTGTTAATACAACTCCACCACTCCAGCCAGTTAATGCAGGACTGCCGGCATCGGAACTCATTTCATAATCCATGACATCACCACCGCCCATATGTTCGCCAATCATCCATCTACCTTGATTAAAGGCTATTCCCCATTCTGTACCCCCATCGTTATAAATGAAATAAGGTTGTCCATTAACTATTCCGGCTTCCGTATAAGTGCCATTTAGTGAGGAATAGTTTGCCCCAGTAACAATATAAACGGCAGGTGGTGTGAAGCCATCAACGAAGTTAGACGTACTTCCCGTTTTCGCAAAATTATTCAATATTCCGTTGTTACCGCCAGACACTAAATTCGGTTCGGTAGTAATGGCTGAATTATTACCACCAGCAACGCCTTGATTGAAATTGTAATAAGTTACCAATCCACTTTCGTTACCTACTAATTCCGTATTCATGGTTGATTGGATTTCAGAAGCTGTTCTCACGGTATTCCAAACACGTACTTCATCAATCAATCCTGCAAAGTTTTGGTAAGAATTACTACCATTTACATTTCCACAGGCAATGCCTAAATTGGAACCTTGATTGCCTAAACCGTAAGTAAAAGTATTTTTTAAAACACCATCAATATAAATTCTTGTGCCATCAGTTACACCAAAATTAAAACTCAAAGCAACATGATGCCAAGCGTTATCATTTAATTTAACGCCTGTATAAATGCCACCACTTCCATCCCAACTAAAAGCAATCAATTCATTACCTTCAAGAAACAAGCCATAAGCCCATTGTTTTACCACAATACCGCGGTAGCTATCACCTGCTTCGCCAGTTTTAATCCATGCCTCAATGGTTCCTTGATTTAGCTGAACGGAGGCAGCATTGCCCGCATCTATAAAATCGTTGACACCATCAAAATTCAATGCATTGCCAGAAGCTGCGATATCAGTAGCAGCCTTCATTACTGAGGCGTTTGTTTTACTTGCAAAAGCCGATATGCTGATAAAAAAAGTAATTGCCATGATGGCAAAGAGTTTTGTATTGTTTGTTTTCATGATTTTAGGGTATTTATAGTTCCATTCCGATAAGTTTATATTTCTTTTTTTCTAATTACTGATTTTACTTCTGGTCTGAAGTTCAGGTAACTCCACATTTCAGACTGGGAGTTTTTTACTTTCAACCATCCAATTAATTTGTAGAATTAAAGTCTAAAACAGCTTTTTCAATTCACTTTCAGATGCGTTCTATTTCAGAACAGCAGTCAATGAAGTTCTGTTTTGTTTGTGGAATTGTAATGTGACATAGATTAGCATCATCAATAATAGTATCAATGTACCATCGCCAACGGGCAGGCTTGGACCAGGTTCTCCAGGGTTAACTATTATCTTTGCAGCACTTTTAGTTGACAGACTGGCTGTTGCAGAAGTGGTTTTGGCTGCCAATGAGGGTGTGGCACGTTTTGATGCTTGCTGTGAAGACATGGCGGCCTCGGCTGCATGGGTGTCGAGCAAAAGCAATGCGTTGATGTCCGATTTGGTGGGGTTTTGTGGGTTGGAAATGTATTCAGCTCCCGTATTTCCAAAAGCAAGCATCTGTGAATTACTTCGAGCAGAATTGATAATGGAGGCAGTGTGGGTGACTGAAGAACCATCCCTGTTTTGCACATCTGCTTGTTCTATTCCTGTGGAGGGGAAATCAGGACTGGAGGTTTGGGCATAATTTCCACCAGAAGTACCCTTCATTTTACTAACAGGCAAAGTAATACCTGATAAATCTGAACGGGTTTCGGTTGTTGAGAGGTCAGAAGCGATTGTTTTTGGAGTCTCAAACAGCGATTTCTCAGCTGATGATTTTGATAACTGCCCGAAACTAGCTAGCAAATTGGTTTGTTCCATCTCGCTGCCAAAAAAAGATAATCCATAAAAGACAACGCCTAATATTATTGCCAATGCGAGCAATGCGCCTGTTTGATTTGAATTGTTTGCCATAATATTCTTTGTTAATTTGCCAACTATATTTATATGTAATGATAACAAATATATAGATTATTTCCGCATAATAAAACACAGTATTATTTCTTCTCGATGAAATAATAGCAAATGGGATTGTAGATAAATGTAGCAATTAGTACGATAACTGAATTTCTGTTTAGAATAAAAAGTACTACTGAAGGACAATAAAAGCAATATATTCCTTGGTTGTTGAAAGAAAGCAATAGAGAAGCTTAACAAACAAATTGGGTCAGTTGCAGTTCAATAATACAAAGGCTTATGGTAGTATTTATTCCAGTAGGGTATGGAATAATTATTAGAGGAATAAAAATTTTATTGTTGTAACAGGCTATAAACGATGAATTTAGGGGAGAAATTAAATAGATTATTTATTGTTATTTAACCTATTGATTACGAAGCTTCTTCAATCTCAAAGCGAAAAAACGCTTAAAGGTCAGCAAATAACTGACACTTTAAGGATTTTTCTTCAGCCAACGCAACCAAACTCTTAAAGGTGCAAGCACTCTTTAAGGATGGATTGCTTCAGGATTTTTTCGGATGACATACATTCCTAATAGCAACAGCAGCAATGACGAGCCATCGCCTATCGGCAGGCTGCCCAACCCTGGTTGAACAGGTTTCCCACCTGCCTTTTGTGGTCCTTTTTTCGCAGCTGCTGACGTTCCTTTTTTGGTGGTAACGGGCGCTACCTCTGCCGTGCGTGCCTTTATTGTGGCGTTGATGTCCGACTTGGGAGTGTTGGTCTGCAAGGCAAGCATATCAGTATTTGATGTTTTGAAGGTCTTGGAATTCGTCTGGATATAATTTGAAGCAGCATTTGCATTGGTACTTGCCACCTGCTTTTGCGGCACCGTTTGCACATCCGCTTGCGAAATGACGGCCGACGGAGCAGCAACCGAACCGGGCAAATTGATACCCGAAGTACCTGCACCCGCACCTCCTGAAGTTGCCTTTGCTTTATAGCCCGACAAATTATCGGAATACATATCGGCTCCCGATGAAATATTCAGGTTAATACCTTTGGAGCTTCCGCCTTTGGTTCCCGAAAACAGCTGGGCTGAATTATTAGCACGGTCTGCAAAATGCGTTATTGCAAATACTGCACTTAGCACAACGGCTAGAATGATGAGTGTTACTACGTTGTTTGAAGATTCTTTCATGATGTTTTTGTGTTTTGTGTTCCGGGTTTCGTGTTTCGTGTTTCGTGTTTCGTGTTAAGCTGGC
>JBAXAD010000012.1:0-37767 GCA_037142715.1 Paludibacter sp. | reverse complement strand
GTATTAAGTCCATTTGTATAATACTGTTCAAATAATTACTATATTTAAATGAAACTTTTAATAGTTATTTTTGTAATTTATGGTCATTACATTTGTAATTTACCCATTTAATTACAAATGTACTATTTGTTTTTTGTCTATCTGTGAAAGTTTAATTTTTTATCTATCGATTCAATTCTAATGTGAGATTAATCTGTATCTGGTGGTTTAATTAATTTATGAGAGTCTTGCGAGTGTAATTAATGGTACTAAATTAATGTTGAAAATCTGCTGGTAAAATATAAAGATAAATCAAATAGCAATTATAGGCCATAATTGTCTATAATCTAATGACTTAAACGAATAATGGGCACTTGAGAATGCCATATTTATTATTACTTAGTACTAGATACTGAAAGAATTGATTAATAAGAATTAAAATGTGGGGATTTTAGAATACATTGAAATGTAAAATAAATTTTGTTTGTTTTATTTGGATATATATGAAATAAACTTGGAGGGAAGTATACAGGAAGGATTATGATAATAAACATCAGTTCCCATTTTGATTTTACAACCATCAATTTTTGATTTGTCGAAGAAGTATTATTTCTATCCTACTCTATCTTTTTTATACGACATTACTCAGCTATAAATTGAATAAATGGAATAAGACTTCATTGATGTTTGGTTTTTATATAAGTTTAAAATTAGCTTGAAAACTTAGTTTTGGTATAATTATTTACGCGAATTTAATCACGGTATGTGTAATAGAAGGATTAAAGAGAAGCCATAAATAGCTTATTATAAAAAAGATTAGGTTCGTTTTTTTAGGGAGCTATTTAATGTTTGTAGAATTGAAATGAATCGTAATTGTTATGCCAGAAATTGATGTAAAATCAATAATCAAGACCTAAAAAAGGCCATTCAGTTCCCTGAATGGCCTTTAAAATATAGTTTTTATAAAACTACATTGCGTCTATTTGTTTACTTATTGCTTCAAAATCAGCATCCATTTTCAATCTATAATACAAGGTCTTAAGTGTTTTCTTGTATTCAATTTCTTTTGGTTTCAATTCTGAAGCTTTTTTAAAGAAAGGAACAGATTCTTTAAATATATTTTCCGCTTTTTTCAATTCAGCATTGTATAACTTAGCATCTTTTATGCTATTAGCATCTTCAATCATTTTGACCGCTTTATTATAGAACAAACGACCAATTCCAGCATATCCATCAGCCATAGTAGGATCTAACTCAATGGCCTTATCGAATGAAGCACGAGCCTCAACTAAGTTACCCAATGATTCATCTAGATTGCCTTTTACGTAGCGATATTGGGCCATATTTGGTTCGCGCTCAATGGCTGTTTTCAAATATACCAACGCTTCTGGAGTTTTACCTGAATAGATAAAATAATTTATTAAATTTTGCAAGAACCATGCTTCAGATGGAAATTTTTCAAATCCTTCCTTCAACGTTTTTACGTAATTAACGGTGTCTTTCTGAGTCACATACTCTTCGTAAAGCAACTGATAAACAGCCATAGTTTCATATTTATCTTCTTTTAAACTTTCATATAATGCTATAGCTTTCTCATGTTTTTTAGCATTAGTAACAGCAATTGCAGTATAATATTTAATCATTTTATACGTAGAATCGTTGGTCGAAATTTCATTGTTCATTATTGGTAATTTTGGAATTTCCAAGAATGCTTCAAATGCGTCAATGGCATTTTCATAATTTTTCTTTTCAAACTGATTAGCACCATAAGCTATCAGATTTTGTTGAGTTTTGTAATATTCAGAAAATTTTGATTTGATGTCTTTTGTGAATTTTGGTTTCACTTTACCTTTTGCATCTGGTAGTTGATCAAGTTTATCAGCATTTTTTAAATAGCCATAAGACTCCAAAATAGCTTTACCTTTAACTTCAGCATCAAATGGCATATTCAATAATGCTTTTTGAAGCAATGCATCGTTTTCTTTGTAACCAATCAAACCAGCAACATAATAAGTATTGGCTTCATTTTTTGTTGTTGAATCTTGTAAAGCTAATTTAATTGCTTCACGTGCACCTGCAAAATCTGGACTTTCCATTAAAGCTTTATTCTTTGCCTTCGATACATTGGACTTTTGAGCATAAGAAAATGTAAAGCTTATCACCAAAAATAAGGATAAAATAAGTTTTTTCATTACGATTATTTTTTATTGTTAGTACTTTAATTAGCGAACTGATAGATTAATATGAGTTCGCTATATTGATTAAATTATTTCAGTATCTTCTTCTAATTCAGTATCTTCGTCGATTTCTGAATCTTCATCTACTTCAATATCTTCTTCTAACTCTGAATCTTCGTCTACTTCAGTTGACTTGTTTTCATTAGGAGTTTCAACATGAATTCCAGCATGTGTTCCTTCAAGAATTTCTTCTAGGTTTCCTTCAATAGAACCTTCAAGAATTTCATCCAAAACTACTTCTGATAATACTTTACAAACCGAAGCGATTTCGTCGTTTCGTTTTTCGAGGTTAATCAAACGTACACCTTGCGTTGCACGACCCATAACCCTGAAATCGGCAACTTTCAAACGAATGGTGATACCGGATTTATTGATAATCATTAAATCGTTATCATCAGTTACGTTTTTGATAGAAACCAATTTACCTGTTTTTTCTGTGATATTCATGGTTTTAACACCTTTTCCACCACGATTTGTAACCCGGTAAACTGCTTCAGCCACAACTGGATTTCCTTCTTCGTCAACTGGTAAATTTCCGTTTTCGTCAACTTCAAGTTTTTCGTCAAGCAAAGTACGTTTACCATAACCTTGTTGCGAAACTACCATGATGTTCTCATTATCAGCCTTATTTACACAAATCATGCCAATCACTTCATCTTGACCGTCGTCATCCAAAGTCATACCTCGAACCCCAGTTGCTGTACGACCCATTTGACGAACTTTCGATTCGTTGAAACGAATAGCGCGACCATTACGGTTGGCCATAAGCACTTCAGCATTTCCATCAGTCAATCGAACTTGTATTACTTGATCATCCTCACGAATGGTAATGGCATTTACACCATTTTGACGTGGGCGAGAATATGCTTCCAAAGATGTTTTCTTGATAACTCCATTTTTTGTACAGAATATCAAAAAATGCGAGTTGATATATTCGCTGTCAGTTAAACCTTTCACACGGATAAATGCATTTACTTTATCGTCACCATCGATATTCAACATATTCTGAATGGCACGTCCTTTAGAGTTTTTGCTTCCTTCTGGAATATCATAAACCTTTAACCAATAGCACTTTCCTTTTGAGGTAAAGAACAACATGGTATTGTGCATCGAAGCTGGATAGATATATTCTATAAAATCTTCATCGCGTGAATCGCTTCCTTTCGAACCTACTCCACCACGGTTTTGTGATCTAAACTCTGAAAGTGCAGTACGTTTAATATAGCCTAAATGCGAAATGGTAATAATCATTTCATCATCGGCATAGAAATCTTCTGGGTTAAATTCTTCGGAAGAATAAACGATTTGAGTGCGACGGGCATCGCCATATTTTGCTTTAATTTCAAGTAGCTCATCTTTAATGATTTGCATACGCAATTCAATATTTTCGAGTATTTCTTTCAATTTAGCTATTAAATTCATTACATCTTCATATTCAGCACGAAGTTTATCTTGCTCCATACCAGTAAGTTGGCGTAAACGCATTTCAACTACTGCACGGGATTGAATATCCGACAAACCAAATCGTTCCATCAAACCATTACGCGCTTCTTCGGGAGTTTTTGAGTTACGAATAATGCGAATGGCTTCATCGAGATTATCCAAGATAATCATAAAACCTTCCAACAAATGCGCACGTTTTTCAGCTTCTCCCAATTCAAAACGTGTACGACGAATCACTACTTCATGACGGTGTTCTACAAAATAATGAATCATGTCCTTCACGTTTAACATACGTGGACGACCATGAACCAAAGCAATATTATTTACGCTAAAAGAAGTTTGTAAAGCAGTGTATTTGAATAACTTATTCAAAACTACACTTGAATTAGCATCACGTTTAATATCAACAACAATACGCATACCTTCACGATCGGATTCATCGTTGATGTGTGAGATACCTTCAATTTTTTTATCAACAACCAATGCAACCACGGCCTTAATCAAGTCAACTTTATTTACTTGATAAGGAATTTCGTTAACGATAATTTTCTCGCGACCAGAAGCATCTGTTTCAATTTCTACTTTAGAACGAACTACAATGCGACCACGTCCAGTTTCAAGAGCCTCTTTTACACCAGCATAACCGTAAATAATACCGCCTGTTGGAAAATCGGGAGCCTTGATATATTTCAGAATTTCGGACATTTCAATGTCATTATTGTCAATATAGGCAATAATTCCATCAATAACTTCGCTCAAATTGTGAGGTGCCATATTGGTAGCCATACCTACTGCAATACCCGACGAACCATTGATTAATAAATTAGGAATACGACTTGGCAAAACGGTAGGTTCCTTCATCGTATCATCAAAGTTCAATTGAAAATCAACTGTATCTTTATTGATGTCAATCAACATATCTTCGGAAATTTTCCGCAAACGAGCTTCGGTATAACGCATAGCAGCTGGACTATCACCATCCACTGAACCAAAGTTACCTTGTCCATCCACCAATGGATAGCGCAAAGACCAATGTTGAGCCATACGAACCAATGTTCCGTAAATTGAAGAGTCACCATGTGGGTGATACTTACCCATTACTTCTCCCACGATTCTGGCAGATTTTTTATAGGGTTTATCGGAATTGTTACCCAATTCGTTCATCCCAAATAACACCCTGCGGTGAACAGGTTTAAAACCGTCACGCACATCGGGCAATGCACGCGAAACTATCACCGACATGGAATAATCGATGTACGAAGATTTCATTTCCTCGTCAATGCTTACCTGAATAATTCTGTCTTGATCAATCATCTATATTTATATTTGTTACTTCCTAAAAAATCGCACTAAAGTACTGCTTTTAGTTGAATTGGGCAATAGTTTTTTGAAAATAAAAATCTTAATAATATCAATCAAAATTAAATTTAAGCATCTTAAATTTAACTATAAAATAAACATGGAAATTTTATCAAAAATATCCAACAAGAAATTACACAGACTTAAACAAAGAGTTTAAATATCTGATTATAAGAATTATAAAATAAAAATGTGAGTTTTCATCAAAAAATGTCCTTTTCGATTTTCCCGTAGAAATATAAGGTGATACATTTGCAAAAAAATAAACATGAAGACAAATAATATCATAGTTAAAAATGAATACTGTCAAACTGAGATTGATACTTTTGGTGTGGAGTACGATGTAACAAATTCAGTTTTAATTAATGCTTATATATGTGATTGTGAAAACTATAAAATTCGGGAAGGAACAATTAAAATTCTTCATAGAGCTTTTATAGATAATGAAACATTACAAAGTATCGAAATGCCAGATAGTCTTGAAATAATTGAAGGTCAAGCATTTCAAAATTGTAAATTACTAAAATCGATAAATTTCAACGAAGGATTGAAATCAATAGAATTTTTTGCTTTCAATGGCTGTGACAGTTTAGAATTTATCTGGCTACCAGCTTCACTGTGCCACATAGGAAAAGGAGTTTTCTCATCTTGTTCAAAAATTCAATCGTTTGAAATTGATGAACAGAATAAGAGTTTAGTTTTCAATTCAGGTATTTTATATTCGATAAATAAAGATGTTATTATTGCCGTAATTTCTAGTCTTATTAAAACGGATATATGTGTTAGTGAAGAAGTTAAACAAATACTGAAATATGCTTTTTACAATTGTAACTCTTTGAAATACATAAAACTACCTGAGTTTTTAGAATATATTTGTGATAGTGCATTTGAAAATTGTATTTCGTTACAAACTATCAATCTACCATACGGATTAAAGTCAATTGGGAAACGCTGTTTCATTCACTCTAAAATCGAAACGATTTTAATTCCTGAAAATGTAGAATATATTGGCACTATGGCATTTTCGGCTTGTTATGCACTAGAAGCCATAAATGTTGTAGATACAAATACGTATTTCACTTCAATTTCTGGAGTGTTATTTTCAATTGACAATACATTATTATTGAATTATCCTTCAGTTAATAAGCAACTTAAGTATATTATACCTAAAACTGTTTGCACAATTTCAATTGGTGCTTTTCAAAGTTGTATGTATTTAGAAAAAGTAGAATTACCATTAGGGCTAACAAAAATTGAAGAATATACATTTAGTAATTGCAGAAAATTAGTTGAAATAATTATACCCAATGGAATAACGCAGATTGGAGAATACGCCTTTGAGAGTTGTGGTTTAATAGAGGAAATTAAATTGCCTGACTCTGTAAATTCTATTAAACGAAGTGCTTTTGAGAATTGTGGAAATTTAAAAAGGATTAATATATCTCCAGAATTGACTGAAATTGAGCCTCATGCTTTTTTTAATTGTAACAATTTAAAAGTGAACGTACACCCATTAAACCCAAGATACAAAAGTTTTAACGGTTTACTTTTTGAAAAATGTAATTCACTTTTTGGGTTAAGTGAGTTTAATAATGAAACAAATCATCCATTTTAATAAATCAATAAAAATAATCAAAATGAAAAAACTTAGCACATTTACAGTTTCAGTCATTATTTCAATGACTATTTTTGCTCAAAAAGTTCAAACTATTACCTATTCATCATGGTCGAATAACAGTTGGGAAAGTTCTACAAAGCAAACGAACACTTATAACTCCAATGCAAATTTAATCAACACAATTATCCAATCATTTGACAGTCAACTAAGTATTTGGAAAAACACTTCACAATTGAACTACATTAACAATAGTAATGGTACAAACAATCAAGAGCTTACTCAAACATGGAACACAACATCAAACTCTTGGCAGAATTATTGGCGAAATAATTACTCGTATAACACATTCAACAAAGTACTTACAACAATTTCAGAAAATTGGACAAATGAAAATTGGAGAAATTATATGAAACAAGCCAACTCGTATGATACTGAAGGAAATCTTATTTCTTCTTTAAGCACACTTTTTGATTTTAGTTCTTCATTATGGAAAAACTCTTCTCAACAGATTAACTCAAATAATCCTAGCGGTTTGATAATAAACAACATTTTACAAATCTGGGATAATACAACAAATAACTGGAAGAATTTTCAGCGCACAAGTTACACTTATAATTCAACAAATAAGCCTTTGACAGTTACTTACGAGAGTTGGACAAACCAAAACTGGGAAAATACACTGAATCAAATATATATTTATAACTCAAATGGAGTTAACTCTAATACTTTAACTCAAACTTGGAATAGCCTAACTAACGAATGGGTTAGTTTTTCTCAACAAAATTTTCTCTATAATAATGACGGTACAACTCAACAATACATTTCACAAATTTGGGATAAAACTACTAATTCTTGGAACAATTTTCAACGAACCTCATACACATACACTAGCGTAACTGGATTACAAGAAAATAAATTTGAAATTAATATTTACCCAAATCCATGTATTGACGTTCTCAATCTATTTATTCAAGATAATGACGAATCTAAAATTTCAATTATTGATATGAATGGATATATTATTTATTCAAAAACTCACGATAATAATCAAATTTCGATTAATGTTAAATCTTTAAATACAGGCACTTACATTATAATTTT
Source organism: Paludibacter sp. (assembly GCA_037142715.1). Classification (GTDB taxonomy): domain Bacteria; phylum Bacteroidota; class Bacteroidia; order Bacteroidales; family Paludibacteraceae; genus Paludibacter. Next base: position 30,030 of record JBAXAD010000012.1, on the reverse strand, counting down.
AGAAAGTAAAAATGAGAGAATTATTCGGAAGTTTGTGAAAGAATAAATTTTCTTAAACCAGATATTCTATGTAACTTTGTAAAGAAAATTAACATATTTGCCAGGCAACAATAAATCAACAAAATTATGAGTAAAAATATATTTTTTGAAGAGTTAAATAAAATCAATCATGAGTATGCAAAGGAACTTAAAGCTCATGAAAATTTTAATATTGTCAGAGCATTGCATAATATCAATGACGAAAGACGCTTACATTCGCGTTTTATCGCTTATCTTTTATCTCCAAAATCAAAACATGGTATGAAAGAATTGTTTTTAAAAAAGTTTATTGAATTGATTCCAGAACTTCGGGATTTTGATTTAGAAACGGAAATTTATGTATTTCCTAATGAAATTGAAAAGTCTGAAAAAAACAATATTGACATTTTGATAGAAAATAAAATACAGAATATGGCTATTATTATTGAAAATAAGATATATGCTGGAGATAGCAATCATGATGGAAAACCACAAATGCTTATCTATTTTGATAGGAAAAAGGATGAATTAGGTTACAAAAATCAGGATCAAGAAGCTATCAAAAATATTAAGCTTGTTTATCTAACTTTAGACAGACATAAACCAACGTTATATGAGGAGTTTAATAAACGGAATATTGTACCAACTATAATCGATTACAGAAATGAAATAAAGCATTGGCTGGAAGAATGTATTAATAATGATTTAATAAATGATTTTTTAAAAGAAATACTCCGACAATACTTAAATGTTACTACACAACTTACAAACGATGCTTTGAGGGCAAAAGAACTTCAAAAATTAATTTCTTATTATATTGATTTAGCTTGGAATGAAGAATGTGAGTCAAAAAAAATATCCAAAATGGGTGATTTTATACATGTAAAATGGCATACGGTTGATGACTTTTGGATTGAGCTAATTTCTGACTTAGAAAAGGAATTAAAAGCAATAATAATTGGAAGAATTACAACAGATGAAATAACTAAACAAACACATAAAGACAATAAAAAACCTTATGGTATTTTGATTGAAATACATGAAATACAGCTATATATAATGAATGATGCTAAAAATGGCTTAACAATTGGATTTCCTTCAAGTCCTGTAAGTAGGGCGTATATAAAAAACAACCAAAATTGGTGTACAATTGATAATAATATAAAATTCTCAGATTTTAGTACAGAAGTGACTTTTAGACTGATAAAAAAGGATAATCGAGAAAATTTAATAAAAAAGACCCTTAAAGCTATTGAAATATTTACCAGTAAGTAAGAATTTAAATTATGAACAATAAAAAACTTCTTTACATTCACGGTTTATCATCATCCGGCAATTCAAGTACAGCCAAAAACTTAGCTCAATTATTGCCTGATATAGAGATTATTGCACCTGATATACCAATAAATCCCGTTGAAGCCATACTATATTTACAAGAAATATGTAAATCAGAATCACCCGACATTATTATTGGAACTTCGATGGGTGGATTGTTTGCCCAACAAATGTTCTGTTATAAAAAGGTATTAGTAAATCCAGCTTTTCATGTGTCGGAGTTTTTGAGAAAAAATATAGGTGTTCAATCTTTCTTAAATTCACGAAATGATGGTGAAATAACTTATGAAGTAACCAACTCATTATGTGATGAATACTTTAAAATAGAAAGTATTCAGTTTGACGGCATAACTACTTTTGATAAAGAAAACACATATGCACTTTTTGGAGATAAGGACGAACTTGTAAATTGCCAGAAGGAGTATCTTCTTTATTATGAGAAATTTGAGTGGTTTTCAGGAACACATCGATTGACGTTTAATGATGTTCAAAATTTGGTCGTTCCATTAGTAAAGAGGATTTTAAAATGTTAAAATAACAAGTGTGATTTTAGCTCCGATTAAAACTATTCATTTATTGCAATACTCCCCCGCTCAAAAAGCACCCTTCAAACAAATCATTTTGTTCTGGAACAGTTTCAAAAATTCCATATACAGAAGATCCCGAACCCGACATGGAAGCATACATCGCTCCCATTCCATACAAATCATTTTTTATTTTTTCAATTTCAGGATGGTTTGCAAACACTGATTTTTCAAAATCATTTTTTATTAAATCTTTCCATTCAATCATCGGTTTCTGAATCAATTCTAAGAGCGATATTTCTGGTTTTTCGGGTACTACCAATGAGTAAGCTTCGGGTGTGGAGACGTGAATATCGGGTTTTACAAGCAAAAGAAAGTAGCCTTTCAGCGATAACTTAATCGGAGTGAACACATTACCGATTCCTGTTGCGAATGCAGGTTTATTTTTAATAAAAACTGGGCAGTCGGCTCCTAATAAAGATGCTATTTTTTCTAGTTTTTTTGGAGTAATTTTCAACTCAAACATCTCATTTAAAGCCTTTAGCATGAAAGCAGCATCAGCAGAACCACCACCCAAACCTGCTCCAAATGGGATTTGCTTTGCCAATGAAATATCAATGGGTGGAAATTGGTATTGTGACCGTAACAAACGGTATGCTTTAACGATTAAATTGTTTTCTGGGTCGCCATCTATCGGAATTCCAGATGCCGAAAAGCTATAATCTGAACAGGATTCAGAAATCTGTACATCAAGCACATCACTTAGACCAATTGGGTAAAAAACCGTTTCAATATTATGGTATCCATCAGCACGTTTTTCAACAACATTGAGACCGATATTTATTTTAGCATTGGGAAAAAGAAGCATATTAGTTGGTAGTTTGTAGTCAGTAGTTAGTACAAATAAATGCACAATTGTATTCCATCATTCATTGTTTCGGTGAAAAATAACCAATTATGATTCAAAAGTAATATTTTTTTTGGAATAATTCGTTTTATTTTTTGTCAATAACCTGTTGATAAATATCAGATGGCGAAATGGAAATACTTTAGTACTTTTGAGGTCTTCAATTATGAATTATAAATTATTAATTATTAATTAATTTCAAAATGGCTGAGAAACGAAACTACACAAAAAAACAAACAGGTCCCACTCCTATTCCAGCCAACGAATATGGCAAACTTCCACCGCAAGCACCTGAATTAGAGGAAGCTGTGCTAGGTGCCATCATGATTGAGAAAGATGCATATTCACTAGTATCTGAAATTTTGAAACCGGAATGTTTCTACAAAGTATCACACCAGAAAATTTTCGAATCGATAATGACGCTTGCAATGCATCAAGAACCTGTGGATATGCACACGGTTACCGAGCAATTGCGCAAAAGTGGTGCTATTGATGATGTGGGTGGGCCTTATTATATTACTTTACTCACTGCCAAAGTTTCCTCAGCTGCTCACTTAGAGTATCATGCACGCATTATCGTACAAAAATTCCTGGCGCGCGAATTAATACGGATTTCCAGTGAAATTCAAACCAAGGCTTTTGACGACAAATCCGATGTGGATGATTTGATGCAAGAGGCTGAAGGAATGCTATTTGAGGTTTCGCAACGTAACTTGAAGAAAGATGTTACTCAAATAAGTCCAGTAATTGACGAAGCCATTAAACGTATGCAAGCTGCTGCCAATAAACAAGGTTCAAGTGGTGTTGCAACTGGTTTTCACGGATTGGATAAAGTTACTTCGGGATGGCAAAAGTCCGACCTTATTATTATTGCTGCACGTCCAGCAATGGGAAAAACGGCTTTTGTACTTTCTATGGCTAAAAATATGGGCGTTGATTACAATCAGCCAGTTGCAATATTTTCATTAGAAATGTCCAATGTGCAATTGGTGAACCGTTTGATAATGAACGTTTGCGAATTGGAAGGTGAGAAAGTAAAGAATGGTCAACTAGATAAAGATGAATGGATTAAACTCGACAAGGATATTAAAAATCTAATTGACGCTCCAATTTATGTGGATGATACTCCTAGTTTATCGGTTTTCGAACTTAGAAGTAAAGCACGTAGGTTGGTGAAAGAGCACAACGTTCAATGTATAATTATTGACTATTTGCAATTGATGAATGCCAGCGGAATGAGTTTTGGTAGTCGTGAACAGGAAGTAAGTATCATTTCACGTTCATTGAAAGGATTAGCCAAGGAGCTTGATATTCCAATCATTGCACTTTCGCAATTAAATCGTGGTGTGGAAGGACGTTCGGGTTTGGAAGGGAAACGCCCACAACTTTCGGATTTGCGTGAGTCGGGATCTATCGAGCAAGATGCTGATATGGTATGTTTTATTCACCGACCTGAATATTATCATTTAACGGAAGATGCACAAGGAAATTCGTTGATAGGAATTGCAGAAATTATTATTGCCAAACACCGTAATGGTGCAACTGCAGATGTACAACTGAAGTTCAAAAACGTATTTGCCAAGTTTATGAATAAAGATGATGCCGATAGTAGCGACAATCCATTCAGCAGTGGTTATCAGGTTATTTCGTCCAAAATGAATGATGGAGGTGGATCAAATTTTTATCCTGATGCTCCCGCTATGGCACCAACAACTAGCAATCCATTTCAGGGAAGTGGAAGAAATGACGAAACGCCTTTTTAATTGACAGTTAACAAAAAATGCGGATAATGTTCTATCCGCATTTTTCATGTATCAATTTGTATATTAATGATTTATGGAAGTCAATTTACTTGGATCATGTTTGTGTTTGAAGAAAACTGCGAATAATATGGCCACTATCAATGAGTAAGCAGCAAATGTAAACCAAATTCCTTGCCACTGAAAATTGCCATTCTCTGATTTGAAAAAATTGTCGATAATTAATCCGCTTGACCAACTTCCCAAAATTGCTCCAAAACCGTTGGTCATCATCATGAATAATCCTTGCGCGCTACCACGTATACTCGAATCAGTCTGTGTTTCAATGTATAGTGAACCGGAGATATTGAAAAAATCGAAAGCCATTCCATAAACGATACATGAAAGAATAATCATCCAAAGTCCATCACCTGGATCTCCGAAGCCAAACAATCCAAAACGCAATACCCAAGCCAACATACTGAACAACATTACCATTTTGATACCGAATTTGCGTAGGAAAAAAGGAATGGTGAGAATGAATAAGGTTTCCGACATTTGAGAAATGGACATGATAATTGCAGGATATTTAATTGCTGCCAAATCTTTAAACGCATCTATCTTTTTAAAATCATGCAAAAATGTATCACCATAGGCATTTGTTAATTGTAAAGCTGCACCTAATAACATCGAGAAAACAAAAAACATGGCCATCTTCTTATCTTTAAATAGCGTAAATGCTTTTAATCCCAATGAATCGACCAATGATTTTTTCTCAACTTGGTTGCTCACTTCACAAGTTGGAAGGGTAAATGAATATATTCCGAGCAATAAAGATGCAGCAGAAGCAACATAAAATTGTAGAGCCGAGGTTTCTAACTTAAGCAAACTAACAGTCCACATGGCAACAATAAAACCAACGGTACCCCATACGCGAATAGGTGGATAATTTTTCACAACATCCATATTCGCTTTCTTCATTGCTGAATATGAAACAGTTATCGATAACGAAATTGTAGGCATATAAAACATCATATTCACCAACATAAGCGAAATCATTGATGCTGGTGTGGTCATTTGAGGAAGTAGGAATAATGCAATTGCTCCCATCAAGTGAAAACTTCCCAGAAGTTTTTCTGCATTAACCCATCGGTCCACAATTACTCCTGCTAAAGCTGGCATAAACAACGACGCAATTCCCATTGTAGAAAAAATGGCTCCAAACTCAGTGCCAGACCAGCCCTTGTTTTGAAACCAATAACCACCGATTGTAATTAACCAAGCCCCCCAAATGAAAAATTGAAGGAAACTTAAAAGCGTAAGACGGTACTTTAACGACATAATAGTATTATTTATTTTAGTTTGTGATTTTCTGATATTTTCGTATTCAATTATATGCTTAATATGCAATATGTCATTACTTTACAACCTTATAAATTTAGTTGATAACATATAATAGATTTATTTCTTTTTCCTTTTAATGGCATCACGAATGTGTACTGCCAATTCATATTTTTCATCAACAACTGCCAATTCAAGCATATTTTCCAATGCTTCTAACGAAAAAGTATCTAAATCTTCGACTGTAATTTCTTTATTTACAATATCATCCTGTAAATTTTCATCATTATCATTAATGGGTGTTTCAACTTCAGTTCCAACAATTTCCAAAATTTCCGACTTAATATATATTGGACAATCAGAACGTACTGCCAGTGCAACAGCATCTGAAGTACGTGCATCAACGATAATTATTTTTTTATCTTTTAAAATATGTAATTCTGAATAAAAAACATCGTTTACCATGTCATAAATCAGCACTTTCTGCAAATCAGCATCAAACACATTTAGTAAGCTTTTAATCAAATCGTGTGTTAGCGGGCGTGGTGATTTTTTATTATTCATTTTCAATGCAATCGACTGTGCTTCAGGCTCTCCAATCATTACAGAAAATCGACGATTACCAAACTCCTCACTCAATACCAGCCCATAAGTGCCTACAACCGTTTGATTGTAGACCAATCCTGTTATCGTCAATTTTATCTCAGTGTCCATATAATTCATAATTAAGCGTTCATATATTACAATTTTAATCCCTAATTCGATAGATTTTAAAAAGGTTGGCAAATATACTGATATTTTTAAAAGTACGGATTATTTTTGAACTTTAAAATTGAAAAATATACCTAAACAAACTATTATAAGACAACTTATTGGAAAAATATCAATGCTCCTTACTGTTATTAAATTACTTATATGTACTTTTGCTACTCAAATAAAATAAGCTATTGTTAAATCGTAATTATCGAAAAATGTATATTAAATCAAACATAAATATCCGAAATAAACGTGCCACTTTCGATTACGAAATTATTGATAGGTTTACTGCTGGAATTCAATTATTTGGAACAGAAATAAAATCTATTCGCGATGGAAAAGCCAGTCTTTCAGATACTTTTTGCACATTTATAAAAAATGAATTATTTGTGAGAAATATGCACATTTCTACTTACTTTTTTGGAACATACAATAACCACGATGTGCGCCGTGACCGTAAACTACTGCTAAACAAGCGCGAACTCACCAAATTATCGCGCGGAACAAAAGAAACAGGATTAACTATTGTACCCACCAAACTTTTCATCAACGAAAAGGGATTTGCAAAACTAGAAGTTGGTTTAGCAAAAGGAAAAAAGACCTACGACAAACGTAATACGTTGAAAGAGAAGGAAGATAGACGGTCAATGGATAGGGCTATGAAAGAATAGCAGTACCCATAGCCCCTAAAGGGGATAATATGAGAACCCCTAACCCCTAAAGGGGAACTTTGTTAGTACTGTCAAACTCAAACTTTACTGAAATCAAATGAATAAATGAATAGTATAAAGTATTGAAACCTTTACATGCTTAGTTCCCCTTTAGGGGTTAGGGGTTTCTTTAGGAGTTGTTTTCTTATCTTTCTTACTTTGTTTGGTATACAAAAATCGTTTTATTTTTTGAGAAGCTGTTTTCTCAAATGGTTCATGAATTATATCTACCCGCTTAATTTGCGAAACACGATTCAATTTTGAATTTACTTCTTTTACAAGATGTTGTGTCCAAATGGCATGTTTTTCCTTTTTATCTTCAATCACGGATTTTATATGCTCAAAACTTTTTTCCAGATTTTCCAAATCTAATAATACTTTTGCCACCAAAAATCCATCTTCTTCTAAGACCAATGATTCTACTACAAATTTGTTATTATTGATTATTGATTCAATGTCTTCGGGATAAATATTTTCACCGCTTGCTCCCACTATCGTATTTTTCATTCTACCTTTGATATACAATCGTTTATGGGAATCAAACTGCCCATAATCACCAGTTTTGAACCAACCATCAGTAGTTAACACTTCTTTTGTTGCCTCAGGATTTTTATAATATCCTTTCATCACATTCGGACCTTTTGCCCAAATCTCCCCCACTCCTTTTTTATCAGGATTATTTATCTTTAAATCAACACCTTTCACGGCAAAACCCGTTGATTGCAATTTCGTTTGATGCGTTCCCGCGCCGGCCAATAGTGGCGCTGTTTCAGTCAATCCATAACCAATGGCATAAGGGAAACTGGCTTCTTTAAGGAATCGTTCCACGTTTGCATCTAGCTTAGCACCACCAATTCCAAAAAATGCCAACCGACCACCAAAAGTTTCATAAAGTTTTTTTCCTGCATAACGGTGAATAATTTTCCTAAATAATGCTGTTTTATATATCAATGATTTGAATTGGCTTGTTGAAAACTTGCTTTGAATCTGATTCTTATACAATTTCTCCATGATAAGCGGAACTGCAAGCATCATAGTAGGACGTATTTTGGCCAATGCAGGTAATAATGCAGCAGGTGTGGGTGGTTTTTCCAAATAATATATGGAACTGCCATACATGATTGGATAAAGCATGCCAATGGTGTTTTCGTAGGTATGCGACAACGGTAACAATGACAGAAAAACATCGGAGCTATTAATAGCATGAAAAGTAAAGGATTGCATTGCTGTGAATGTCAGGTTTTTATGTGACAATACCACTCCTTTTGAACGACCAGTGGTACCAGAAGTGTAGATAATAGCTGCCGTATCATCCTCTTTCACTTTTATTTTGGGTACTTTCACTTCCAGAATAACGTCATGATTAACGTTTAATAATGTCAAATCATCAAGTAAAATTTTTGCTTCCAATAAAGGCAATTCCAAACCTTCTACCTTTGAAGATAATCTTTCGCTAACAAAAAGTACTTTTGCTTCCGAATGAACCAACACATTTTCAATCTCTTCACGGGTAAAATCGGGTAAAATGGGCACAATAATTAGTCCATTGGCAACAACTGAAAAATATGCAATCACCCAATTCGGCATATTATGACTCAACAATGCCACTTTATCTTCTTTTTTTAAACCCAAAGAAAACAACAATGCCGACACTTCCTCAATTTGTTTTCCTAACTCGGCATAAGTAATTGGCGTTCCTCCTACAAAAGATACAGCAGGCTTATTGGCAAAATTCTTTATAGAATAATTAATCAATGACTGAAGCGTAAGCGGCTTTGGCTCAATTTTTTTGTGCATAATATCTCGAGAATCAAAAAAAAACGATTGAAAATGAGTGTAAATGTATGCTATATATTTGAATTAATATGCATAAAAATAGAATAAAAACAATGTAGAGCGGTTTCAATATCGATATTTGATTATATATCAAAAAGATAGACTTATTTATAAAACCAGTCCTGAGTTGTTGAATTATTTTTTTCAACTTTCTCTTTTTCCATGTAGTAACAAGTTCACAGCTTCTGTCATAGAGCCAGCTTTTATTACCGAACCCGCATTTACGAAATAAATCTCGTCAGCATTTTCTATGGTATTAAGTCGGTGTGCAATAATAATTCGTATAGTACTTTTTGGCAATTTCTTCAAAATATCTTCCAATAATTGTTCTGTTACAGTATCGATATTGGCAGTAGCTTCATCAAGAATAAGCAGTTCAGGACGGCGAATAACTGCACGCATAAAAGCTATTAATTGCTTTTGCCCCAGACTAATACCATCACCCGATGCTTTTATTTCGGAAGTCAGTCCACCATCAAATCGTTGCACCAAACCATCAAGTGAAACTTGCTTTAATTCTCCTAACAATTCTTCATCCGCCAGTTCGTTAAAGCATTCATTACCATACAATATATTGTCACGCAAAGTACCTGTAAAAAGAAAAGGCTCTTGCAATATAAATCCAATTTTGGCAGTTCTGTCACTTGAACTGTAGGATCGAATATCAGCACCATTGAGAATGATTTGTCCATCGGTCGGGTCATACAAACGTGACATTAGCGAAGCCGTGGTTGTTTTTCCACCACCAGTTGGCCCAACAAAAGCATAAGTTTTCCCACGTTCCAAATTGAAACTTACATCCTTTAATATCTCATTTCCTGGTACATAAGAAAATGAAACATTGCGAAATGATAAAACACAACAGGTTTCATCCTTCACCTTTGTTTCAATAACAGGAAGGTTATTTTCCATTACTAATATCTGTGAAATTCTGTCCCAGCCAGCCAATGCCACCTGAAAGTTAGCCCACAAAGCAGCAATCTGGCGTAACGGATTGTAAAATGAATTGATATACGCCAAAAAACTGATTAATAAACCTAGCGAAAACTGACCTACTGAAATCAGGTAAATACCAAAAGCCAGCACCACCATTTGTCCGATACTTGACGAAAAACCGAAAACTGGCATAAACATATTATTTGCAATACCCGCTTTTACAGCAGTTTGGTAATTTTCGGTATTCACTTCATCAAATCTTTTGCGGAAATAATCACGACGATTAAATGCAACAATTACTTTAAAATTATTCAAGCTTTCCTGAATTTCGGCACTCATTCCACCGGTACTTTTCATGTTTACAGCATTTGTATTTTTTACCCAAGGCGAAATACTTCTAGTAAAAATGAGTAGAAAAAGTGCTGGGACAAGTGCTGCCAATCCTAGCTCTATATTAATGGACAACAAGAAGATACCAGCACCTATCATAGTGAAAATACTACTCATAAACTGTACCAGCGACTGTGAAAAAAACTGGTTGATTTTATCTGTGTCATTATTTACCCTCGAAATCAAGTCGCCGGCTTTGTTTTGATTGAAGAAATCGATGGGTAATTCCTGCAGTTTATTGAATACGGTATTTCGCAAATTAAATAACATTCGTTGTCCAACTCGTCCCATCAATTGCGTTTGGGTGTAACCACTCACCAAAGCCATTGCAAAAACACCAAACAGAATTATCGAATACTTAATAACGCCATCATATTGCTTGGTCATCACAAAAGTATCTACCGCATGTCCTATCAAATAAGGCGCCACAAGGTTCAGTCCCGAATTGATGAGAATAAAAACCATGGCTATGTACATGTTCTTTCGCTCTTTACCCATCAACGTGAGCAAACCTTGCAGCGTAGTTTTCATGCTGACTTTTTCGTTGGTCGAAATGTCTTTTTTTATGTTGAGATTGTAGTTCATAATGTTTCTTCAAAATGATTTGTACTTCTTTGCGAATTGAAAATCTGCACGTATTCCGGACTACTTTTCATCAATTCTTCATGCGTTCCTTTTGCCAGCATTTCTCCTTCTTCCAGCAAAATAATTTGTCCGTAATGCATAATCGGTTCAATCTTTTGCGTTACAGAAAGTAAGGTAATTCCGGGATAATTTTTTTCCACGTTCTCCAGAATTTTCTGTTCAGTCTGATTGTCAACTCTTGCTGTAAAATCGTCGAGTAAAAGTATTTTGGGGTTCAATGCTAATGCACGGGCCAACATAATTCTTTGTTTTTGACCACCTGAAAGGCTCGTACCACGCTCACTAACAATGGTTTCTAAACCTTGCGGCAAAGTATGAATAAAATCAGCAAGTTCAGCAGTATCAATGGCTTTTTCCAGCAATTCATCCGTTACCTTTTCGTTGAAAGCAATGTTTTCACGCAGACTCATATTAAACATTACACTTTCTTGAAAAACAAACCCAATTTGCTGCTGAAATGATTCCTTGTTGTAATCGTTGATGTTTATTCCGTCAAATAATATTGTGCCACTTGTTGGTAAAATCAGCCCTGTGAGCAAATGTAGCAATTGTGTTTTTCCAGCTGCTGTGGGGCCGATAATTGCAGTTTGTGTTCCAGATTGAATGCTCAAGGAAATATCTTTTAATGCTGGTTTATCGCCATAAATCACTGAAATATGCTGCATTTCAAAGTTTCCTTTCAATGGAGTATTTATTGTTCCAGTGTCACTTGTTTCGATGGCATCCAGCACGGCACATATACGGCCATAAGAAACAGAGGCTTGGACTACGAAATTGCTAATAAATCCAATCACAATGATAGGGAAAATTAGAATTACCAAATATGAACTAAAGGCTGCAAAATCGCCCAATGACATGGTACCGGTAATAACATAATGACCACCCAACGCCAAAATAGTAAGTGATGCCAGATTGCTGACAAATACCACAATAGGAATCAAAGTAGCAAAAAGGCTTAGTATGGATATTCCCAAGTTTTTGGCTTGTGTGTTGGCATCCAGAAATTTACGGTATTCCATTGTTTGAGAATTTAGTACCCGAACCAATGCAGCACCCATAATACTTTCGTTGATAACTTTATTCAACCAGTCAATCACTTCGCGACTTTTCTTGAATAAAACGCCCACTTTGCGAAACACAAAGAAAAACGCACCTGCAATTATTGGAATAATAATCAATATTGACAAAGCCAATTCCCAATTAATGGAAATTAAAAGTGCACTTGCTCCTATTAATATAAACAATGACGATGCTAGAGAAACAACTGCCATTGAGACAAACAATTTCACGGAATCAATATCGGATGTGAGGTTTGTAAGCAGTTTGGACGGATTGGCAGTCTGAATAAATGCATAACTCTGACGCGAAATTTTATCAGCAAGTTTTGTTCGTAAATCACGTGCAACTCGCTCAGAAGCATAGGTTTGTAGAATTCCCTGCAAGAATGTAAATACGAATATTACCAATGCAGCTACTAGAAATTCAATAATTAATCGCTCGTACGAAAAGTTTCCTTTGGAAAAGTCATCAATTCCACGCGAAATAAGTTTAGGAATCACCAAATTCACCCCATTACTTATCAATGCAAAACCTATCAAGCTATAAATCATCAGTTTGTATGGTTTCAGTACTGCGAAAATATTGGGTTTTATTGGTTTATTACCCTGTATTTGTTTTTTATTTGCCATTTTATTTTAATAAAGTATCTTGATCGCAATTTACAACGCTAATTGACCCAAAGAAGTTGTAAGAATTATTATTTTTATGCTGGAATAAACTATTTTATTTAGTTTGCAAAGTTACACATTGTAATCCTTAACAAATTATTGATAAGTTATAAAATAATTGGATGTGGTGTGAAAGGTTGTAAACAAATATATCTTGAAATTTTTGGTTTCGAAAGTGGTTGATTTGTCATCAAAAATTTAATACTTTAAATAAAACTGCTCTGATTATTGTTATTTAACAGAAAGGAAATGAAAAATAAAAATAGTTACAATACTTTTGCAGAAAAGTATTGTTTTATCCAGACAGCGCTAATTGAATTCATAAAAAATCATTGAATGAAAAAATTTATTGACATCAAAAATCTCGAATTTAGATATGGTAACCAATCAAAGCTATTATCAGATTTGAATTTGGAAATTGAAACTGGTCGAATTCACGGACTGTTGGGCAAAAATGGAGAAGGTAAAAGTACTTTGTTGAAATTGATTTCAGGGCTGCTTTTTCCTATCAACGGGGAAATTAAGGTCTTGGATTTCGTTCCAGGTAAGCGTTATCCAAAAATGTTGCAAGGAATATTTTTCTTACCCGAAGAAGCTCCTGGCTCGAATCTTAGTATTAAGAAATTCGTAAAAACGTATGCCCCATTTTATCCAAAATTTCGACTGAGTAAATTTTATGATTATATCAATGATTTTGGTATTGATCCATTAACTGCAAATATCAACACAATGTCTTATGGTCAGAAAAAGAAATTTATGATTGCTTTTGGTCTTGGCACCAATACCAAAGTTATATTGATGGACGAACCTACTAATGGGTTGGACATTCCTTCCAAAGGCATTTTTAGGAAAATAGTGAAATCTGTTATTAATGAAAACTGTACCGTCATCATTTCATCACATCAAGTCCTTGATCTAGAAAATCTTATTGATAAAATAATGATAATGGAAGATCATCAAATCGTATTTAATGAAACGACAGAGGATATTCTTAAAAAACTTTATTTTACGGTTGGCGATAGTACAAAAACGGACGAAACCGTAATTTACACTGAGGATACATTAAGAGGATTGAGCCAAGTTTGTGAAAATACATTGGGTAAAGAAAGTAATTTAGATGTTGAAGTATTGTTTAATGCTGTAATTACTCAACCTGAAAACATCAAAAAAGTATTTGGAAAAACAAATGAATAAGTAGTTAAATAAATTAATTATTAAACAGTAAATCTAATTTTATCTACCTTCAAAAAGATTAAAAGAAAAACAATATACATGAAAGCAAACTTTAGTATTAAACGTACGAGCTTATTAATAAAACGTTATTTTGTAGAAAATTTATATAGAGAAATCATGTTTTGGAGCATTATTACTTTGGTATTCACTATGTTTGACCAACGTGACTTTGTTAAAGTGATATTGTACATCAGCGGATTAGTTTTCTCGGTAAATTTATACAAAGAATTTTGGAACGCACCCACAGGTATCCATTTCTTTATGTTGCCAGCCACTCATTTTGAAAAAATTACAGTCGCTATTTTGTTAAACACTCTTTATTATTTTGCTATGACTTTATTAGCCTATTTTTTGGGTCATATGCTCATTATATTAGTGTACCATTTAATTTTAAAAATACCAATTCCAATCAATTGGGACTTATTTGAGGCAACTAAAACCATTTTTATGAATGGTAAAACCTATGTTTCTATTGAAAATGAGTTTTGGACAATTCTTAACAATTTTGCCTTAATACAAGCTTTGTCGATGGCAGGTTCACTCTATTTTAAAAATAATTTTATTACAAGAACTATCTTAAGTGTTTTTGGAGTAGCAATAATTTTTGGTATAATTCAATTGTTACTGATGAAAATATTTTTAGGAGATATAAGCCTGGCTGACAGTATAGTTTATATAAATATTGCATTAAATAACCCCAATATTCCAACAGTTTTAGAGTATTTAGTACGTATTATCGGTTACCTAATAATTCCATTTTTGTGGATAGTGAGTTACTTTAGATTAACAGAAAAACAAGTTTAGAACTTTGTATTGAACTAAACACATTTCAATTTTCAAACCAAATTAAGATTTTAAAGAATTAAAACAAACCAAAATGAAAACAATAAATAGACTTTGTAAAGCTGCTGTAGTTATAGTCATTGTAGGAATAGGATTGGTTCATAATTTGAATAATACATCAATATTTTCTAAATCTTTAAATACTGTAAGTGTGCAATTGGAAAATGACATCCTTGCAAATGATACACTTAAAGTAAACGAAAACCGCTTTTTAAATTATTCAAAATCTGTCATCAAATCAAGTATTCAACAATTAATTTCTAACCTATGAAAACTAGCAATAAATTACTAATTGGGTTGTTTGTATTAGTACTTGTAGGCATGATAATTTATAATTTTGCATTGACTAAAGAGATAAAAAGTGGACAAATACATAATAATCAAACAAATATACAACATCAAGATTCACTTTTAATAGACGTTGATAGTGCTGCAATAAATTATCCAGGAAATCCTCTAAAATAAATGCAGCAAAAAGTTTTTTAATCCTTTTTCTGCTACAATATAAATTGAGTAATTGTATTTTATTTCAAAATAAAACCATTATGAAATCAAAACCAACACTCGTTTTTTGTCTGTTTATGGATGCACTTGGTGCCGCCACCTATTTCATACCCGGAATTGGCGAATGGTTCGATTTGATTTGGGCACCAATTTCTGCATTTATTTTTTATAAGAGTTTTGGAGGAAGAATTGGGCAGGTTGGTGCATTTATTAATTTCATAGAAGAAATATTCCCATTCACGGATATTATACCAACATTCACTTTGGTTTACTTATACAAACGGTTCAAAAAGAGCTAATTGAATTCACCCAAACTTGATTTTTATAATACCAAACTAATTTTCAAGCGATGAATAAACTCTCTATCCATGCATTATTTCATGTTCCATTCGAGGGCTTGGGGTGCATAGAACAATGGATTGGCAAAAATGGACATGATATTACATTTACAAACTTATACACTGATTATCAGCTTCCAAATCCAGATTCGATAGACTGGCTGATTGTTATGGGTGGACCAATGGGCGTGTATGACGAATTGATTTTCCCTTGGTTAATAGAAGAAAAGGAATTTATACGACAAGTAATATCCAAAGGAAAAACAGTGATAGGAATTTGCCTTGGCTCTCAATTAATTGCGGAGGTATTGGGTGCTAAAGTTTATCCCAACAAGCAGAAAGAAATTGGATGGTATGACGTAAAAATTGCTAATTCAGCAAAGAAACTTTCCGCTTTTTCTGAATTCGAAAGTAATTTTCCCGCATTTCATTGGCATGGTGACACTTATGATTTGCCTAAAGAAAGTAAACACCTTTTCAGTTCGGATGTTTGTATCAATCAAGGATTTTTGGTCAATGATAATGTATTGGGACTTCAATTTCATTTTGAGGTAACAGCACAATCTCTGGTTCAAATGTTGGAGTATGGAGCCGATGAACTGATAGAAAGTGAAACGATTCAATCAGCAAAAAGGATATTGGAACAAAAAGAATTGATAGTATCAAACAATCTTAAAATGTTTCAGATACTTGATTATCTGGAAAATAAATAAAATGGCCACTAATCCGCCAGTTGGCCGAGAACTAAGCAAGTATTGATTATTCAAACTCCTAACTTCTTACTACAATCTACTAGCTACTAGCTACAAACTACTTACTAACTACAAACTACTTACTAAATTTATGTTAGAACAAATATTTTACGGAAACACACTTCACGATTGGTTAATATCGCTAGCCATTATTATTGGGGCTATTATTTTGAACAAAATAATCGTATTGCTAAACAAAAATGTCATACAAAAATTAACTGCCAAGACAAATAACCGGCTCGATGACATTTTATTTCAAATGTTGCAAGCACCAGTTTTATTTGGAATTATGCTTTTTGCGATTTGGATAGCTGCAAAACGATTGAACCTAAACCCAGGTTTTGAAAACATAATCCTAAAATCGTTTCAGATACTTATTGTTCTGAATATCACATGGTTTGTGGCACGATTGATGAATGCTATAATTGAGGAATATTGGGTTCCAATTGCCGATGATCCGAAGCACAAAAAACTTGACACGCATCTTATTTCTATCATTCGCCGCACGGTATTGGCCATTATTTGGGCATTGGGTGCTGTTATGGCACTCAATAACATTGGAGTTGATGTTCGGGCCTTGTTGGGAACATTGGGTATTGGTGGGTTGGCATTTGCATTAGCAGCTCAAGATACAATTAAAAATATTTTTGGGGGTATTACTATTTTTACCGATAGACCATTTAGAATTGGTGACCGCATAAAAGTGGACAAATATGAAGGGTTTGTGGAAGATATTGGAATCCGTAGCACGCGTATCCGTACTTTGGAAAAACGATTGGTAACCATCCCAAATTATAAAATGGTGGACGCTCCAATAGAAAATATATCTGAAGAACCCATGCGCCGTGTGTTAATGAAGCTAGGATTGACTTACAATACCAGCCCTGAAAAAATGAACGAAGCGATGGAAATACTAAAAGGTATGCCACAACGAATTAAAAATGTAAACCAAAAAGAAATTGTTGCAGCGTTTACGGATTTTACGGATTTCGCATTAATAATTACCTTTGTTTATTTCATTAATAAACAAGGAGATGTAATGGAAACTCCATCTCAGGTTAACTACGAGATATTGAGGGCATTCAATGAGTCTGGTATTGAATTTGCATTCCCAACACAAACTATCTATTTGGGAAAAGATAGTGCTGTTTCGCTTTCTAAAGATAATAAGGTGCTGAAATAAATCAAATTAAATATTACAAAGTTTCATCACTGTTATCATTTCATTATAGACAAAATTGGATATCGATATTTATCGGTACTAATTCCAAGAAAAAATCGGCTGAATTTCTTTCTGAAATTCAGCCGTTTGATTTTTAAGCCCACAATCCGTTTCTTTTACAGTTTGATACGTTGGTGAGTATTACAAAGCGTCTTTTTCACTTTCCACACAGCTCAAAAAAATGTTGAAATGTATTAGTTATTCATGACCGTCATTCAAATCAGATATTTTTTTCAAAAGTATCTATTCTATCTACAGTAATAGCATTCAATAAAATAAAAGTGTCCAATCTGTCTGCTCTAAAAACCAGTTGTTAAAGTAAAAGTGGCAAATCTATCAACTAAAGATGCTACTTGTTAACAATAATGGCTCAAAAATTCAAATAATTTGTTGATTTTAGTACTAAAATACACATAATTCTGTCCAAATTAGACAAAATAAAAACGTGAGTGGCAAATCTATTCGACAAATCGGGCTATTTTTTTTTGAAAATATCCATTCTGTCGTCTCAAAAGGACACTTGTTAAACCAAAAATGTCCGATTTGTCAGACAAATCGAACACTTATTAAAAAATATGGGTAGTTTTTCGCTAAAACAGGATGTATATTGTAACAAATTGACTGTTTTACAAGCTCAATTTGGACTAAAAAAAACAAAGTGGTTAAAAAACATGATTTATTAGACACTTTCGTTTTAACAACAGCCTTTTTGAGTCGGCAAAAGATATACTTTTGTTTTAACGAGTATCATTTTGAACAGTTCAAAATGAAACTCTCAAAAAAGTGGAGTCCGAAAAACAAATACATTTGGGAGCAAATAAAATTAAAATATGTGTGGACTAACTATAAAATGAGTAAGCAATTGTTCGACAAAACATTAGGAGTGTCATTAGTATTAACTAGAAATAAAAATGAAACAAGTCATCTGCCAACTCTTTACACCCATTCTTCCTTCAGCACATCGCCCCTAGTTCCGATAACGATAAGTTTCATTGGAATTTTTTTACCCGATTCTGCAACAGCTTTGGATGCCAATTGCAACAAACCACCACAGCAAGGCACTTCCATTATAATAACCGTAAGTGTATTAATAACAGAGTGTTGAATCATTATCTTCAACTTTTCTATGTACGATTCTTTGTTGCTATCGAGTTTTGGGCAGGCAATGGCGAGGATTTTTCCTGCCAGAAAACGGTTGTGAAAATCGGCAAAACTAAATGCAACACAATCTGCTGCCAACACCACATCTGCTCCTTTGAAATATGCAGCATCCGGATTCAACAAATGCAATTGCACTGGCCATTGACGCAGTTGTGAAGCATTTTCTGTAACAGTAGGAGCTGCAGAAGCCATCCGAAAAGTTGCAGTTTTGGTTGCTGCAGGAGCAAACGACATTTCATTACTTCCGGGACATGCACAAACAGTTGGGGCTTTTGGTGCTGGTGAAGGTGCATTATGAACAGACGCAAAGTCTAGTTCAATGTTATTCTGTTTCAGCCACATAACGCCTTGTTTGAGAAGGTCAAATTCTCCATGATCTTTCAAATGTCTGAGGTGCGCCAAAATGGTTTTTTCGCCTTTTGGTACCATGCGTTGAATAACCGCAATTTCGTCATAAGGTTCCGCTTCGCGCTCTTCGAGGGTGATGGCACCTACTGGACAATCGCCAATGCAAGCGCCCAGTCCGTCGCAATACAGCTCGCTAATCATGCGCGCTTTGCCATCTATCATTTGAAGTGCCCCTTCGTGACAACCGCTCACACAAGCCTCACAACCATTGCAAAGTGCTTCGTCTATCTTTATAATTGTTCGTTTCATGAATTCATATACTATTTTTTCATTTACCATTTACTATTCATCCTATAAATGGTAAATAGTAAATGAATAAATGGTCAATTATTTAATCATTGTCAATAACATTTTAAACTTTTCGGTAGCAATCACCGAATGTCTTACATTGGCGGGCATGATAATGCTTTCACCAACAATCAGATCGAACGAAACACCATCTATAACTACCTCACATTGACCATCAAGTACTTGTAAAATGGCATCAAATGGAGCAGTATGTTCGCTCAAAAATTCGCCTTTATCGAATGCAAAAAGCGTTAGATTTCCTCTTTCGTTGCGAATGATAATTTTACTAACTACTGAGCCATCATTATATGCTACTTTATCTGTTAAACTGAATTTCTCGGCGGTGGGGAATATTTTGTTTTCTTTATTGAATGTGTAATCAGCCATAATTTTATTTTTTTGTTTATTTATTATACTGCAAAAGTACTATAGAAGTAACAATAAAAGTGTAACAACTGTTACACTTTAAAATTTTGTTTGTAATTTTGTTCCAAAACACCATAAGAAGCAAAAGACATTGTAATGCTAATATAAAATATGGAAAACGTCGACTTGTCTGCATGTCCGATTTGTAGCAGTTTGAATATTGAAGATAATGAGGACTTTTTGCAGGATTTGAAATGCAGCATAAAGACTTATCCCAAAAATGAATTGATTATTCATCAGGGCGACGTGTGTGATGCATTATATATGCTAACACAAGGTTCGGTGAAGACCGAAATGATTACCGAAAATGGGAGTTTGTTGGGCATTGAAATCATCAAGGCTCCTCGCCCACTCGCTCCGGCTTTTTTGTTTTCAGACAATAATCATTTTCCTGTGGATGTTACTACCCTAGAAGATGTGGAAATTATGCGCATTCCGAAAGACGAAATTATGCGGTTGATGATGACCAATCCTGATTTCATGAAACAATTTCTGAAACATAATTCAAACCGTACTCAATTTCTAACCAATCGGTTACAATTATTATCCATTAAAACCATTAAAGGGAAATTGGCACATTTTTTATTGGAACAAATTACAGCCGATGAAAAAAGTTTTACAATGAATCGTAATCAAACCGAGTTGGCAGATTTTTTTGGAGTGGCTCGTCCGTCCTTAGCACGCAGCTTATCGGAAATGGTTCAGCAAGGAATTATTAGCATAAACAAAAAAGAATATACTATTTTGGATATGAAGCGGTTGAGAGAGCAATTGGTTTAATAGACTTCATAAAAAAAGCCTCTTCCAAATAAGGAAGAGGCTTTTTTATGAAGTCTAACAATTATCTTTTCCTTCGTAATAATTTATGAATGCCAAATTTACCATTCTGGTACCACCCGGCGTTGGGTAATTTCCGGAGAAATACCAATCGCCTGAATTGTTTGGACAAGCTTTATGTAGTCCCTCAATGGTTTGATAAACCAGTTCCACAGGGCAATTAACGTCACCCGGTGTTAGCATTTCCGCTATTTTCTTTGAAATTTCTTCTTGCGAAAATGGCTTGTAAATATCAGTCACATAATTGATGATTTCCTCTTTTGGCAAAAACTCTTGTGCTTTTGATTTTTGATAAACCTCATCTATAATGCTCTGTTGACCAGTTTCTTTCAACAATTCAATGGCAGCACGGAATGCACAAAACTCGTTCATTCTGGCCATATCAATTCCATAATAATCGGGGTAACGAATTTGAGGCGAAGAAGATACGATAACTATCTTTTTGGGTTCCAGTCGATTCAATATCTTTAAAATACTCTGTTTTAGCGTTGTTCCGCGTACAATTGAGTCATCAATAGCCACCAAGTTATCAACTTTCCCACGACGGATTGAACCATAAGTTACATCGTAAACGTGAGTAGCCAAATCATTTCGTTCATCATTGGTAGAAATAAAAGTACGTAATTTTATGTCTTTAATCAATACTTTTTCAACACGCGTTTCTTGATTTGTGGCAGCTTTTATTCCATCCATCATACCATAAAAGGCAACTTCGGCAGTATTTGGAATAAATGAGAAAACGGTATTTTCAACATCGTTTCCAATGGCTTCAAGGATTGGTTGTGCCAAAGATGCTCCTAATTGCTTGCGTTCCTTATAAATATCTACATCACTACCACGAGAAAAATAAATACGCTCGAACGAACATTTAGTCAGTTCCTCTGCTGGAGGACGAATGGTTTCAAATTTAACGGTTCCATTCTTTTTGATTATCATTGCCTCGCCAGGCATCAATTCTTTCACATCTTCCTCTTTCACATTCATGGCAGTCTGAATTACAGGACGTTCGGAAGCAGTTACTACTATTTCATCGCTGATATAATAAAACGCTGGGCGAATACCTTTGTGATCGCGAAAAACGAATGAATCGCCATGACCCAACATACCACAAATGGCATATCCACCATCCCACAATTTTTCCGATTTACGGATAAAAGAAGCTATATCGAGATTATCTTCAATCTTTTGAGTAATGGCTAAGTCGTTGGTATAGCGCTGCTTGATTTGATTATACTCTTTCTGCACTTCCTGATCAAGCTGAAAACCAAGTGACTCCAACATTAAAAAAGTATCACCTTTATCGCGAGGATGTTGTCCTTTTAAAGTTAAATGATTAAATAATTCATCAACATTTGTGAGGTTAAAATTGCCCGCAAGCACCATTGTTCTGTTTTTCCAGTTGTGACGACGTAAAAACGGATGAACATAAGACAAACCACTCTTACCTGTTGTACTATAGCGCAAATGTCCCATATAAAGCTCACCTGCAAACGGTAATTGGGATTTAGATTTTACAGGATATTTATATACATCTTCAGTCACTTTTGCCATCTTGTTATTAATGGTAGCAAAAATCTCTTGAATTGCATTTTTACCTTCCACTCTTTCGCGCCAAATATACTCTTCGCCAGGAGGCATGTCCAATTTTACGGTAGCAAGTCCCGCACCTTCTTGACCACGGTTGTGTTGCTTTTCCATGAGCAAATACATTTTTTGCAAACCGTATTGCCACGTTCCATACTTCTCCTGATAAAAATCTAAAGGCTTTAACAGCCTAACCATTGCTATTCCGCACATGTTTATTGAGTCTTTTGTCTAAAAACAAAGGTCAAAAGTCTTTCGACATTTGACCTTTGATATTTTGTTTTTTTTATTCTACTGTTACCGATTTGGCCAAATTACGGGGCTGGTCAACATCGCAACCTTTTACAACTGCTATATGATAAGCCAATAATTGTAAGGGAATTGCAGCCAACAATGGGACCAAACATTCTTCCGTATCAGGAATACTAATGGAATAATCCGATAGGTTTTTTACCACTACATCACCTTCAGTGACGATAGAAATTATTTTACCTTTTCGAGCTTTAATTTCCTGAATGTTGCTTACTACCTTTTCGTACATACCCGCACTTGGAGCAATTACCACCACAGGCATTTCTTGACTAATCAAGGCAATAGGACCATGTTTCATTTCGGCAGCTGGATAACCTTCGGCATGTATATAAGAAATTTCCTTCAATTTCAACGCACCTTCTAGTGCAACCGGGAAATTGTAACCACGACCTAAGTAAATGAAATTTTGAGCGTAAGTAAAGGTTTTCGCAAATTCAGCGATACTTGCATCTTGCTTCAAAATCTCGGTTATTTTTTCTGGAATTCTACCCAATTCTTTTACAATTTGTAAATAATTATCGTTATCCAAAGTTCCTTTTTCTTTTCCAATCATCAAAGCAAGCATTGTAAGTACTGTTACTTGTGCTGTAAATGCTTTGGTTGAAGCTACTCCAATTTCTGGACCAGCATGCGTATAACATCCTGAATGCGTGTTGCGTGGAATAGAAGAACCTACCACATTGCAAATTCCAAAAATAAATGCACCGTGCGATTTGGCCAATTCTACAGCTGCCAATGTATCGGCAGTCTCACCCGATTGTGAAATGGCAATTACCAAATCATCTGGGTCAATTACCGGTTTGCGATACCTAAATTCCGAGGAGTATTCTACTTCAACAGGGATGCGTGCAAACTCCTCGATGGCGTATTTTCCAATTAACGCTGAATGCCAAGAAGTTCCACAAGCAATAATGATAATGCGTTTTGCGTTCAGAAACTTCTCTTTGTTATCAATAAATCCAGCCAGAGTAATATTGTTAGCTTCAACATTCACACGACCACGCATACTGTCGCTCAATGTTTTAGGTTGTTCAAAAATTTCTTTGATCATGAAATGAGGATAACCACCTTTTTCCAATTGACTCAAAGTCATTTCAAGTTTTTTTACTTCATGCGGTTTCTCTACATTTCCAATTGTTCTTACTTTCAATTCTTTTCCACGTTGCAAAGTAACAATCTCTTCTTCACCAATATAAACTACTTTATTGGTAAATTCAACGATAGGAGTTGCATCAGAAGCCAAAAAGAACTCATCTTCGCCAATTCCAACCACAAGTGGACTTCCTTTGCGCGCAGCAACTATCAAATCAGGTTGCCCTTTTTCAATCACGGCAATAGCATAAGCTCCAACAACTTGATTTAATGCCAATTGCACCGCCTTTGTTAAATCAACGTTATTTGATTTTTTAATATATTCTATCAATTGAATTAAAACTTCAGTATCGGTTTCGCTAGAAAAAGTATATCCAAGTTCTTTCAATCCTTCTTTCAATACAGCATAATTTTCAATTATTCCATTGTGAATCAATGCCAATTCCTCAGATTGTGAATAATGCGGGTGTGCATTAACTTGGTTTGGTTCACCATGTGTAGCCCAGCGGGTATGCGCAATACCGATAGTACCTTGAATATCTTTCTGTTCTGCAAAATGAACCAAGTCAGAAACCTTGCCTTTTGCCTTGTACACATTCAATTTGTCGTCATGCAATAAAGCAATTCCGGCACTATCATATCCTCTATATTCTAGTCTTTGAAGACCCTTTATTAATATCGGATAAGCTTGCTTATTACCGATGTAACCTACAATTCCACACATAGTTAGCTGTTTTATTTGTGAGATAATTAAATGTTAGTTCTTTTTTTTAATATTGTTATATGAAGTAATTAAAAATGATTTTGCTATAATTGTCAAAACATCACCAATTTCCTTTTCGTAAGCGATTTAACGCTTCAATAGTATCTTCGCGGCTACTGAAACCAGTAAAACGCATATATCCTTCGCCAGTTGACCCGAAAACGATTCCGGGTGTTCCAATTACATTATATTCGTACAATAATTGATGAAAAAACTTCCATGAAAGCTGATCATCAGGGATTTTGAACCATACATAAGGCGAAGAAATACCACCGTACACTTCAAATCCAAACGATAATAATTCAGTCCTGATGAGTGAAGCATTGGTTAGATAATAGTTCACCAATTCTTGCGTTTCAACTTTCCCTTTTCGTGAATAAATTGCCTCTGCAGCTCTTTGCACAACATAGGATACGCCATTTGTATAATTGGTAATTCTACGGCTCCACAATTTTATTAAAGGTACACTGTCCCCAATTTTTGTATATACCATCAATTCAGGCGGAAAAATTGAATATCCACAACGTAAACCTGTAAAA
The DNA here is from genome assembly GCA_037142715.1 of Paludibacter sp. GTDB lineage: Bacteria > Bacteroidota > Bacteroidia > Bacteroidales > Paludibacteraceae > Paludibacter. The sequence continues at coordinate 4,864 of JBAXAD010000012.1, read as the reverse complement.
CCTGCAGTTTTTGAATAAGTACGAATTTCGATTGCTACTTTTTTAGCACCTTTAATTTCGTAAATACTTCTAGGTACATTTGGTTCATTCACATAGGCTTGATAAGCACCATCATATACTATAATACTTTGATGTTCAATGGCATAATCTACCCAACGTTTCAATTCTGTTTTTGTCAATACTGTTCCTGTTGGATTATTAGGATTGCACAAGTAAATCACATCCACTTTCTCCATTGGCAATTCTGGTATAAAATCTGTTTCGGCTGTACAACGCAAATAAACAATATTACTCCACTTTTGATCATCATTCAACATCCCTGCTCGACCACTCATAATAGTAGCATTTTCGTAAACAGGATACACAGGATCTGCAATTGCAATTATATTATCCCGTCCCAAAATATGACCAATATTTCCTATGTCGGATTTTGCTCCATCGTTTACAAACACACTTTCTTTATCCAACACTACACCCAAAGTACGATAATCTTTGAGGATTTTTTCTATCAAAAAATCATAACCTTGAGGCGGACTATACCCTCTAAATGTTTCAGGCTGACCCATTTCGTCAATGGCCTTGTGCATGGCATTCACTACTTCATTGGGCAGTGAACGAGTGACATCGCCAACGCCTAAACGGATTATTTTTGTAGTAGGGTGTGTGATTTTAAAGGCATTAACGCGCTTCTCTATTTCGTCAAAACAGTAGATTTCGGGAGTTTTTAAATAATTCTCGTTCGCTAATGCCATTCAGGAGAAGGGTTAATAATATGAAGATTAGATTTAATGTAGAAACAAAGTGCAAAATTGCAATTTTTTTTTGATTTATGAAAATGATTTGCTTTAAAAGATTCGAAGAGTTTGATAAGTTTAAAGTCTTTGAAGAGTTTGAACTTTAATTCTCCAACATATTAACGATAGTCCGACCCTTTAGTTTACCCATTAATATTAAATCTATAGCATCTTTTATTTCATCCAGTCCTATTTCGTTGTATAATTCCATGAGGTTATCGGGTTTCCAATCATTGGCTAATTTATTCCACAAATCTATTCTAGCTTGCTTTGGGTAATTCTGAGATGAAACCCCAACGAGTGAAATCCCTCGCAAAATAAAAGGAAATACACTCATATTCAATTGTGTAGACGATACACTCCCACAAGTTGTAACCACTCCCAAGGGTTGCAATGATTTGATAATATTTTCCAAAATTGGACCACCTACCGTATCTATTCCTCCAGCAAAAAGTGCAGTAAGCATAGGTCGTTTGTCAACTGTTTGAAATTCTGTTCTTGAAATAACCTTCGTTGCACCCAAGTTGAATAAAAACGGATATTCAGTTTCTTTTCCAGAAATGGCTACCGTTTGATAACCGAGCTTATGAAGCAATGATAATGCAACAGAACCTACACCACCAGTTGCTCCAGAAACGATTATTTTTCCATCGGTAGGTTTTATTTTCTCATTCAATATTGTCATGGAAATTCCGGCAGTAAAACCAGCAGTTCCAATAATCATGGCTTCTTTCAATGTGAGTCCTTCGGGAAGTTTAACAACCCAATCGGCTGGCACACAAATATATTGTCCAAAACCACCAGCGGTATTCATTCCTAAATCATAACCAGTCACTATTACCTCATCGCCAACATTAAATTGACTATCAGCAGATTGCTCAACAACTCCAGCCGCATCGATTCCAGGGGTATGTGGATATATTTTGGTAACACCCTTATTTCCAGTAGACGAAAGGGCATCTTTGTAGTTTATCGACGAATAATGAACACGAATGAGCACACCGCCCAAAAGCAAATTTTTGGTATCCAGAATTTTTATACTTTGTGTATAATTTCCATTCAACTCTTCAACCACAAAAGCTTTATATTGAATACTTTGCACGATACTATTAATTTAATTGATGATATCTATTTTCAAGCTTTATAGAAATAGAAAAACGTTGAAGTAACAATGTACATCAACGCCTAAATATTTTTTTAAATTACAACCAAAAATAGGTGTATATTATTGTTTTACAGCACTTACCTGATTGTCACGCATAGAACAAGAACCATTAAAAACAGCATTTGGTTCCACAATAAGTACCTTAGTTTTCACATCTCCTGTAATTATAGCAGTTGCACGGAGTGATAATGTTTCTGCAACCACAATATCTCCGTCCACGGTACCAATAATTTCGGCATTAACACACGAAATTGAACCTTTTAGAAAGCCTTTTTGTCCAATAACTACTTTTCCGTTACAACTGATAGTTCCTTCTACTTCGCCATCAATTCTAAAATCTGTATCTGCAAAAATTTTTCCTACAATCTTGCTTCCGTTTGTGAGTGCATTGTACATTGCACCAGCATTTGTTGCTACTTCTTTAGCCATAAATCTACGAGTTATTGTTTTGAGAGTTCAAAATTACGATATTTTTTCTTATTAAAAAAATCTCAGCTTAAAAAACTCAATTTAAGCAGAGTAAATTGCATTTTATTCATTGTTAGAAAAAACACAAATTAAAGCTATCACATGTTGGAATGTAAAAAAAATCAATTACTTTTGTTTGAATAATTGTATAAAAAATCACATGCAGATTAAGCATTTACAAAACAAATCAATCGATTATGCACTTTGGGATAAATCTATCTCGGAGTCAATCAATCAATTAACTTATGCTTACAGTTGGTATTTGGATGTTGTATCGCCAAATTGGGAAGCATTGGTGAGCGAAAATTATGATTATATAATGCCCCTACCCCTCAAACGGAAATATAAATTACCCTATATCGTTCAGCCAAAACTCACCCAACAATTGGGCATTTTTTCAACCCAAATTATTAATGAGAATGTGGTACAACTATTTATCAATGAGCTGCCTTCTTTTAGTTATGAACTGAATTTGAACGAACAAAATTTTTATCAAAATGCAGAAGTTTGTCCAAATTACATTTTGGATTTAAACCAAACCTACCAACAAATAACCAGTAATTATTCGAAAAATACCAAGCGAAATATTGAGAAAGCCACAAAAATGCAATTGAAAGTTCGATATGAATTATCCCTTGATGCATTTATTACTTTCTATTATTCTGTCAATAAGAAATACAATTCGGCTGAACAATCATTTGTTGAAGAGCTGATTAAAACTGGAATTTCAAAGGAAAAAATGAGTTTGTTTGGCGTACTATCGGCTAAAAATGAGATAATTGCAGCATTGTGTTTGATGCATTCATCCAACCGACTGACTTATTTATTGCCAGTATCTAACGAAGAAGGAAAAAATTCATCAGCAATGTTTTTACTCATTGATCAATTGATTCAGAATAATGCTGATAAAAATTGCCTATTTGATTTTGAAGGCTCTCGTATAGAAGGAATTGCAAGATTTTACAAAGGATTTGGGGCATTAAATCATCCTTATTATATTATTAAAAGATTTAGACCTGAGTTTTTGATTGGTAAAATATAAAATTTAGTATGTCAAAAAAAATAATCCTTTTAAATACTGGTCACTACTCATTGGATGATAGGGTTTTTTATCATCTGGCAAAAAGTCTATCAAATTTTGGATACGAAATTCTGATTATTTCAACAAAAGAAGATTTAGTATGCTGCATTGATAATATTCAAATTAAATCATACAGTGATAGCAAGTTATCACACAAAGAGAAAGTAGTAAAAATAGTAGAATCATTAAATGAGTTCATGCCAGATATTGTTATTTGCGATTCTCCGATCTCAATTATTGCATCAAGTATTTTTAAAAGAAAATGCAAAACAAAAATCATCTACGATTTAACTGAATGGTATCCTTCAAAGAAAAATTTCAGGTTTGAACAGGGCTTCAAAAAAATCAGAAAATTTATAGTTTTAGTATTATTTAATCTTTTTGCAGGGATAAAAACAGATGGGTTCATCTTTGGGGAACATTATAAATCATTGCCTTTCAGATTTTTGTTCTTTTGGAAACCGTTTGAATTCTTGCCATATTACCCTGATTTAACTTACATTGAAAACTACCCGATAAAACAAATAGACACCCAATTAAATCTATTTTATAGTGGTATTATTAATGTTGACAAGGGAATTGATGCTCTCATCAATGCAATAGATATTGCAAGTAAGTTGAGGCCCAATTTACAGTTCAATCTTCAAATTATTGGATACTTTCCTAGTCCATCAGATCAAGTTCATTTTACAGACATTTGCTCAAATCTAGCCGCTAATGTGATCGTAGATGTTCAAAACAAATTAGATTTTTTAGATTTCTGTAAAGTTATTGGTAAATCAGATTTATTTTTTGATTTACGAATTATTGATTTGGAAAATACTTTTTGTATGCCAATAAAATTATTTTATTATTTGGCATGTGGGCGACCTGTTATCTATTCAAAACTTCGTTCAATTAAAAAAGAAATTAAAAACTTTAACTACGGTTATTTATGCTATCCTAATGACAGTCAACAGATTGCTATGCATATTATTGATTATATAGAGAATCCTGAAATTTATATTCGACATGCAAACAATGCATTGGATATTTCGAAATCAAAATATAACTGGAAAGTTATTGAAAATGATTTTCTAGTTTTTATTGATAAATTCTAAAATAGAAATCTACTTTTTCACAATAGAATATGCGAAAATCAAACCAAGATAAGATGAATTTTTTTCAAAATGTCCGTGAAAAAGGTTTTTTCCATTTATTATCTGCTAATTTACTAATACAGTTTTTTGCATTTGCATCACAACTTCTTGTTGCAGGTATTTTGGCATCAGATGATATTGGAAGAATCAAAATTATTCAAACCTATTTTTCTGTTTTTATTATTCTTGCTGGCATGGGTTTTAATGCTTCAACGTT
>JBAXAD010000011.1:0-38530 GCA_037142715.1 Paludibacter sp. | reverse complement strand
AAGTTTATTTTCTTGATATTCAACTGATTAACATTAAGTTTAACGAAGCATTGTAAAAATCAACAGTTCGTTAAATAAAAAGATTTTTGAACGCAAAGTCGCAAAGTTGCTAAGCCGCAAAGAAAAACTGAAAGTTTTGTCTTAGCGTTCTTTCTCTTTTTGTTGAATATAAGGGATTTAAAACTTTGCGGCTTTGCGTTTACTCTTTTATTATGAATTCAAATAAATACAGTTAATATCAACCGTTAAGTTGTTGTACATAAATTCAATAAGCCATTTTATAACGACCCATTGTAATATTTGAATGCTTAAAACTATTAACGCAGTACTATAATTCTTAGCCAACTCTCCTTTAGGTTTTCAGTAAATCTTATTATCTATTGCAGTATTCAAAAATTATCACTAAATTTGCACTATTAATTCGCTGATTTAAATCGTTGGCAGCATGTTGTTTACGAATATTGGATTACAAATTGCAAAAGAAATAAAGATTTGATTGTATTCTGTTATATCAGCACTTCAGAATACGTCGTCCGCCTAATATTCTTTATCTCTTTATAAAGAGTAATACAATTTTAAAAACTCCTTTTTATACCTTCAATAGTATAAATTAGCTGTGTAGCCCTACTTTGCTAATTTTTACAAAGCATAATAAGCCATGTAAGCTTACGTTGCTCATTATTACAAATATAAATATAAGATGTATTGCTACATTGATTATTTCTCCAAAGCAAAATGATTGATGTAATGCAACATTGATTATTTTTATCTTTCTCAACCATACATGTAAGAAATTATATATACTTCGCCACAAAAGTTTCTACATACTTGATATGTAAGTTGTTCTCCCCCACAAAAATTTCTCTAAACCTGAAACAATGTTTGTCGCTTTCCTACAAATTTTCTACAACTGTAATATGTAAACTGTACTTCCCCGTATAAATTTCTCTAAAATCGATCCAATGTTTATTGCTTTCCAAAGAATTTTCTATAAATCTGCTGTATAAGTAGCAACCCTCCGTAGTATTTTTCATTTATTTTTTCAAACAATGCCTCTCTCCCAAATAAAAAGTATAAATTTGTATTCATATTTCAACGAAATTTGCTGATATACTCTCACTTCTATAATGTTGATAGGGTATAATTCTGCAAATTTTGATGCACCTTTTAATTATTTCCTTATGAAAAGCTTATTTATTACCGTTCGTTTTGATAGGATGAAGAATTCAGACCTAAATGCAATCTATCAACAACTTTTATCAATACCAAATTTCAAAAAGATTACTGTTCCCGACTTAATAGCTGCCATCAATCGGCTTGAAGAGCATAAGCCGCTCACCAAGGTATTAGCAACTAAGCCACGAAAGCAATTACACACAGCAGAAATAACCAAACTGCGCATCGCAACTGATAAGCTTGTAGCCGCTATGCAGTTTCACATTAAAGCTTTGAACCTTGCACAGTTCGACGAAGATACGAATGCATTATTAAATGAAAAAGACACTTTGACCAAACTATTTAAAAATTACAACAAAAAAATAATTACAGATAAAGCATTGATTCATTATACGCTGAACAGCCATTTAAAATACCGTAGTAATTTTAGCAATAACTTAACTGAGCTTGGACTTATGCGATTTGTAGATAAGCTGAATGAAATTGATGCTAAAATAAACAGATTTGTGCAATTGCAGAAAGAAGCGCAAAAAAAGCAACCGGCTCCCAACACCACCCAACCGACCAAAGAAAAATTGATTGGCGAGATACGCTTTTACCTCCGCACCATAGAAATGTACCTCCTCACTCACCCCGAAGCAGTTGAAAATGAGCTCATCGACCTCACAAATTTCTATTTGAAAGTGGCACGCACACAATTGCGCAACACGACCACGCGCCGACTACGCCGCAAAGAAAAAGAAGATAAAGAAAGGATGAGCGACGAAACGGAAGTGTCTGAAATTTGAATCATTTTATTACATACATCATAACACTTGGAGTGGGTTCTGATCTAAAATTCAACACAACACAAAATGGTATGATGCAATACATTTTAGTAACAATCCAGTTCCTAATTATATTTAAACTATTTGATATTCCATTTAAGCCTCAATACCAGCCCAGGAATTGACGATTTACATAGCCAATAAACAGAGAAAATTTCAGCGATGATGAATCTCTAATTCTTTCCATTGCCATTGAATTTGGAACGATGGATGCCTTTGGTAATCCCGTGGCTCTAAAAGATGCTGGTGTTGGTAAGATATTGGGGGGTGAAGTAAAATCTAAATCACACAAAATTAATATCCCGATTACTGAGAGGAGAACTTTGAATTCCCTCCTACAATTTTACTCACAGCTTACAGTAAAGTACGCTGTGAGCATTACCTCATTCCTGAATTTCAAGTCATATACAGACAGAATTATTCTAACGAGATAAGATTTCTTGAATAATATTAAATAAACAGCTCGTTTTTAGAAAAAAAGTGCTACTTTTATATCGGCAGATTTTACTTAATAATGGAATCACTTATTTGAAATAAACTCCTTATTATCAGCTATTTTAATTCATTTCTAATAATCTACAAAAATTATATAATAATCATATTGAAAATATGCATCAGATTAATTGATATTAAATCTATGAAAAAAATTCCAATAACCATATTATTCATAATATTAGCCCAAACTTTTCTTTCTGGTCAAAGTAAGTATTTGAAATTAATTGAGAAAGACAATTTTCCTAAAGCTGAAAAAAGAATTGCCAAAGAACTATCAAAAAAGCCGAATGATATTGAGTTGAATTTTGCCATGGCGTTATTGCTCAAAGAACGCAAATGCTCCAAATACAATCCAGACTCCTCCTACTTTTATTTATTGAAATCGAAGTCACTTTTTGAATTAATTTCTGATAACAAGGAATTGATAAAATTAGAAAAAGTGCCTATTAATCAGTCGATATTTTTGGATTATACCGATTCAATATGTGGATTGGCATTAGAAGATGCTTTATCATTAAATAGTATTAGCGGTTATCTAACATTTATTGGATACTTTAAAATTGCACCAAAATACCAAATAGAGAAAGCGGTTGAGAAAAGAGATATATTGGCTTACAAGTTGGCATCGGATAACAACACAGTAGAATCCTTTCAAAACTTCATAACAACCTACCCTAGAGCCATTCAGATAAATATTGCCTTAAGGAAAAGAAATGGTTTGGCGTTTAAAAAAGAAAAAGCTATTGACAATATTGATGGCTATTTGGATTTTATTAAACACTATCCAAGCGCCGAAGAAATTCCAGAAGCAAAAGAAAGACTGCACGAACTGGCATTTATTGACGCTAAAAAGACAAACAGTTCTGCTGCTTATAAAACATTTACGGACGCTTATCCTGATAGCAAACAAGTTGACATTGCACATAGGTTGTATGACGAAAAACAATTTGAAGAGCTGACATCTGGGTTTAAAACTTGGGAAGAGTATGCAGGGTTTGTAGAGGCCTATCCCAACAACTCTTTTAAATCTGTTGCAATTGATAGTATTCAGTCATATATTTTAAAAACACAGGATATAGAAGCCGCTAATTATTGCTTAGCTAATTTTGCGGAAAGCGATAAAAAGCGTGCAATTTTAATCTATCACGATGTTTTTACGAATGATGGTGAAAAGCAAACATTGGACTTGTTTTACGAAAAGTATGACGATGAAAGTCTGAGTGAATTAAAAACCAAAGATTACGAATTGGCTGAGCTTGGTGATAACTTGATGCTGAACATGCCTTATGATTCTTTAAATTTCTCAACTTACGACAGCTTTATAAAATTAGCAGCACCGCATGAAAGGGCTTTTGTGGCATTACAAAGAATGATTGCAATGGATATTACAAAAAAACGATGGAAAAAGGCGGTTGACAAACTTAAGATTTATGCTCCATTATTTGCAAACAATAATAAGAAAATCAATAATTTAATTGCAACGTTAGAAAATAATTGGGATAGCTCCATAAAGATTGGTTCCGTTGGGGCAGGGATAAATACTGTAGCTGGTGGAGAATATGTTCCAGTAATTTCGGCAGATGATAAACTGTTATATTTCTGTGGAAGAGACAGAAAAGACAATGTGGGTGGTGAAGATATTTTTGTTTCCAAGAGAGCAAAAGGAGTCTGGAGTCCTGCAAAAATCATTTCAGATCTATCAGCAGTCAATTCAAACGATGCACCTTTAAGTGTATCGAGCGACGGCACAAGAATGTTGCTTTTTAAATCAGGACAAATATTTTTCTCCGATAAGACAAAGAAAGGATGGTCTTATGCCCAAGAGTTTCCCGAGCAAATTAATGGTGGCAAATGGCAAGCTGATGCTATGATTTCGAGTGATGGTAAAGCTTTGATTTTTGCTTCAACAAAAAGTGGCGGTTATAATTATTTTGAAAAACAAACAAATTATCATGCTGATAATCAATATGCGTCCGACATTTATGTTTCAACTTTAAATGAAAATAATGAATGGAGCGAACCAATTAATTTAGGAAACGTAATTAACACACCTTATTGTGATAGGTCGCCATTTCTCCACCCAGATATGAAAACTCTTTACTTCAGCTCCGATGGACATGGTGGATTGGGAAATTTGGATGTTTATAAATCAACTCGACTTGCCGATAGTTGCTGGAATTGCTGGAGTGAGCCCATTAATATGGGCAAGGAAATTAACACTGTAAGTTCTGATTGGGGATATAAAATCTCCACCAATGGCGAAATGGCTTATTTTTCAAAAACGAACAGCGCAGGTTCCAGTGAAGATATCTACTCGCTGAATCTTCCGAAATATCTTCGTCCTGGTTTGGTGGCAACAGTTACAGGGAAACTTATTGACAAAGACAATCAACCAGTTACAGCCGAAATACGGTGGGAAGATTTAGAAACGGGCAAGAATGTGGGAAAATCGAAAAGTGACCCAACGGATGGTAGTTTTTTCATAGTGCTACCCATTGGTAAAATATATGGATACTTTGTGGATGAAGACAAGTATTTCCCCATTTCCAACCATGTGGATTTGCGGGAAAATAAAAAAACCGTGGAGATAGAGGAAAATATTAATATGGTGACCTTTAAACAAATGGTGGAAGAAGGAACGGCTGTACAAGTCAACAATCTGTTTTTTAACTTCTCAGAGAGTGCATTGCTACCCTACTCATTGCCAGAACTTAAAAGGGTGGCTGCAATCATAAAAGGAAATCAACTGAAAGTGGAAATAAGCGGACACACCGACAATATTGGCGATGACCAAAAGAATCAAATCTTATCGGAACAAAGGGCAATGGCCGTAAAAGAGTTTCTAGTAAATGAAGGCTGCACTGCTGATAATTTCATCACGAAAGGATACGGAAAAACCAGACCAGTAGCTACCAATGAAAACGAAGCTGGTAGAGCCAAGAATAGAAGGGTGGAGCTGAAGTTTGTGAAGTGAAATCTGAACATGATAAGAAAAAAAACAATAATAAAACCAATTCCTAATTTCCAATTTCACTAATGAAACAAATCTCTAAGTTTACACTCCTCCTCTTATTTACTTACCTTGCTCAATTTTCTAAAGCAGATGTAATTAAAGTCAACAATGCTACAGCTGCTGGTATTTCGGCTACTATATTGGGAAATGCAACTGTTTGTCTTAATGCCACAAAACCTGTTGTTACATTTACTGGTTCTGGTGGTACTGCGCCTTATACTTTTACTTATCAAATTGATGGTGGTAAAGATATAATTATTTCATCTACAACTGGGAATGACATTGTTACTGTTGATGTACCTACAGACAAGGCAGGGAGTTATGTTTATAAACTTATTAGGGTTTCTGATGGAAGCGGACCAGTAGATTTAACTGAGCAAATAACTGTGAATGTGAATGCTTTGCCAACAACACCTATTATTACAGCCGATGGGAAATTAGAATTTTGTGAAGGTCAATCGGTTGATTTAAGTACAAATAATATTCAAGATGTTACTTATCAATGGAATTTGAATGGAACTCCTATCCAAAAGGCCAATAATAGTACTTATACCGTAACCAAAAGTGGAAGTTATTCGCTCACCGTTAAAAATGCTAATCAATGTAGTTCGATTTCAAATTCATTAAATATTACTGTATATAGTCTAATTTCACCAACTCTTGTTTCTGGAAGTGCAAATACAACATTTACAACATTTGAAAATAAGGAGTTTTTTACAAGATGTACACCTACATTTCCAAGCAGTATTTCTATATCAAATTCAACAACAAATACAAGCAATATTAATTCATATGTGATTGATTGGGGTGACGGAATTATTAATAATCTATCAAGTTTTTCAACAAACCAAATCCATTCATATCAAGCAGGTTTTTATAATCTAACATTTAGCATAACTACCAAACAAGGTTGTATATACACAAAAACTTATGGGGTCTTTGTTGGAAATAACCCATCAGGAGGAGTACTAAATCCTGGGAATTTATCTGGTTGTGCACCACATTCAATAACTTTCCCAATAACTGCACCAGCTGAAAATATACCAGGAACAAAATATATAATTGATTTTGGGGATACACAAAGTGTAACTTATATACATCCTAATGTACCAACTAGTGTAACACATATATATTCTAATACTTCGTGTGGCAGTAATCCTATTGGTTCCGTTCCTAATTCCTTTGTAGTGAAATATACGATTACTAATCCGTGTTACCCACCATCAGTAGGCACAGTAGGACCAATTATTATTAGTACAGCTCCAACACCGATTTATGCATTAAGTAGTAATATAATTTGTGCAAATCAAACTGTTACCGTTGCTAGTACTTCAGAACCAGGTTCAGTAATTGGCTCTTCTGGATGTGTTAAGACACCATCTGTTTATTGGACAATAACCCCTATATCAGGTTGGACTACAACTTCAAACTTAGGGTCAGATGGAGGAGTTCCAAATGATATTGATTATTGGACAAACGGTGATACTAATCTATCAATTAAATTTACACAAGCAGGAAATTATACTTTAAAACAGAGAATTGCTAATGGATGTGGAATTAAAGAATTAGAAAAAATAATCACTGTTAATGAGTTACCTATAATTAGTGGAAATTTGAGTTTATGTGTTGGGTTCACATCTCAATTAACTGGCACACCTACTCCATCAATAACAAATCCTTGGATTTCCTCTAATGTTACTGTCGCCACTATAAGTAATACAGGTTTAGTTACAGCAAAAGTTGGAGGTTTGACCAATATAACCTATACAAATTCAAATGGTTGCCAGACTACGGTTAGTTTTACAGTAAATGCAACACCTACCATTACAGGAATTTTGAATGCCTGTATCGGTTCTAATTCTCAATTGTCTGGTTCTGCTACACCAGCAATTACAAACGCTTGGGCGTCCTCAAATATTACTGTTGCGTCAATTGATAATACTGGCTTAATAACGGCAAAAGCCGTTGGTAATTCTACAATAACTTATACGGATACAAACGGCTGTCAAAAATCAGTAACTTTCACTGTCAATGATTTACCAACAATTACAGGCACATTAGCCACTTGTATTAATACCACATCACAGTTAACAGGTTCAGCTACTGCTGCAACAACTACTCCATGGTCATCTTCAAACACAGCTGTTGCCACCATAAGCAGTGTAGGCTTAGTAACAGCTAAATCAGAAGGGAGTACAAATATCACTTATAAAAATTCCAATGGTTGTCAAGTAATTGTAAGTTTTACGGTTAATGCTTTACCAATTATAACTGGAACTTTGAATGCTTGCATTGGATCTAGTTCCCAATTAACAGGCTCAGCTACAGCAGCAATTACCAATGCTTGGGTATCTTCAAATCAAACTGTTGCAACAGTTGATAATACTGGTTTAATAACAGCAAAAACGGTTGGAACTTCTATAATAACATATACTAATTTAAACGGGTGTCAGGCAAATGCTACTTTTACCGTCAATTCTTTACCTATAATATCTGGAGTATTGAATGCATGTGTAGGTTCCTCTGCCCAACTAACTGGGTCAGGCACTGCGGCAACTCCAATAGCATGGATTTCTTCAAATACTACTATTGCAACTATAAGTAATACAGGTTTAGTTTCAGCAAAAGCTGAAGGAACATCAAATATAACTTATACAAATTCTAATGGTTGCCAAACGACAGTTCAATTCACTGTAAATGCTTTACCAATAATAACCGGAACGTTAAGTACTTGTGTTGGTACTACAAACCAATTAACTGGCTCTGGCATTCCAGCATTAACAAACGCATGGACATCCTCTAATGTTACTGTCGCCACTATAAGTAATACAGGTTTAGTTACAGCAAAAGTTGGAGGTTTGACCAATATAACCTATACAAATTCAAATGGTTGCCAGACTACGGTTAGTTTTACAGTAAATGCAACACCTACCATTACAGGAATTTTGAATGCCTGTATCGGTTCTAATTCTCAATTGTCTGGTTCTGCTACACCAGCAATTACAAACGCTTGGGCGTCCTCAAATATTACTGTTGCGTCAATTGATAATACTGGCTTAATAACGGCAAAAGCCGTTGGTAATTCTACAATAACTTATACGGATACAAACGGCTGTCAAAAATCAGTAACTTTCACTGTCAATGATTTACCAACAATTACAGGCACATTAGTAGCTTGTGTAAATTCAACATCGCAATTAACGGGGTCAGCTACTGCTGCAACAACTACTCCATGGTCTTCTTCAAATACCGCTGTTTCCACCATAAACAGTCTAGGTTTGGTAAGTGCAAAATCAGAGGGAAGTACAAATATCACTTATAAAAATTCCAATGGTTGTCAAGTCATTGTAAGTTTTACTGTTAATGCCTTACCAATTATTACTGGAACTTTGAATGCTTGTATTGGATCTAGTTCGCAATTAACAGGCTCAGCAACATCGGCGTTAACCAATGCTTGGGTGTCTTCAAATCAAGCGGTTGCCACAGTTGATAATACAGGTTTAATAACAGCAAAAACGGTTGGAACTTCTACAATAACATACACAAATTTAAACGGGTGTCAGACAAATGCTACTTTTACCGTCAATTCTTTGCCTACAATATCTGGAGTATTGAATGCATGTGCAGGGTCTACCGCCAAACTAACTGGATCAGGCACAGCAGCAACTCCATTAGCATGGATTTCTTCAAATCCTACTACCGCAACTATAAGTAATACAGGTTTTATTACAGCAAAAGCAGAAGGCACATCCAACATAACTTATACAAACTCTAATGGCTGTCAAATAACCATTCTATTCACTGTTAACGCATTACCAATTATAACTGGAACGTTAAGTACTTGTGTTGGTACTACAAGTCAATTAACTGGCTCTGGCTCTCCAGCAACTCCAATAGCATGGATTTCTTCAAATACTACTGTTGCAACTATAAGTGACGCAGGTTTAGTTACAGCAAGAGTCGGTGGTTTGACCAATATAACCTATACAAATTCAAATGGTTGTCAAACTATGGTAAGTTTTACTGTTAATGCAACACCTACCATTACAGGGATTTTGACATCGTGTATTGGAGATTTCCAACAATTAAAAGGTTCAGAAACTGCCGATGCAATTTCGCCATGGAATTCTTCAAACACATTAGTTGCAACAATTGACATGCAAGGTAATGTTACACCTAAATCAACAGGAACAACAAATATAACATATACAAATTCAAATGGTTGTAATACTACAAAAACATTTACAATCAACCCATTACCTAGTATTGTCACCGTTCAAGATACGAGCATTTGTAATGGTTCAACATTTTCATTTAAACCTCGCAATGGTGGTGGAAACATAGTACCAATTGGGACAACATATTCTTGGGAATTGCCAACTTTCAGTCCATCAGGTGCAATTTCAGGTGCAACTTCAATGTCCTCTCAAACATCATTGAATCAAACGCTCACTAACACTTCCAATCAGGTTGCAACAGCAACTTATACAGTAAACACAAAATCAGGAAATTGCCCTGGTGCAGATTTCACTGTAACGGTGCATGTAAATCCAACTGCTCAGGTGATTCAAACAACAAGTGAAACTATTCCTAATGGAGCAAATACAACTGCAATAAATTTCAGTACTACTAACACTGATGGAACGACCACCTATTCTTGGTTAAACAATAATCCTGGAATTGGGATTCCTACATCAGGCTCAGGAGATATTGCTTCATTTAAAGCGATGAATAATACCAATGCTCCGGTTGTGGCAACTATAACAGTAACTCCAAGTTATTCCAATGGAGAAATTAATTGCACAGGGTCGTTTAAAACTTTCACGATAACCGTTAATCCATCTGCACAAGTCAATCAGCCAACTTCTCAAATTGTTTGTAATGGAAATTCAACCACTGCTGTTAATTTTGCTACCAACAATACAGGTGGTACAAGTACTTACGAATGGGTAAATGATACTCCAAACATCGGTTTGGCGGCAAGTGGTAGTGGAAATATTACTTCATTTACAGCCGTTAATACCAGCAACGTGCGAGTTGAAGCAAAAATAACTGTTACTCCAACTTATGCAAACGGAGGCGCAAGCTTGAGTGGTGCATTCAAAACTTTTACCATTACTGTGAATCCGACTCCAACGGTTGATAAACCAGTTGACCAATCAGTTTGTAACGGATTTAAAACAACTGCAATAACTTTTACGGGAAATATTGGTACTACAATTTATAACTGGACAAATGACAAGCCAACAATTGGTTTGGCGGCATTTGGAACTGGTGAAATTAACGCATTCACGACAGTAAATAACGGTACGACAGCAATAACTGCAACTATAAAAGTAACTCCAATAATTGATGGTTGTACGGGAACTCCACAAAGTTTTACGATTACTGTCAATCCGTCGCCAGCTGTCAGTTTCTCGCCAACAACACAAACAGTTTGTTCAGGTATTCCTACTACAATGGTTGTTTTATCGAGCACTACTCCTGGTGCAACTTTTACATGGAATGCTGTAGCGCCAGCAAATATTGATGGTATGATACTTTTGGGAACAGATAAAATTCCAGCACAAACATTGATTAATAAAACAAGCTCACCAATAGTAGTGAAATATATTGCCATTGCAAAAGTTATTGGTGGTGTCAGTTGTGAAGGTGCACCGTATGAATATTCAATCACCATCAACCCGACTCTTAATATCACCACAGCACAAACCCAAACAATTTGCAACAAAACAGCATTTAAAATAACTCCAAAGGATGTTGTTCCAAATATAGTTCCAAATGGAACTACCTACACTTGGAGCGCACCAGTTTTAAATCCTATTAATGCTATTACAGGTGGAACAGCAGAATCTACTCCACAACCTTTTATCAGCCAAACATTGATAAATTCAACTGACCAAGCTGCAACTGCAACTTACACAGTAACTCCAAAGTCTGGTGATTGTGGTGGAAGTGCTTTTCAAGTTGTAATTACGGTCAATCCTTCACCGAAAGTTGTATTTTCGGAACTTAATCAGGCTATTTGTTCGGGAACTGAGAATAAAAAAGTGGTACTTTCGAGCGTTACAGCGGGTAAAGTGTCATTCAACTGGGTGGCTCATATTCCAACAGGAATATCTGGTACACATAAACTTGGTACTGATGCCATTGGAGTTCAAACCTTAACAAATAGCACAGGCAATCCCCTAACAGTTATTTATACGGCAACTGCCACTTTGGACAATGTTGAAGTTTGTGATGGCGATTCGATACAATATAAAATTACAGTAAATCCTGTTGCTAAAGTTAATGCGATTAGCAACATTAAACTTTGTAACAATGACCAAAACGCTGCATTTACGTTTGATTCTAACGTGGCGAGTACAACCTATAAATGGACAAATGACAAACCTGAGATTAATCTTGCAGTAAGTGGTGTTGGAAGTCTGCCAACATTCAAAGCTACAAACACAGGCATTGTACCTATAATTGCAACAATTACCGTCACTCCTACTGCCAATGGTTGCGAAGGAATACCAAGTAGTTTTACCATTACTGTTAATCCGACTCCAACAGTTGATAAACCTGTCAATCAATCGGTTTGCAACGGATTTAAAACAACTGCAATAACTTTTACGGGAAATATTGGCACTACAATTTATAACTGGACAAATGACAATCCAACAATTGGGTTGAAAGCTAGTGGAACTGGAGATATAGCTGAATTTATAACTCAAAATAGCGGTTTTACAGCTGTGACGGCAACTATCAAAGTAACTCCAACAGTAGATGGTTGTTCGGGAACTCCACAAAGTTTTACTGTTACCGTCAACCCATCGCCATCGGTTAGTTTCTCACCGACATCGCAAACAGTTTGTTCGGGAACGCCTACAACAATTGTTAGTTTAAGCAGTACAACTCCTGGTGCAACTTTTACATGGAATGCTGTACCGCCAGCAAATATTGATGGAATGAGCACTTCTGGAACAGATAAAATTCCAGCACAAACATTGATTAATAAAACAAGCTCACCAATAGTAGTGAAATATATTGCCATTGCAAAAGTTATTGGTGGTGTCAGTTGTGAAGGTGCACCGTATGAATATTCAATCACCATCAACCCGACTCTTAATATCACCACAGCACAAACCCAAACAATTTGCAACAAAACAGCATTTAAAATAACTCCAAAGGATGTTGTTCCAAATATAGTTCCAAATGGAACTACCTACACTTGGAGCGCACCAGTTTTAAATCCTATTAATGCTATTACAGGTGGAACAGCAGAATCTACTCCACAACCTTTTATCAGCCAAACATTGATAAATTCAACTGACCAAGCTGCAACTGCAACTTACACAGTAACTCCAAAGTCTGGTGATTGTGGTGGAAGCTCCTTTCAGGTGGTAGTTACGGTCAACCCTTCTCCAAAAGTAGTTTTTTCGAAAGCAAATCAAGTAATTTGTTCGGGAACAAATTCTGAAGTTGTAGGCCTAACGAGTTTAACAACAGGCAACGTGACATTTGAGTGGACATCAAATGCACCAACAGGAATTATTGGTGCTGCTGCTTCAGGAACAAATTCAATACCTGTTCAGACATTGGAGAATACCAGCAATTTGCCACTCGATGTCATTTATTTAGCAAAAGCAAAATTGAACAATGGTGAAATTTGTGAGGGGGATAATTTTGAATATAGAATTACTGTAAATCCTGTGGCCAAGGTGAATCCAGTGGCAGATGTAAAACTTTGCGACACTGAAACAAGTGCTGCGATAAACTTTGGCTCCAATGTTTTGGGTGCAACTTTTGAATGGACAAATGATTTGCCTACAATTGGACTTGCTACTAGTGGAAGTGGCACATTGCCAGGGTTTAAAGCATCTAATCTAGGAATAACACCCATAAGTGCGCACATCACTGTAACGCCTAAAGCAAATGGATGTGTAGGTACTCCAAGTGTATTTAGCATTACCATAAACCCAACACCAACTGTGGATAAACCAGTTGACCAATCAGTGTGCAATAGCTTTAATACTACGGACATCAAGTTTACAGGAAACATTGCAACTACAATTTATAACTGGAAAAATGATAATCCAACCATTGGATTGGGTGCCAATGGAACAGGCAATATACCAGCTTTCAAGGCAACAAACGAAGGTGCAACCTCAGTGAAAGCTACAATAACTCTAACTCCGTCAGTTGATGGTTGTCCGGGTTTACCCAAAACATTCACTATAACTGTCAACCCATCGCCGGTATTTACAAGTCAACCAACATCAAGTTCAGTTTGTTTGAATGGTTCACCTACGACATTGTCAGTTGGCTATAAAAATGGAACAGGAACTCCAAAATACGAATGGTATTTTAATTCGTTGAAAAGTGAAGTAGGAAGTACGTTAATCGTAACTGAAACAAATTCGATTTATACACCGCCAGCTTCTTCAATTGGAACAATCTATTACTACTGTGTTGTAACTTTGCCAAGTGCGGGTTGTAGTAGTCTTACTTCTGATTTTGCAACAGTTACCATCAATTCCCTACCAACAATAAACTTACAACCAACATCAACACAAAGTATTTGCGTAGGTGGTTCAATTACAGCCCCATTAAAGGTAAGCTACACAGGCGGTGTGGGAACGCCAATATATAAATGGTATTCGAACAATACCCCTTCAACAACTAGTGGTACAGCCATTCCCAATACAAATTACCCAGAATATACACCTTCTACTTTCGTCGGAGTTGGTAAATTTTACTATTATTGCGAGGTAAATTTATCGGGTAATGGTTGTGGTTCAACTGTGAGCCATGCTGCAGAAGTGGTGGTGGTTCCCGACCCTGTTGTCACTCAACAAGCATTGTCAGCGCAAACACTTTGTCAAGGTGCCACAGCCGACAGTTTGATTATCAAAATGAGTGGCGGAGTGGGTGATTATGATTATCAATGGTATTCAAATGGAGTGAACTCAATAATTGGTGGTACATTACTAACAGGACAAAATATTAAATCATATTTACCGTCAACAGCCAATGTGGGAACAATGTATTACTATTGTATTGTCACCCAACCAAATGGTCCTGGATGTAATGCCACAAGTGAAATAAGTGTGGTAAAAGTGAATCTAGCTCCCACATTTGTTACTCAACCACAGTCGAGTACGGTTTGTAAAGGAGAAACACCTACCTTATTATCAGTTACTTACAAAGATGGTGTTGGAACGCCTACCTATCAATGGTATATCAATTCTGCTAATGATAGAACTAGTGGTTTGGCCATTGATAAAGCAACAAATGCTACTTATGCACCGCAATTTTCAGTGGTGGGCACTAGCTATTATTACTGTATAATTACTTTGCCTACAGGTGGTTGCAGTAGTTTACTTTCGGAAGTTGCCACGGTTGTAGTTAACCAATATCCTGTTATTTCATCATTTGATGAATTAATTGTAAGCGGGACAAGTTTTGCAGTAAATCCATTAAATACCGCTTCCGATATTGTACCTGCGGGCACTACCTACACTTGGACTGCTCCTACCGTTGTACCTGCTAATTCTATTTCAGGAACTTCAGCATCAGCAGGGGCTCAAACGTCCATCAGTAGTCAATTGTTGACCAACGAAACCAAAGCGGTCGGAATTGTATCATATACAGTTACACCTCGTTCTGGTGATTGTGTGGGAGCAAGTTTTAAAGTGGTGGTTACGGTCAATCCACCCATCAGTCCCAATGTTGTAGTGACAGACATTAGTTGTTTTGGGGCGAATAATGGCATAATCACAACGAATATCGAAGGTGGAATTCCGCCTTATAAGATTTCATGGTTTGGACCAAATGGGTTTACGTCTGATAAAACAAATATTTCGGGACTTGAAAAAGGTAATTACATGTTGAATATTCTTGACAACAGTAGTATCGGATTTGGCAAGAGTTTGAAAATTGTGGAACCTACAGACATTGTTTTGCAGACTGATTTTGAAAAAGACATCACATGTAATGGTGCTGCCAATGGCGAAATAGGAATAACGGTGATGGGCGGAATGGGCGGATATAAATACAGTTGGACAAAAGACAATGTGGCTTATGCAACTACAGAAGACATTGATAGTTTAAGTCCTGGCGAATATACTGTAGCAGTAACAGATATCAATAATTGCGGCCCTAAAACACTTACTTTTACAATCACTCAACCTGACCCGTTGGTCATCAATTTGATAAATAAAACCAATAATCTATGCTTTGGTGATTCATTGGGAACAATAAATATTGAGGTAAAAGGGGGCACGCTTTCTGAGCTTTCGGCGGGAGTTTTTGACTACAAATACACCTGGACTGGAGGCAATGGATTTAGTAGTAAGACTCAGAATTTAACGCATCTGCCTGCTGGAAAATTCGTGCTTACTGTTACTGATAAATTGGGTTGTAGTTTAAATTTTTCAGTAGAAATTACTCAACCAGATTTGATTGAACTATCGGCCATCACTACGCCAATCATCTGTTACGGTGCAAACAATGCAACATTGAAACTGAATATCAAAGGTGGTGTGAAACCATTCAAAGTGGAGTGGGATAATTTTGCAAGCGGTGAATATCAAGAGAATTTGTCGGCGGGAGATTATATCATTACTGTGACCGATAGCAATTCTTGCGTGAAAACCATCAAGGTAAATATCCCTGAAGCGGCGATTTTTAGGGTTACTCCTATTGTAAAAAACGTGTCCTGTTTCGGTGCAAAGGATGGAAGTATCACCTTGAACTTTGAAGGTGGTAAGAAACCAATTGCTTTTGCATGGACTGATAATTCAACTTCGGGAACTACGCGCAATAATATAGGGCCAGGAACTTACACAGTGAATATTATTGATGGAACACCTTGCAGTATTTATCGCTCGTTTACCATCACGGAACCGCAACCTTTGAGAATTTCAGCCTTGGTTACCAACGCTTTGGATTGCGACACAGTGAATAGCGGCGGCATAAATTTACAGGTTACTGGTGGTTCTACTCCTTATGTTTATGCATGGTCCAACGGTGCAACTACCGAAGATTTGCTGAATGTGCCGGCAGGTAATTATAATGTTGTCGTTACCGATTCTAATAAATGTACGCAAACTGTTAATTACACAATTACGCGTCCATTGCCCATTAGCATAAATATTTCAACCAAAGCCGATTACAACTGTACAACAAAGTATTTAAAAGATATTTGTACGGCATCAATTTCTGGTGGCTTGCCTCCGTATAAGTTGGTGTGGTCTAGTGGCACAGTGAGTGGCGTAAATGGTGAGATAATGGAAACCAATCAAAGTGGTATCATTATTTTGGATGTGACTGACAAACTGGGTTGCACGGCTCGCAACACTTTTGATTTATTGCTACCTACACCTGGAATAGATTATCAATTAATAGATTGTGATACTCACAGTTACATTTTCAAGAGTGTTTTGCCTATGGGTGAGTCGATTGATTATACATACTCTTGGAATTTTGGTGATGGAAAAACGGAAATACTGCAAAACCCGCAACACAAATTCTCTACTCCGGGCACTTACAAAGTATCCTTGACTATGAAAAGTAAAACCTGTACCACTCTTTTTGAAAAATATGTAATCGTGGAAGCACCTCCAGTATTGGTACTCGACAAATTACCGATTTATTGCATTGGCGATTCATTGCTTTTGCATGTGTCGGGTGCAGAAACTTACTTGTGGTACAACGGCACAGTTGGTGACAGTTTGATGATAAAACAACTGGGCGATTATTCAGTAAAAGGAACTTCTAAAGCAGGCTGCACATCGACTTTGAATTTTACGGCTACCAATTTTAAGTCCTATAACTATACCCTTCAAACCGATAGAAATGAAATAACTACAGAAAATACAGACTTGCAACTGTGGAGTGAAGGCATTATGTACTCAGAGTATTTCTGGAATTTTGGAGATAGTTTATTGGCTGAAGGTAACAACCAGCAACACATTTATAAGATACAAAAAGGAGGTTATTACGATGTAAGACTGCGAGTGAAAAATCCGAATGGTTGCAATGAATATGCTAACAAGCGAATTTGGATAACCGATACTTCTGAAAATAATACCTTTACACCCAATGGCGATGGAGTGGATGATGTGTTTTTACAAGGTTGGCACACAAAGATTTACAATCGAAATGGCATATTACTTTTTGATGGCACTGTCACTTATGATGGTTGGGATGGTACTTATAAGGGCAGCCCGGTTGCCAATGACACCTATTTTTATGTAGAATATATTTCTACTTTAGATGGAATTAAGACGAAAACTGGATTTGTAACCTTAATCCGATAAGCTAAGAAAATGAAGAAATCAATCGTATTTTTAGCACTTCTTTTTCTTGCCAATTTGATGGTAGCCCAATCAAATATTCGGTTGAATAATGATTGGAACAAAACCTATATGATAAATCCTGGCGCAATTAACAGTCAGTATTATCTCAATCCTGGGTCTGTTGCCAGTCAGTATTTGTTAGAATTCAATATGGCCGCACGTCAACAATGGGTTGGATTTCCGGGATCACCAACGACTTTATTTGCATCAGGCACGCTATATCAGGACGAATACTATACTCAATTTGGATTGAAAGTACTGCAAGATAAAGTTGGCTATACTTCAACTACCGATATTGATTTGACCTATGCTTATTCAACGAGGTTAAATCTGAATTGGCGACTCAATATGGGCATGGGATTAAGCTTTCAAGCTTTGAGTTACGATTTATCACAGGTGAAATCAGCTACAGCCGGCGATCCAACAATTTTTACACGATTGTTGAATGAAAGTTATATCAATTCTGATTTGGGAGCCGAACTTGTTGATAGTAGATGGCGGTTTGGTATCTCGAGTCAAAACTTGTTTTCACTGTTTTCGCCCTCGCAAAAATTATTCCCGAATAGTAATTATTTGTATGCCATGTACAAGAACTACAACCACGATTATTTCAATCTGGGTTATGGCGTTTGTGGAATTCAGTATGCAAATATAATGCAAATGGAATTCAACCTAACGGGCTATTTTAAAGCTACCTCTGCCAAAAATCAATTTCAAATAGGATTGGTTTATCGCACCTGGAACGAAGCTGGACTGCTGTTTGGGTTCGATTTAAACCATAATTTACGCGCTTCATACAGCTACGATTACAATCTAAGCGGTATCAGCAGAGGTTCTTTTGGCACGCACGAATTGATGATTACATACAAACTTTACAAAAGTTACAAGTGTAAAAACTGTTGGTATTGATAGCACTAAAAACGTTTTTCATAGACAATTGAGTTGACAATTAACTGTTAAATAATATATTCTTTGGTTTGCGTTTTCTTGGCCTACACCGTGCTTGAAACGAAGCCCTACCTAGCATAATAAAATCGTGAGCTTTCCATATTAAGTAAGTCGGCTGCATTAAGCATTTGAATATCAGTCGATTTTATATATTGCAGAAATATCAAAAAAAATGCTCAAATTAATATGACAGTAACAATATTGTTACTATATTTGCATATAAATTTATCAAATAAATTATGCCCGAAGTATTTAGAATTTTTGGAATCCGATTTTACTTTTACTCAAATGAGCATTTACCTGTTCATATTCACGTTCAAAATGCGAACGGAAAAGCTAAATTTCAAGTACTTCCAACAATTAAACTAATTGAGAATAAGGGTCTAAAATTGTCTGAAATAAAATTGGTAAAAGGTATAATTGAAGAGAATAAAATAACGATTGTAAAATCTTGGGAGGCATTTCATGGAACAATGGACTAATTTAAAAATAGAAAAAGTTTGGTTTGATAATGATAATATCTTTATTCAAACTGATGATGGCACTCAAAAAAGCCATCCTTTAAGATGGTTTCCTCAATTATTTAATGCTACGGACAAACAGCGTCAAAAATTTGTGATTGGCAAATGGGGAGATGACATTCATTGGGAGGAATTGAATGAAGATTTAAGCTTGGAGGGCTTTTTTACCTATAACAAAGATGTGATTGAACAACAACGAAACGAAGTATCGCGAGTGTTCAATCAATTTCCTGTTTTAAACATTAGTAAATTTGCTGAACGCACAAAAATAAACCGCAGTTTATTAGCAAGTTATATTTGCAATGAGAAGAAACCAGGTGAAAGAAAGAAAAAACAAATTGAGTCTGCATTACATCAGCTTGGAAATGATTTGCTTTCGGTAAAGCTCTAAACTTAGGAATCCAGTTTCCTTATTACATTATTCGGCTGTTATTCAGAGATGAATATCAGCCGATTCTGTTTTTCTATAAGATTGAATTCCAATGCTATAAATAGGCGAAATTGAAGACTCACAAGTGACAAGCGACATTGTGTCGCTTACAGAAAGAGAATAAAAGCGACACAATGTCGCTTGTCCCCCATCAACCTAGCCCATCAAAAGTTATAGGTGTGAAAACTGTTGGTATTGATAGCTCTAAAACTGTTTGACATAGATAATTGAGGAAATTTTAATCATTAAATAACACCCACTTTCCATTTATACTGAAATAACTTTGTTATTAATCGCAAAAACAAAACTACAGTATTAAACGCTTATCAATTGACTGTCAATATTTTTTTGTAATTTTGCAAGCTATAATCTATTTCACAAGATAATTTATGCGCATTTTAATCCAACGTGTTAACGAAGCATCAGTTGAAATTGACAATTCAATAAAGTCTGCCATTCAAACAGGTTTATTGGTTCTGGTGGGAATAGAAGAAGCTGACACTGTTGAAGATAGCGAATGGCTGGCTGCTAAAGTGGTGGGATTGCGAATTTTTGATGATGAAAACGGCGTTATGAATCGCTCGGTGATGGACATTGATGGCGAATTACTGGTAGTGAGTCAGTTCACATTACACGCTCAAACAAAAAAAGGGAATCGCCCATCGTATATCAAGGCTGCTAAACATGAAACTGCCATTCCGCTGTACGAGCATTTTTGCAAACAGCTGAGTAGTAAGCTTGGAAAAGAAGTAAAATCAGGAACATTTGCAGCTGACATGAAAGTTTCGTTGGTCAATAATGGTCCAGTTACGATTTGGATAGACAGTAAAAACAAGGAGTGAAAGTTATTCGTGGTTATTTGCCTACGGCGTTATTGATTGTTATTAAAAGAATTTCGTGTAAATTGCATTTATGAAAAAACATATCCCAAATTTCATTACCTCTCTCAATCTTTTTTCGGGTTGTATCGCTGTTTTGTTGGCTTTTCAAAGCAATTATCAGGGCGCTTTTATCGCCATTTTGCTTTCGGCTGTGTTCGATTTCTTCGATGGTTTTGCAGCGCGGTTGCTCAAAGCATATTCTCCCATGGGCAAAGAATTGGATTCATTGGCTGATATGGTTAGCTTTGGCTTAGCTCCAGGAGTTATTGTTTTCTCGCTATTATCTAAAACAGGGATGCACGAATTTTTACCCTATTTGGGCTTTATCATTCCTGTATTTTCAGCATTGCGCTTGGCAAAATTCAATATCGATGAACGTCAAACGTCATCATTCATCGGACTTCCCACACCGGCAAATGCCATTTTCTGGGCTGGACTGGTATTCTCTTATGCTGATTTCCTTTATTCAAATGTTTGGGTTTTAATAGTACTAACATTAATATTCAGTTATTTATTGGTAGCCGAAATACCTATGTTTGCTTTGAAATTTAAAAATTATGCTTGGGGAAACAATCAAATTCAATACTTATTTTTATTGGTTACAATAGTCCTTTTAGCTGTATTCCAACAAAACGCATTTGCACCAATCATTGGTTGGTACATTTTATTGTCAGTTGGTTTAAATCTCATTACGAAGTCAAAAGCGTAGCATCTTAGCTGTCAACTATAAACTGTCAACTATAAACTAATTTCATGTCAATCAGCATTTCCAATCTAACCAAAAACTACGGAGAACAAGTTGTTCTCAATAACATTAGCTTCGAAATAGGAGCTGGTGAGGTGGTGGGTTTTCTTGGACCAAACGGTGCCGGAAAAACCACAACCATGAAGATTTTGGCTGGTGCGTTGGCTTATTCAACAGGTTCGGTAAAAATCTGTGACATTGAGGTAAATGATAATTCATTACTTACAAAAAGCCAAGTTGGTTATTTGCCAGAGCTAAATCCTTTGTATACAGAAATGTATGTAAAAGAATATTTACTTTTCGTGGCTGAAACTTATGGCTTGGGAAAAGAAAAAAACGCTCGGGTTAATGAATTGATTGATAAAGTGGGATTGCGACCTGAGTTTCAGAAAAAGATAGGGCAACTCTCAAAAGGGTACCGTCAACGGGTAGGTTTGGCGCAAGCATTGATTCCAAATCCAAAAGTGCTGATTCTGGACGAACCGACAACCGGACTTGACCCAAACCAATTGGAAGAAATCAGAAGCTTGATTCGCGAAATTGGAAAGGACCGAACTGTGTTGCTCAGCACGCATATTATGCAGGAAATAAAAGCAATATGCAACCGAGTAATCGTCATCAACAAAGGTGAAATTGTAGCTGATTATGCTGACATTTCCAAAATCAAACTATTTGATGAAAACAGTTTCCATTTAGAAGTTGAATTTGCAAATAATATTGAAGCTGAAGGGCTTGAAAAACTTGAAAATATAAACAGCGTAAAATCAATTGACAATAAGCACTTTATAGTAATTGCATCAACAGACATTCGGGCTGACATTTTTGATTTTGCAGTAAAAACAAACAATAAAATCCTGACAATAAAAGAGATAGAACGAAGCATGGAAGAAGTGTTCAGGATGCTTACAACTGCCTAAAGTCTAATGTCAGAGGACTAAAGTCTTATCAACTTTATATTATTTTCCTTTGACTTTTGACCTTAGTCCTTTGACAAAAAAGAATTATGGAAGAAGAAAATTTCGACATACGCAACAACCAAAAAGGCGAAAAGGAGTTCGAGAACGCTTTGCGGCCACTGACTTTTTCAGATTTCAGCGGACAAAATAAGATTGTCGAGAATTTGAAGATTTTTGTGCAGGCTGCCCGTATGCGTACCGAATCGCTTGACCACGTGCTACTTCATGGACCTCCGGGACTGGGAAAAACCACGCTTTCGAATATCATTGCCAACGAGTTGAACGTGGGCTTTAAAATCACATCTGGTCCTGTGCTCGACAAACCAGGCGACCTGGCGGGCTTGCTCACCAGCTTGGAAACCAACGATGTCTTGTTTATCGACGAAATTCATCGCTTGAGTCCAATCGTGGAAGAATATTTGTATTCGGCCATGGAGGATTATCGAATTGATATAATGATAGACAAAGGGCCAAGTGCGCGGTCTATCCAATTGGAATTGAATCCGTTTACTTTGATTGGCGCCACCACCCGAAGTGGGTTATTAACTGCTCCGCTTAGAGCTCGTTTTGGTATTAATTGCCACTTCGAGTATTATGATATTGAGGTGATTACCACCATCATAAAACGTTCTTCAAGATTACTGAACGTAGAAATTGGACACAAAGCAGCTGTAGAAATTGCTGGTCGCAGTCGTGGAACGCCACGTATAGCCAATGCTTTGCTTCGTCGTGTTCGCGATTTTGCACAGGTTAAAGGCAACGGTAGCATCGACGTAGAAATCGCCTGTTATGCACTTGAAGCACTGAACATTGACAAATATGGATTGGATGAAATTGACAATAAAATTCTGACAACCATTATCGATAAATTTGGCGGTGGTCCGGTTGGCCTGACAACCATTGCGACTGCTTTGGGCGAAGATGCCGGCACTATAGAAGAGGTGTATGAACCGTTTTTGATAAAAGAAGGTTTTATGAAACGCACACCGCGCGGACGAGAAGTGACTGAACTGGCATACAGGCATTTAGGGAAAATAAGATTGGGTGAAACGGGAACATTGTTTTAAACATACTAACATTCTAAGAAATCTCAATATTTTTGCTTTTATTATCTGATATATAAACGTTCTAAACATCTGATTATGAACGAACTTGTTACATTACGCTCTTTTAGTTTATCAACAGAATTTGAAATTGTAAAATCATATCTTGAATCATGCGAAATTGAATGTTTTGGTCAAGATGAAATTATCAACCGCGATTATGTCAACAGTAATGGCGGCATTAAACTTCAAGTGCGAACTGAACAAGCAGAAGAAGCTATAAAACTGCTTATGGAAGCTGGATATTTGAAACCGGAAGATTTTGAACCATCGACAGAAATGAAATGGGTGGAAAAAGTACTGAAATTTCTAGGGATTAAATAGATTTACAAAATAGGGTTTGAATTGTGTACGCAGTGAGTACACAATTTCAAGTAATTACTTATGACGAACTTAGAGGCAATAAACAAGGATTTATTACAATCGATAGTAACGTTAATTGACGTTACGAAGCAGCGTGTTGCCCAAACCGTAAACAGCGAACTCACACTTTTGTATTGGAACATTGGCAAACAAATTAATGACGATGTTCTGAAAAATGGCAGAGCTGATTATGGAAAAAATATTGTTATTGAGCTGAGCCAAGTACTTTCCGTTGAATTTGGAAGTGGCTTTAATAAACGGAATCTTCAAAATTTTATTAAGTTCAATGCTGTGTATCAAGATATTGAGATTTTGCACGCACTGCGTGCAAAATTGACTTGGACTCATATACGAGAAATAATTTATATTAAAGACCACGTCAAACGTGAGTTTTACACCCAAATGTGCATTCACGAGCGTTGGAGCGTGCGCACTTTGCAGGATAGAATGAACAGCATGCTTTTTGAACGGACTGCTATCAGTAAAAAGCCCGAACAAACCATTCTCAATGATTTGGATTTGCTGAAAAGCGACATGAAAATGAGCCCTGAATTGACTTTTCGCGACCCATATTTTCTTGATTTTCTTGGACTTCATGACTCGTACAGCGAAAAAGATTTAGAGTCGGCAATACTGGCCAATTTGCAAAAATTCATCACCGAAATGGGAACTGATTTTGCTTTTTTGGCACGACAAAAAAGAATTATTATCGACAATGAGGATTTTTATATCGATTTGCTTTTCTATCATCGAGGTTTGAAAAGTTTGGTAGCCATCGATTTGAAATTGGACAAATTCAAAGCCGCTTACAAAGGTCAGATGGAATTGTACTTGGGCTGGTTGGAACACAACGAAATGCGCGACGGAGAAAATAAACCCATCGGATTGATACTGTGTAGCGAAAAATCGCCGCAACAAATTAATTATCTGATGCTTGATAATCATGCGCAAATCAAAGTGGCTGAATATATTACAATGCTTCCAACAAAAAGTATTTTAGAAGAAAAGCTTCAAAAGGCCATTGAATTAGCCGAAAATTCAATAAGAAACAAATCAAACAATAACGAATAACCAAACTATGGCAGAACAAATGAAAAAATTGGCGAAAGAAACCGCCCTTTACGGTGTCAGCAGCATTTTGGGAAAGTTCCTTAATTGGATGATGGTGCCGCTATATACTTATGTGCTAGCCAATTCCGCCGAATATGGAATTGTGACCAATCTTTACGCTTGGACTGCTTTGTTGTTGGTAATGTTGACGTATGGTATGGAGACTGGCTTTTTCCGTTTTGCCAATAAAAACAAAGAGGAGGCTGGAAAAGTTTATAGTACCACTTTGATTTCGGTGGCATTTACCTCCACAATTTTTGCATTAACTTGCGTTATTTTCTCTCAAGTCATAGCCAATGGCATGGGTTATTCCAAACACCCAGAATTTATTGCCATGCTCGGCGTAGTGGTTGCTATGGACGCATTTGGCTGTATTCCTTATGCTTACCTTCGTTTCAAGAACCGTCCTTATCGGTTTGTGGGGCTAAATTTGTTTGCCATTTTCGTCAATATCTTCTTCAATATCTTTTTCTTGGTCATTTGCCCTTGGTTAATGATTAAAGACCCAGCACTTATCAGTTGGTTTTATGATCCAAATTATGGCGTTGGTTATGTATTTGTGGCCAATTTATTTTCCACTGCATTGGTAACCATAGCATTACTCTTCGATGTATTCGTAGTGAAGTTTGAATTGGACAAAGATTTGCTCAAAAAAATGCTCAAATACTCTTTGCCTTTACTCATTTTGGGAATTGCAGGTATTATGAACCAGACGCTTGATAAAATTCTATTTCCATTCCTGATGGATGACAAATTGAAAGCAGCCAGCGAATTAGGAATTTATGGTGCTACATCAAAAATTGCGTTGGTAATGCTGATGTTCACACAGGCTTTTCGTTATTCCTACGAACCATTTATTTTTGCTCAGAAAAAAGACAAAAACAGCTTGGAATCTTATGCAAATGCAATGAAATTCTTCATTATATTTTCACTAATGATTTTTCTAGGAATGGTTTTTTATCTTGACGTTATCAAATATATCATTCAACACGACTATTGGGTGGGACTAAAAGTGGTGCCCATCGTACTGTTTTCATTTATATTTCAAGGGATATTTTTCAATCTCTCGCTTTGGTACAAATTAACTGACAAAACCATTTATGGCGCCTATTTCTCCATTATTGGCACAGTTATTATAGTGCTATTAAACATCGTTTTAGTTCCAAAATTCAGTTATATGGGCTGCGCATGGGCTGCTTTTGCCTGCTATTTTGTAATCATGATTATCTCCTATTATTTTGGTCAAAAATATATGCCCGTGAAGTACGATTTAAAATCTATAGGGCTTTACGTTGGAGTAGCGTTGTTACTTTTTGGTGCCAGCTATTTGGTTCAAACACAGTATGTGGCAGTAAATTTGGCCTATAAAACGGTGTTATTTTCTTTATACATCGCGTTAATAATCAAACGTGATTTTCCACTTAATTCAATTCCTGGTTTAAATAGATATTTCAAATAAAACAACAATAAAACGATGAATTTCATTCAATTATGCAATCAGATTTTCAACGAATCTGTAACTGATTATCACAAAACTGATAATGTTGATGCGCCAATAAACAATCCGTATCCAATCAAATCCATTGAGTATTATTTATATTTGAAAAACTGGATTGATACTGTTCAATGGCATTTGGAAGACATTATCCGGAATCCGGAAATCAATCCCGTTGAGGCACTGGCACTTAAGCGCAGAATCGATGCATCGAATCAAGATCGTACGGATTTGGTGGAATTGATTGACAGCTATTTTCATGACCAAAATAAAAATGTTGAGGTGAAAACTAATGCGACTTTAAACACCGAAAGTCCATCTTGGGCGTTGGATAGATTGTCAATTTTGCACTTGAAAATTTATCACATGCAACAAGAGGTGGATAGAAAAGAGAGTTCCCCAGAACACAAAATTCAATGCAGTACTAAATTGAACATACTTTTGGACCAAAAAGTGGATTTATCAGAAGCTATCAATCAGTTAATTGACGATATCTCTTCGGGAAAAAAGAAAATGAAAGTGTACAAACAAATGAAAATGTACAATGACCCGGCTTTGAATCCAGTTTTGTACGGTTCTAAAAAATAAATTCGTGTTTTGCGTTCCGAGTTTCGCGTTTCACACTTTGACCTTTGTCCTTTGACCTTTGTCTTTTTAAATTTATGTCTAAGATTCTAATTATACGTTTTTCGGCGCTCGGTGATGTGGCCATGACCATTCCGGTGATTTATTCACTCGCGGTAGCACATCCTACGCTTGAAATTACCGTTTTGAGTGCAAAATGGCTGCAGCCATTGTTCGAACATTTACCAGAAAATGTGAAGTTCATTGGTGCAGATTTGAAAGGAAAGCACAAAGGAATTAAGGGTTTGAATGTTTTGTACAATGAACTGAAAACTGAAAAATTTGATTATGTAGCTGATTTTCATTCTGTTTTGCGGTCACAGTATCTGAAATTCCGCTTTCTACTGGGAGGGGCTAAAACAGCGGAAATAAATAAAGGTCGTGCTGAAAAATGGAAATTGTCGTTAAAAAACAACAAACAATTAGCCCCACTTCAGTCTGGATTTAGTCGCTATCATGAAGTATTACGAAAACTTGGATTTAATTTCGAGCTTCAATTTGAATCAATTTTTGCCAATACGAAAGTAGATATAACGCAAAAAAATGAGCAAACAGCTTTAAAGGCTGACTTCAAATGGATTGGAATTGCTCCTTTTGCAAAGCACAAAGGGAAAATTTATCCGTTGGAATTGCAAGAAAAAGTGATAGCTCATTTTGCAAAAGACAACCGTGTAAAAGTATTTATTTTTGGTGGTGGAGAAAACGAAAACATTGTTGTAAATAATTGGTCAGAGAGATATCCATCTATTGTATCGATGGTTGGGAAACTGAACATGAGTCAGGAGTTGCTGTTGATGAGCCAATTAGACGTGATGTTATCTATGGATTCTGCCAATATGCATTTGGCGTCACTGGTGAATACCAAAGTTGTTTCGATTTGGGGTGCAACGCATCCTTATGCTGGATTTATGGGTTGGAATCAGACCGAAGAAAACGCTATTCAACTGGATTTGGTTTGTCGTCCGTGCTCTATTTATGGAAATAAGCCTTGTTATAGAGGTGACTATGCCTGTTTGTACCAAATTACACCAACAACAATCTACAAGCGCATTGAGGCGATAATATTTCAACCTTCAGAAAAAAGTGATTCAAACTTAACTATTTCAAAATGATAAGTATAATTTCTGCAGTTCACAATCAATATGAAATGAATAAGTTATTTCTTGAAACGCTCGAGAAATATACTCGCAATAGTTACGAATTGATAATTATCGACAATGTGTCTACGGATGGCAGTCAGGAATTATACAGAAAACATGGTGCCACAGTTATCCAAAACACTGAGAATTATTCCTATCCATACTGTCAAAATCAAGGCATTAGCATTGCAAAATATGATGTACTTGCATTTTTCAACAACGATATAATAGTAAGTCCTGATTGGGATGTGAGATTGTTGGAGTCGATGAAAAGACACAAATTGGATGTCTGCGGTTTTGGTTGCAACGATTCTATTGAAAAAGAAAATGAGGATATTCATCCCATCAAAAGAAGATGGAAGCATGTGAAAAATCCAATACATACCTTGTTTGGAACACATTCATTTGCATTGCGTTGGATGCAAAAATGGATGTATGGCGACTGGGAAACTTGGTCAAAAAACTGGGCCGCAAAGTATAAAGACGAAATTCGTGAAGGGCTTTCGGGCTCGTGCGTAATTTGTACCCGAAAAGCGCTCGATATCATTGGGCTTTGGGACGAAAGAATACAAAGTGCTGATTTTGACATCTATTTGAAAACTAAGAAAAGACATATTGAAGTAGGCGACATTCAGCCTGCCAGCAACATAATGGGCATTTACGTGCACCATTTTGGACGATTAACTACCAAAGCAAAACCAATTCCATTCGTGGATATTGATAATTTTGTAGAGATAAAAGACAAATGGGGAAGTGAGGCTAATGTGTTGCTAAAAGATATACATGTTGAGATTAAATACATGTTAGCCGGAAACAAGGAAAAATGAAAGTAGTTGTTAATCAGAAATATAGCTCTTTAAAATCATTTGTTGAAAATTTACCAAATATTTTCAGTAATGAGGGAGAATTGATTTATAAAGAAAGAAATATACTGAAATGCTATTCAGTTGATGGTTATAACATTGTTGTGAAACAATACAAGAAACCACATATTATTAACAGGATAGCTTACACCTTTTTTCGTCCATCCAAAGCAAAACGGTCTTATGAGTATGCTTTGAAACTATTGGAACTTGGCATTGAAACGCCTGCGCCAATAGCTTATATTGAGGAATTTAAGTGCGGATTGCTAACGCATGGATATTTATTTTCCATTTACGAAAAAGATTTTTCTATCATAAGAGATTTGATGGACGGAATACAAATTGATGACGATTTATTGAATGCATTGGCGTTGTATATTGCAAATTTACACCAAAATGGAGTTTTGCACTTGGACATTTCACCAGGAAATATGTTGTATAAAAAGGACGCAAAGAATGTCCATTTTACAGCAATTGACATTAACCGAATGCAATTTCCAAAAGTTATTAGCACTGAAATGCGATATAAAAACTTCAACCGGTTATCTGACAATCCTGAGGTTTTAACAAAAATAGCAAAATTCTATGCTGCTGCTACCAATTTGGACGAACAGGAAACCATTGAAAAAATAAAAAAATACAGTGCAAAATTTTTCTCAACAAGAAAATAACAAACTATAAATCATGAGAATAGGTTTTGATGCCAAACGTTTATTTTGCAATCATCGTGGACTTGGGAATTACAGTCGGGATTTGATAAAAATCCTGAATCAGTATTATCCCGAGAACCAATATGATTTATTTACGCCAAAAATCAAAATAGATTTCCCAATAAATCCAAAAAACACACAGATAATTCAACCTGCTGGAATTTACAATTTTCTACCGTCTTCTGTTTGGCGCAGCTATGGAATGAAAGCTGATATTGAGCGACTTGGTGATGACATTTTCCATGGATTAAGTCAAGAATTACCCATTGGTATTGAAAAATTGGCGGTCAAGAAAGTAATTACTTTTCATGATGCTATTTTCGTTCGTTATCCCGAATTATATCCGAGTTCTTATCGCAAAGTATTCACCTTAAAAAACTTGCGAAGTTGCAAAATTTCAGACCGAATTATTGCCATCAGCGAACAGTCAAAAAGAGATGCTATCGAATTTTTCAACTCTGACCCTTCAAAGGTTGAAGTTATTTATCAAGGTTGCAATAATATTTTTAGACAAAAAGCAACGTCAGAAGAAAAAACAAGAATTCAATCAAAATACAATTTACCTACTGATTATCTGCTATTTGTAGGTGCAATAGAACCTCGTAAAAATATTTCAGCTATTCTCGAAGCCATTGCCAATGAGAAAATTGAAACTCCATTAGTTTTAGTAGGACGAGAAACAGACTATACAAAGGAATTGAAAAGTTTAGCCGAGAAGTTGAAAATAAGTTATCAAGTTCATTTTTTGCATCAAGTTGAAACTGTTGATTTACCCACCATTTATCAAATGGCACAATTATTCATTTATCCTTCAATTTTCGAAGGATTTGGCATTCCTATTCTCGAAGCATTGTGTAGCGAAACTCCTGTAATCACTTCTACAGGAAGCTGTTTCGAGGAAACCGGAGGTGAATCCAGCTTATATGTTCATCCACAAAATGCAGAAGAAATTGGAGCTGCCATTTTGAAAGTTTTGTCCGATACAAAACTTCAAGAGACAATGAAATCGGAAGGTTTGATTCATGCTGAAAAATTTACAGATGACAAAATCGCTGATAGATTAATGAACTTTTATAGAAGCATTTAGTAACAAAATCTATGGTATGGAAATCAATAATAACCCGAAAGTATCCTTTATAATCGCCTGTTATAATCAATTTGATTATTTAGAGAAAGTTCTTTACTCTCTATTAAATCAAACGTTTATAGATTTTGAAATAATTATTGCCGAAGATGGTGCTAGTGCGGAGATTCAAAAAATAGTTCTGGATTTTAGCAACAGATTCAGACATCCAATACAACATGCTAGTCATGAGGACAATGGATTTAGGAAAACTATTATTGTCAATCAAGCAGTGAGAATTAGTAAGTCTGATTATTTGATATTTATTGACGGCGATTGTCTTTTGCATCATAAATTTATTGCTCGTCATTATAAAAGACGTAAATTGGGTACGGTGCTTTCTGGTCGTAGAATGATGTTGACTGAAGTTTTAAGCAAATCAATTAGCATTGACCTGATTAAGAAAAAGACTTTTGAAAAACTTTCGTTTTGGTGGAAGTATTTTACATTTAAAGAACGTAAACGTGGATTTTATTTCACGTTTATATTTGGAATTATAAATTCTGTGGCAAAGGATTATTGGGCTTTTGGGTCAAATTTCTCACTATATAAATCAGATTTTATTGATATAAATGGTTATAATGAGGATATTATCGGTAGAGGATTGGAAGACATAAATTTGAGTCAACGCTTTAAATTGAAGGGATATAAAACTCGTAGAATTACTTACGAAGCATTACAATATCATTTATATCATAGTTCAGGTCCAGTACCACATTCAGATGAGGAGGTTCCTAATATTACCTTTCCAAAAAGATATTATGCTGAGAATGGAATTTACTAAGGTTGACAATAACTAATCATAAATTATTTTTGTAATTAGCTGACAAGTAGTTGCTTAGACAATCTGCCGGTAGTTAAAAATGTGTTTAATGGCATATATCTGACTATTTTTATATATTTTTGTAATAGCTACATCATAAATACTTGTTTCTATCATTTTTTCGAGTTTATCATTTTTTTAATTTTACCTACTAAATTATGCCCAAATCAGTAACATTAATCATATCTTTCTACAATAGAATTGACTTCCTAAGATTAATATTTGCGGGTTTAGAACTTCAAAGTAGTCGTGATTTTGAGGTTATTATTGCCGATGATGGCTCGAGAGCTGAAATTGTAGAGGATGTTAAGTCGTTGATTAATAATGCTTCATTTCAAGTTAAACACTTGTGGCAAGAAGACGATGGCTGGCAGAAAAACACCATTTTAAACAAGGCAATTGTTGCATCTGAAACCGATTATATTATTTTTATAGATGGAGATTGTATCCCTCATAAACGGTTTATAGAAGAGCATTTGAATAGTAGAACTCCGAATCAAGTAGTTTGTGGACGAAGGGTAACTCTTACTAAAAAGATTGCAGCTCAAATGGATGTGGCTAGAATACAGAACCGATATTTCCACAGTTCATTATTTATAAAATTGCTTTTGCCGAGTGTTTACGGAAAAGAACAAACACGATTTAGACATTTAATTAGAATAAAAAATAAAAATATAAGAAAGGTATTTTTGAAAGATAAAAATAAAGGTATTTTAGGTTGTAATTTTTCAGCATGGAAGGATGATTTACTGAAAATTAATGGATTTGACGAACGATTTATTTACCCTGGCATGGGCGAAGATTCAGATTTGGAAAACAGACTTAGAAATAATGGAGTTAAACTTGTTTCAAAGAAATTTTATGTTACAGTTTATCACATGTACCATAAACCTTTAGGGCCATTTAACGAAATAAATATTCAATTATATAATGAAAATTACCAAAATAATGTAACTTTCACTCCTTATGGTATAAATAAATAACCCAAAAATATCAGGAATAATTAGCACGAAATTTCAATGCAGTTATGCTTTCAATCATTATTTGTTCAAGAAACAAAACGCTCTCGCAAGATCTTAAAAACAACATAGAACACACAATAGGTGTTGATTATGAGCTAGTTCATATTGATAATTCAGAGAACAAATACTCAATATTCGCGGCTTATAATTTAGGTATTACTAAAAGCAAATTTCCTTATCTTTGTTTTATACATGAGGACGTACTTTTTCATTCGAATAATTGGGGTATAAATGTAATTGCGCATTTGCAAGACCCCAAAACGGGAATTCTTGGAGTTGCTGGGGGAGATTTGCTTACAAAAGTACCAGCTTCATGGGCGACATTAATTTCACCTAGTCAAAACATTATTCAAACAGATTTAAAGAAAAATAAAACAGTTCTATTGTTGCATCCCGAAAATTATACGCTTTCAAAACGGTCTTCAATAACCTTGGATGGTATATTTTTAAGTATGCGAAAGGAAATTACTGAAAAAATATATTTTGACGAAAATCTGAAAGGGTTCCATGGTTATGATTATGATATTTCGATTCAGGCATCCATTGCCGGTCATGTAAACTATGTTATTTACGATATTCAACTAGAGCATTTTTCAAAAGGGAAAACAGATATTTTATATTTTAGAAATTTGATTTCTATTTATAAGAAATGGGAAAATTTCTTACCTGTAATTGGACTGAATGTAACTGAAAATGAACGACATGAAATAAATAAAATAGAGAAAATAAAGCTTCTACAACTAACAAAAAAAATGGTTCGTAAAGGTTTTGAGATAACAGAAATTATTTCCGAAATTACTTATTACGCAAATAGAATTGGATATCTGGATGCTATAAGAAACTTGAAATTCCGCATTTTCATTATTCGATTGTTTAATTGTCCGAAATATTTGTTTAGAAAGTAACCACAAATTTAGAAAGTGGCATAAAATACTTAGTTACTTGATTGTTAAGGAAATGAAGATATTATTTGTAAATTTTATTCAGTTTTGGGGTGGTGGCGAAAGCTGGACATATCAAGTTATGGATGAACTAAGGGCTCGAAATCATTCTATCATTCTTCTTTCCAATACCCAAAGTGAATTGAGAATTAAGGCGGAAAAAAACTTTTTCGAAACATATCCTTTCAAAATCAACAAATTATCTTTTTTGAATTTCTATCAATTATCAAAGATACAAAAGCAAATTAAAGAAATTAAACCTGATGTAATTGTACTTCATAGTTCTTTGGAGCTGAAAACGGTTGGATTAATTTTAAAATCGAGTGGCTGTTCTAAAGTGTTTTTTACACGTGGCATTCCTTCACCCATGCGAATGAAGCCGTTGAAGCGTTATTTATTTTCAAATGTTGTCACAAATGTGATTGTAAATTCAAATTATGTAAAGGCGAGTGTAACAAACATTGCTAAACTCCTTAAAACAGAACCCGAAGTAATTTATCATGGAATAAATCCGATAACATCAATTGAGGCGAAAGGTGGAACCAAAAATATCGCTATTATTGGTCGATTATCTCATGAAAAAGGCGTTGACATTGCCTTAGACGTGATGAAAAAAGTCTTGAAATCTGAACTGGATGCCCGACTTTGGATTATTGGCGATGGAAAAGAAAAAGATAATTTAGTACGTTTATCCAACGAACTTGAAATTAAAACTTCTGTAAATTTTCTTGGGTTTTCAAACAAAGTTGAAGAATTACTTCTACAATGTTCAATACTAATTCTTCCATCGAGATGGGAAGGTTTTGGATTGGTTTTATTGGAAGCAATGAAACTAAAAATTCCATGTATCGCTTTTGATCATACTGCTGCAAATGAAATAATTATAAATAATGTAACTGGTTTTTTGATTCCAAATATGGATATAGTCTTAATGGCTGAAAAAATAAATTATTTATTGAAAAACCCTGCAATTGCAATTGATATGGGGAAAAATGGACACAAGCATTTAATGAATAAATTTACCATTGAAAAAAGCATTGATCAATACGTGAAATTAATGGAGGGAATTTGAATGGAACAAGATATTCCAATACTATATTATCATTTCGTTAAAAATCCGAGTGTAAATACAAGAATAAAAGGCTTATATACAAATCCTGTTCATTTCGAATGGCAAGTCAAGAGATTGATAAAGTGTGGATTTACATTTATAACGTTTGTGGATATTGTAAAAGATAATTACGATATAAACAATAAAAATGTGATGTTGACATTTGATGATGGTTGCGAATCGCTTTACTTTAATGCGTTTCCAATTCTCAAAAAATACGGTATTAAAGCTGTTATTTATGTCGTTGCAAAATCAATTGGAGCAAGAAATGTGGTCTGGCCACTCAACGAAAACATTGATCCATTGAATATCCTGACAAAAGATCAGATTTTGGAAATGACTAATTATGGCGTTGAAATAGGATCTCATTTATGCAATCATGTTCATTTGCCGCAATTGACCCAGAGTGAAATCAAAGTTGAACTGCTTTTGTCAAAGCAAATTTTAGAAACTGAACTCGGGAATGAAATATATTCAGTTGCCTATCCTTTTGGTAGTTATAATAACGAAGTTCTCGAAATTGCTGAACAAGTTGGGTATAAGTTTGGTGTAACAACTAAAAAAGGCAACAATATGACAGCCAGAAATATAGAACTGTTTAGAATTCCGGTAAAAGGTTATGCATTCCGCCATTTTTGGTACTTTTACAAAACCTTAAAATCTTTATTAAAGTCAATCTAAAATAATACTCCTGAATCAGTAAATGAAAAATTTCAAAACATCTAATCCTGCAGTATCCATAGCATTATGTACTTACAATGGAGAAAGGTTTTTAAGAGAGCAGTTAGACAGTATTTTGAATCAAGAATATGAGAACATTGCTGAAATAGTTTGTGTAGATGATAGATCCACGGATTCAACTTGGAGTATTTTGAATGAATATGCAAATAAATATTCAGTTTTCAAGGCCGTTAAAAATGACATCAATCTAGGCTTTATAAAAAACTACGAAAAAGCGATTACATTATGCAACAATAATTTAATAGCCATATCCGATCAAGATGACATCTGGTATGCAAGTAAAATTTCAAAACTTGTAAATAGTATTGGTGATGGATTGATGATTTATTCTGATAATGAATATATTGATGAGGATGGTAACTTGCTGGGTGTTAAGTTTTCAGATAAAAGAAATTTGACAACAACTTCAAGTTGTTTGAACTTCACCTTGTTTAATGGAATTTCAGGGCATACTGTATTGTTTAAAAGAGAGATGTTAGTTTATGCGTTGCCTTTTCCGGCTGATATTCATTATGATTGGTGGTTGGCATTTTGCGCATCGCAACATTCTGTTATTCAATATATTCCCGAACCACTTGTAGGTTATAGGCAACATATTTCAAATGCCGTAGGAGGATATGGTGTCAAAAAAAGTGATAAAAAAGTGAAGACGTATAACATCCTGAACGAAACTAGGATCAGAATTAGCTTTTTTGCAGAGCACATCAATCCCAAACTAGTGAATGAAAAAAGGATTCTTGAATTCTTGACCTTAAGTTATACTCGTAAATCACTCATTATGAGGATTAAAAGAGTCATTCTTTTTTGGCAGAACAGAGAAGATTTTTTGTTATTTAAAAAAAGGAGCAAAATCCGCAAAATGATTTATTGCTTGAAAGCCTTTTGGAAGTACGATTGAAAATCGTTTCTCCTTAAAAACCATTATTTCAATACTATACCATAAATATATGCTCCAAAAGAAAATTTCAATTTTAATTAATTACATAAATCTCATTTCATGTATATACCTTGCTGCTGCTTCTATTTGTTATACTAGCGTACAACAGATAGGCTTTTATTTCTTTTTTATAAGTTTCTTTTTGGAGATATTTCTTGATCGTAAATGGCAGAATATTAAGTTGGATAAGGTGAGAATTTATTTTTTAATTATGTTGTTGTTTTTCCTACTAATATTTATTTATCATCCTTTTGAAAACTCAAATAAATACTTCCTACGGTTTGTCGAGTTACGTTTAGCATTATTTGGTTATGCTGTAGTGGGATTCTTTGGAGTTAATAAATTATATAAATTAGAATACATTGCAAACGCATTTGTGGTGAGTTCGGTAATAGTCATTTTAATTTTAGTTTTTGGCGCAGTAGGAATTAAGGAATTTATTGTTAATCCCGAACGTGCAGCATTATTTAATCATTTGCGAATAATACATATAAACTCACACTTGGTTTTTAATGTCTATCTTAATATTTCTCTCGTCTTTTGTTGGTATTACCTCTTTAAAGTTAAAAGCTTAAAATATAAAAAAGTCAAATTCCCATTTTATATAATTGCAGCGATTCTGATAATATATATTTTGCTAATATCTGAAGGTAGAATGGGATTGTTGACATGTATGAGCATGTTACTATTGATAATTGGAGTCAATCTATGGAGGTTACGTAAATTGTATGTTTATATTCTTATACTTTTTGCTCCGTTTGTAGTGTGGATTTTAATAAGTAGTCATAAACGGTTGACTCCTTTAGAATTAAAAAATGATCCACATGCCCCAATCTGGAATGCCGCCATTGACGTTGCTAAAAATCAACCTTTGATAGGATATGGAGCTAGCCGCGCTCAAGAAGAGTTTGATGTCTCTTTTGATAAATTTTTACCCAAAGAATATAAAGTAGGTTGGAAAGAAAATAAGATATTGCATTGTCAAAATCAGTTTCTACAAACTTATATGGAATTCGGGATAATAGGCATATTTCTATTAATCTATTTAATAACAGCACCTTTGGTTTTAGCCGAAAATGGTCGTAGATTTCTATCTTTTTTATTGATGTTTATTATTGCTGCTCAATTTAATACAGAAATAGTACTTACTTTTCAAGGATATCCGGTGATTTTTGGCTTATTGACACTAATTATGATAGTGTTAAAAGAAGAACAACCAACTAGTTTATAGATAGTTGGTTTATAAAAGCAGTTTATTTCCTCCCGAAATCAGCAGGAATCTCACCCCACACCGCAGTTTCCCATTTTAAAATCTGAGTACTGTAAGTGTTTTCTTTGAGCCAGCTTTCAGCACGAGTTACCAAATCAAAAAGTACTGCATTGGTTTCGTTCCTTTTTAAAAGTGTATTCGCCTTTTTCAATCTTACCCATGCCAAGGCGGTCTTACTATCAGTATAAAGTGGTAGCGGGCTGTTTTTTTGCTTTAAAAAAGCCAATCCATGTACTAGTGCCAAAAACTCCCCTATGTTGTTTGTTCCTTCTTTAAATGGCCCTTGTCGAAATATCTCTTCTGCAGTTTTGGAATAAACACCTCGATATTCCATCACACCTGGATTTCCACTGCAAGCTGCATCCACTGAAAGACTTTCGAGGTCGGGCATTCCATATTTTGCAATATCTGCGGCGCTCGGCAGTTTGGGCTTTGCATTTTTCCCAATAAAATCCCAGCAAGGTGAAACCATGGCTTCGCGCGCTTCGGCTTCGGTGGAAAATCCTTTGTAGATAGCACCACCATATCCATGAATCTGACGTTTACATTCTTCCCACGAATGATAAATGCCAGGTTCTTTGCCCTCCCAAACCACAAAGAATTTATTTTTGCTCATCATTTATATCTCCCAGTTGTTTATTTAG
The DNA here is from genome assembly GCA_037142715.1 of Paludibacter sp. Classification (GTDB taxonomy): domain Bacteria; phylum Bacteroidota; class Bacteroidia; order Bacteroidales; family Paludibacteraceae; genus Paludibacter. Next base: position 172 of record JBAXAD010000011.1, on the reverse strand, counting down.
CATTGCGCTTAGGTTGTATATGTGCTTTAAAAAACGTAATTTTGCACACCTAAAATAACGGTTTTGTAGTTCAACGGATAGAACAAGTGTTTCCTAAACACTAGATCCGGGTTCGATTCCCGGCGAGACTACCATGTAAAAGCTTGATATGCAATAAATTTGCGTTTTAAGC